>DATGCX010000368.1:0-12456 GCA_035311445.1 Xanthobacteraceae bacterium | reverse complement strand
GCGACTTCGACCCGCAGCAATTCGATATCAACGAAATCAATCGTCGCCTCGCATCGCTTGCGCCACGCAAGAACACCCGCCGCAACACCGCGAAGCGAGCCGCCGGCTGAGTCTATCGGTGGCCCTCACCGGACGCGTACAAAGCATCCACGATTCTGTTAAGCTCTATTCCACCGTCTTTCGTAACAGGCCAATAAACTGTTGTGAATTCCACGTCATCGAAGGCTCCGCCGGTATAAGATTTTAATTCCCATTCTTGATTGAGAATCCAAAGAGTCCAAGTTTCTAGCTAGAAATGGAATTGCAAAAATGGCAATATCAACCTCAATGGTTTATTTCCATAGTACTGCCAATCACGTGCATAATTTTACCGTAACCTATCGAAGTATTCGATTATCATCGCTCCTCCGTGACTCCACAAGAGATTATGTAATCATTGTCTCTCATGCCTGTAGGGCGGGGAAACTTTTTCTGTATAACTTTAACCAATTCATCGCCGAAACTTTCTACCATCGGTCCTTGATATTTATTTATTTTCCAGGGCAGGGCCATCAGCTGGGCCGTTACGACCCCACTAGCGGCTGATAGCGCGTTATCTATTTTGGTCTTAGAGCTTGCTGACTGGCCGGTTTCGATAGTGGTAGCAAGCGAATTGAGCTCAATTTTCCTATCATTATCCTTTTTCTTCTCTTTCTCCGGCCAAATATGCTCAAAAAGCGTGTCAAGTGCGTGCCCAACGTACTCGTGAGTACTGTCACCAACCGTCTTTGCCAACACTTCGCTGTACTCGTGTGTGACATTCACGGTATATCCAGAACTCGTGAGAGCACCCTTAATGTGAACTTTACCGAAGAAGCGTGGATATAGCGTTAATTCAACAACTGCGCCGATCCAGGAACATCCAACGACTGCCATAAGAGAGAACGCGATGAACGAAATACGATTTAACTCAGCCTGTGCTTCAGCTTGCATCTCTAAAATGTGGTTCAAGGTATCCCTAACGTGATTAGTCGCATTGGTCTGTGCGTCCGCTACTTCATTAAGATACCGCTACCAGTTGCCGCGCACGGGTTCGTATTCGCGCTCTAGTTGGTGTACGCACTCCAGCGCGTACAGCAAAAGTCGCCCTGCCACATCCATTGTTGTCTCCCCTTTTGCGACAATGGTTGATCACAAGCCACGATGGAATCTATCGAGGCCGCTGATGCCTTTCTAATCTAGTCTCCGATCCCCGTGAGGAGGTTCAACGGAGGTGCCAACCGTTGCAGCCATCCGGAACCTCGCGGAAGGGCGTCGGTCTGGCAAGCAGCGATAGCCTGAAAGGGCGAGTAGAAACGTCAACCTGAGACAATGTCTTGCGGGGACTCAATCTCACTTCAGCATATCTGCCAACCGCTTCGTCAGCTCCGGCGGCGTCCTGTAAAGCTCCGCCACCAGTTCCTGGATGCGTTCGCCGGAAACCGGCGTGATCTCAAGCTTGGAGCGCTCGGCATCGGCGAGAAATTCCTTGTCAGCCATGGTGTCCATGAAGGCACGGCGGAGCGCTGCGACAGTCGTCGGAGCCAAGCCGGGCGGCGCCAGATACGGGCGCCCCATCACCTGGCGAGCGAACACGAATTTCAGGAGCTGGCGCTGGTCCGCGGTCGTGGCGAGGTCCGTCACCAGCGGCACGTCGGGAAGCTCCGGATGCTTGGCGAGCCCGAATTGCACCAGGATCGCGATCTTCTTCTGTGCCAGCCAGTTCGGGTGGGCGGCCTTCACGCTCGAATAGGACCAGCCGCAGCGGCCCTGCAACTCGCCGCGCTCCATCGCAAGCACAACATCGTTACCGCCCGGATAACCGGCGATGATTTTTAACTTCGCGCCGAGCACGCCCGCCAAAACCTTGCTGAACTGGACGGTGTCGTCGCCCGGCCCAGTCCCGCCGATCAACAGTTCCCGATGCAACAGATCGTCGAAGGTCGTCATGCCGACGGTGTGCCAGGCGACGCACACGCTCACCTCGTCATTGGCGCTGCCGATCCAGCTGAATTTCGTGCCGTCGAACTGGGCGCCGGGCTGCCCGAGCAGGGGATCAAGCGCGGTGCCGCGGCCGATGGTGCCGAATGCGGTCCCATCCTTAGGAGCCACGTTGTAAAGCCAGTTGGCCAGGCGGATGCTGGCCGCACCCTCCATGTTCTTCGGCACCACGGTCGGGTTACCAGGCAGATATCTGCCGATGTGGCGAGCCAGCAGCCGCGTGTAGAGGTCGTAACCGCCTCCGACCGTGTAGCCGGTGTAGATGTCGACGGTCTTTCCTTTGAAGATGGGCGCCAAATCCTGCGCGAAGGCACCGACCGTCAGCAGCATCGCAACGGCGCAAACAACCGATCGCAACGCGCGGACCGCGCCGCCCATTTTGCTCCTCCACGAGATTCAGAAGAGCGTGGCAAAAAAGGCCGTACGGATCAACCACGTGCGTCGTCATGCCCACGCTTGTCGCGGGGCATCCACGTCTTTCTTGCCGAGCATCAGCAAGCAAGGCGTCGACGGCCGGAACAAGTCCGGCCATGACCGGGTCCGAACGAAGGACGCCTTGCCTGCGTCAGCCGCGCTCTACGCACATCGCAATGCCCATGCCGCCGCCGATGCACAGCGTGGCGAGGCCTTTCTTGGCGTTGCGCTTCTCCATTTCGTGGAGCAGCGTGATCAGCACGCGCGCGCCGGACGCGCCGATCGGATGGCCGAGCGCGATCGCACCACCGTTGACGTTGACCTTGGCGGTGTCCCAGCCGAGGTCCTTGTTGACCGCGCAGGCTTGGGCGGCAAACGCCTCGTTCGCCTCGATGAGATCGAGATCGGCGATGGTCCATCCGGCCTTCTTGAGGGCTGCGCGGGAAGCCGGGATCGGCCCCGTGCCCATGATGGCGGGGTCCACGCCCGCATGGGCCCAGGACACAATGCGGGCCAGCACCTTGCGGTTCTCCTTTGCGGCTTCGCTTGCCTTCATCAGCACGACAGCCGCGGCGCCATCGTTGATGCCCGACGCGTTGGCGGCAGTCACGGTCCCGTCCTTAGCAAAGGCGGGGCGGAGCTTGCCGATCGAGTCGAGCGTGGTGCCGTGCTTGGGATGTTCGTCGGTGTCCACCACGATATCACCCTTGCGGGTCTTGACGGTCACCGGGATGATTTCGTCTTTGAAGCGCCCGGTTTTTTGCGCCGCTTCGGCTTTGTTCTGCGAGCCGACTGCGAATTCGTCCTGCTGCTGGCGAGTAATCTGCCACTGCCGGGCGACGTTCTCGGCGGTGTTGCCCATGTGATAGCCATTGAAGGCGTCCCACAGGCCATCCTTGATCATGGTATCGACCATTTCGAAGTTGCCCATCTTTACGCCGCCGCGAAGATGGGCGCAGTGCGGCGCCATGCTCATCGATTCCTGGCCGCCCGCGACGACAATCTCGGAATCGCCATTGAGGATAGCCTGGTAACCGAGTGCGACCGTGCGCAACCCTGAGCCGCACAGCTGATTGACGGCCCACGCCGGGCTTTCGACCGGAATTCCAGCTGCGATGGAGGCCTGGCGGGCGGGGTTCTGTCCCTCGCCAGCCGTCAGAATCTGGCCCATGATCACTTCCGATACTCGCGGCGCCTCGATACCGGCGCGTTCAAGGGCAGCCTTGATCGCAACCTTGCCGAGTTCGTGAGCCGGCAGATTGCCGAATACGCCATTGAATGCTCCAACCGGCGTCCGGGCTGCCCCAACGATGGCGATGTCGTGCTTCATCACAAAAGCTCCTCGTTCGATAGGTTTTCCGGGTCTCTTGGCGGTCTTGGGTGCCCGGCCGGCTGGTTTTGCGCGCCCCCCGCCCTTCTCCTCTCGCGGAGGTAGAGCGGGGGACATCACGGGCAAAATCGGCACGGCGATTGCCCTGGTCAATGCCGTTGCCTCCTCCCCGTGTCAATTATTCCAGCGTATAAACACAGTTGGCTACCCCGCGCATACTCAGGTCATGCTTTCATTCCGGCTACCGGTCGCAAAATAGGTTGGCAGCCGTACAAAAACAGTGGCCCATTGTGACAAAACGGCATATTTTTGACGCGGACTCAACGAGGCAGCTGGGATTCCGGCAATCGGCAAGACCACACAGATGGGCGAATTAGAACGACCATTGCTCATTAAGAGATATGGAGGGCGACGCCTCTGTGGTCCTGCAACCAGCGCCTATCTGACACGCGATGATCTCATAGCGATGGCGAAGAGCGGCGAGAAATTCGTCGTCATCGACGCTGACACCGGGGACGACGTGACCAGCTCATATCACCCCATCCTCGTCACCCCATCACCGTAGAGCATTGAAGAACATGGCCAAGCCCGAAGAGCCGATCGTCATAAAAAAGTATGCCAATCGGCGGCTCTATAACACCGGGACCAGCACCTACGTGACGCTCGAGGACTTGGCCGGCATGGTCAAGACCGGCGAAGATTTCGTCGTCTACGACGCCAAGTCCGGCGAGGACATTACCCGGTCGGTCCTCATCCAGATCATCTCCGAGCAGGAGAACAAGGCCGGTCAGAATCTTCTGCCGATCATGTTCCTGCGCCAGCTCATTCGCTTTTACGGCGACAGCATGCAGATGCTGGTGCCGCGCTATCTCGAAGTCTCGATCGAATCGCTCACCCGCGAGCAGGAAAAGTTTCGCCAGCATATGAGCCAGGCGTTCGGCGTCGGTCCGTTTGCGCCGTTGGAGGATCAGGTGCGGCGGAACATGGAAATGTTCGAGCGGACGTTTGCGATGTTTGCGCCGTTCGCGCGGCGCGAAACCCAGGCTGGCGATGCTGAAAAGCAGGCCGGCTCGGGCGGCGGCGAGATCGATGATCTCAAGCGCCAGCTCGATGACGTGCAAAAACGGCTTGATCGTTTGAGCGAAACGAAAAGCTGATCAAAAGCCCGTTGACACCAAACTGCGCTAACCAAGTAAAAAACCGTTCCGCAAGATGTGCCGGACGGCGGCCTACCGTTGCAGAACCGCGCCGGCTACTGATGCTCTTCAATACCCGATCGCACAGCCGTCCTTGCGGCCATCCGACGCGCCGATCAGGACGCCGCGCTGCCAGTCGATTGCGATGGCCTGGGCGCCACCCCACGGTCGCTCTCGCACCGTCACGCGATGGCCGCGCTGAGTGAGTCCTTCGATGGTCGCGGCCGAAATCCCGCGTTCCACAATGGTCGTCTCATCCTCGTAAAACACGCGCGGCGAATCGATCGCGGCCTGCAAATCCATGCGGTAGTCGACCAGATTGGTGACCAGGTGGGCATGGCCCATGGGCTGGTAGTGCGCTCCCATGACGCCGAACGCCAGTTCGCAGCGGCCGTCCCGGACCCCGAGCGCCGGAATGATGGTGTGCATCGGTCGTTTGGCCGGGCCGATAGCATTGGGATGCTCGGGGTCCACCACGAAGCAGGCGCCGCGATTGTGCAACATGATCCCGGTCTTCTCCGTTGCGATACGCGCCCCGAACTCGCTGAACAGTGAATTGATAAACGACACCACCATGCGGTCGCGATCGACTACTGTGAGATAGACGGTATCGCTGCCGAGCGTTGGCGCCTTGCTGAAGTTGCTGCGCCTACGGCGATCGATCCGGTCGGCAATTTCCCGTGTAAAGCCCTTGTCGAGCAGCGACGGCACTGAAACCCGCATGGATTTCGGATCAGCCACATGGGTATCGCGGACCGCATAGGCCAGACGGGCAGCCTCGAGTGCGAGGTGGAGGCGTTCCGGCCCGTTGGGATCGAGAGAGGGGAGATCGAAGTTCTCAAGCACGTTGAGCAGCACGAGGGCAACAAGGCCTTGCCCGTTGGGCGGCAGTTCCACCAGATCGAGCCCGCGATAACTCGACACCACGGGAGTCACCTCCTCGCCACGGTGACTGGCGAAGTCTTCCCGCGTGAGCCAGGAGCCGCGCGGCGCCAGCGTCGCGACGATCTCCGCACCCGCTTCCTCGTAAAAGGCCTTCGGTCCGCGCGTCGCAATCGCCTTCAATGTTGCGGCAAGCGCCGGAAACCGCATCACCTCGCCCACCGTCGGCGCGCGGCCATCGATCAGAAAATGGCGCGATGCGCCAGGATCGCCGCGCAACGCTGCCCGCGAAAAGGTCCAATCATAAGCAACGCGTGGGGCGACCGGAAATCCGTACTCGGCATAGTGAATCGCGGGGCGAAGGGCACGATCGAGCCCAAAGCGGCCGTGGGTCTCCAGCATCGCCGACCACGCCTCGATGGCGCCAGGCACCGTGACGCGATGGGGCGAGCGGTCGCTGATCGCACGCACGCCCTGCTCCCACAGGATATCGGCCCGTGCCGCAGCGGCGGCGCGACCGGAACCGTTATAGCCCCAGATCGGCACACCCGGCTTCGCCACCAGGGAGAAGCAATCGCCCCCTATGCCGGTCATGTGAGGTTCAACGACCGCGAGCGTGGCCGCCGCCGCAACCGCGGCATCCGCCGCGGTACCCCCCGCCTTGAGGGCATCGATGGCCACCTGGCTCGCCAGCGGATGCGAGGTCGCCGCCATGGCGTCACAGGCAAACACCGCGGAGCGGCCGGGGCTGTGGAAGTCGCGCATCATCTTTCGGGTCAAGATGCTTTCGGACGCGTGCTCGTCAGCGATGTGAGCGCCGCAGCCCTCCTCCGCGGTCGGTAATCAGGCGGTGCGGGCGCGCTCGGCTTCTCCGACAAGAACATCAGGCCGGGCCGCAGGGATGCCTAGTGCAAACCCACCATTGCGTGTCCCCGCGGCACGATGGCGCTGCCAGTTCAGCGTCGACGAAAGGTCGCGGACGGTCCGGCCGGATGACGCACCGAATCCAACCTGACGTCCCGAAAAGTCCCAGACTTTTCCGCCGGAATCATACGGCAAATCACAGAGACGAAAGCGCTGGGACGGAAGTGCCGGCCGGTTCTTGCAGGCTCGATGGCTGCGGCGGGCGGCCGCTTACACTTCGGTTTTCAGCTTAAGAATTTGGCGGCCCCGATACATGCCGGTCTTCAGGTCGATGTGGTGGGGACGGCGCAATTCGCCGGAGTCCTTGTCTTCCACATAGGTCGGCTGCTTGAGGGCGTCGGCGGAACGACGCATGCCACGTCGCGACGGCGACGTCTTTTTCTTCGGCACGGCCATGGACGGTCTCCTTGCATTCGAAATGGCGCCAGGCGCCGAAATCGGGCTATCGATGGATAGCCGCGCTTATAGTGGATGAAGCGATCGGTGGCTAGAGGTCAATCCCTCAGCGCCGCGACCGCGCACACCGGTCGATGTCGGTTACGACAGCCGCTCGTGCCACGTAGGTAGCGGCCAGCCGGCGCAAACCAGGGCCGGGTTGTTGCGCATTACGCCGTACCGGATTGGGAAGGGTTGCGGCCAGCAATGCCGCTTCAGCGGGAGACAACACGCCGGTCGACTTGCCGAACGCCCGGCGGGCGCCGGCTTCGGCGCCGAATTCCCCATTCGGCCCCCATTCCGCGATGTTGAGGTAGATTTCAAGCTGCCGGTGTTTCGGGATCACCAGATCGATCCACAGCGCCAATGGCATTTCCAGCGCCTTACGGACATAACTGCGGCCAGGCCACAGGAACAGATTTTTGGCGAGTTGCTGGGTGATGCTGGACGCCCCACGCGGCCGGCCCACGCCGTCGGCCTCGGCCTTCACGACGCGCTGGAATTCGTGGAAATCGATCCCGCGATGGCTGCAAAAACGCTCGTCCTCGGCGGCGAGAACGGAGCGGGGCAGGATCGGCGCCATGCGATCAATCGGCACTACGATCCGCTCGACCCGTGCGTGCTTGGCCCAACGCCACAGCATGAGCGTCGAGACCGGATCAACCAAGCGGTAGAGCGGGGTAAGCGCATATGGCAGGACCACCAGAAAAGCAGCGGCCACGACCAGCACCCGGACCACCTGCGGCAACCATTTCCGCGGCGATGTCTGTGGTAGCGCTATGCTCATGTGCTATCTGGCGCCGCTGATCCATTCGCAGGATCACGTGTCCGGCGTGCTCCCCGGTATGCCGACTGCCGGTATAGCATCTTCCGCCTGCGCGGATGCCTGGGAAAACAGAACGGCAGCAAATCGGAGCGAAAATGACCGTACCGGAAAAGCGACGCGATCCGCTGCAGCGCTGGCTTCGGGTGGTTCGGGCGCGGCCGCGGTTGTTCCTGGCCGTCCTGCTTGGACTTGCTGTGCTGACGTTCCTGCCGGCGGAATGGCGGCTTGCGACGCGTTCATTGATGGCATGGGACATCGCCGTCGGTCTCTATCTGGCGCTCGCTTTCCGCCTGATGACGAATAGCGATGTCAACCGAATCAGGCGTCGGGCCGCGCGCCAGGACGAGGGGCGCATCACGATTCTGGTGCTTGTCGTGGCCTCGGCAATGGCAAGCCTGCTCGCTATCTTGGCCGAACTTGGGGGCGCCAATCGCCAGCCCATGCACCTTGCGCTTGCGGCCGCTACTATCCTGTTGTCCTGGGCCTTCACCCATACGATTTTCGCGATCCACTATGCTCACGAGTACTATGATGAAAAGGCCCACAAGGGCGGTGGCCTGAACTTCCCGGGCGATGAGCCTCCCGACTATTGGGATTTTGTGTATTTCTCCTTCGTGGTCGGCATGACGTCGCAAGTCTCCGACGTGGCGGTGACCTCGAGGGCGCTTCGCCGTCTGGTCGCCGCTCACGGGGTGGTGTCGTTCATCTTCAATGCAACATTGCTGGCCCTGACCGTGAACATCGCCGCTGGTGCGATCTGATTTTGCTACGACGGTGTTCCTTGATCGCTGGGAGCACTTGGCTCCTAGATCGCCAACAGCACCTGCGGCGGTCTAACTATCCGAGCGCGGAGCGGTCGCGGCAACCCCGCGCCAGAGCGCAGTATCAAGGGACGTCCATGCCCTTGCGCTTGAGGACATCCAACGCCACTTCGGAACGCAGAAAGCTTACCAGCGCCCGCGCGGTTTCCGGGTCCTTCCCCTTTGCCACGATGCCGGCCGAATATGGAATCTGCTTCTGCAAGTCGGCCGGCATCTCGCCGATCACCTCAGTACCGGGCACCGGCCGCAGTTCGGCGACCTGTTGCACGCCGATCTCCGCCTCGCCAGACGCTATTGCGGCGCCAACCGGGCGACCCTGCGCGATCACGGCCTTGGCCTTGATAGCATCCGCAATGCCGAGCTTCTCGATCACCGTCAGGAAATGCTGGCCGCTGGCCCCCTGACTGTAGCCGACGGTCTTCGCCGCCAGCAGCGCGGCCTTGAGCTTGTCCGGCGTGCTGATGTCCGGCTTCGTCGCGCCGGCCTTCACGGCGACGCCCACCTTCGAAATCATCAGCAACGTCTTACCGTTGCCCGTTACATCGCCGGCCGTAGCAAGCTCGTCGACGGCCTCGGTGTTGGTGACGACGAGGTCCGCAGCTCCCTGTTTGACATCGGCGGTGATCGCAGGTCCACCCTTGAAGCTGATCTTCACCTTGTTCCCGGTGGCGCTTTCGAACATTGGCACCAGCGTTCCCAAGACGTCAGGCAGCGGGCCGCCGCTGGCGACAACGATGATTTCAGCAGCATTTGCCGCGACGCCAGCAGCGACTGCATTCAAGCAAGCCGCGATTGTGACGGCGACGATCCTCGAATATGCATTCATGACAACTTCCCTCCATAACGGCTTCGCACGAAAAGGCGAAACTGCGCCGCTGCGTGGGCGGCGGCGCAGAGGCCGGTTTTGCAATATGCAGGTCTTGGGAGATTACGGTTCCGCTGTAATCTCCCAGCTCTTCGACGGCTTCATCACGTCAGTTGGCAGCGAAGCAGTAGATCCGGCCAGCGCCTCCGGTGTTGATGAGGGCCTGCTTGGTGCACCCCTGGCTCATATGCGCCGCATTCCACGACGTGTTCTGGCCGCCCGACCGGTCGCTGTGGCCAAGCATGGCCCGCGCGCGATCCGCCGGGATGTTCGGGTTCTGCTGCGTCAGCGTCATGCCGTCCGAGGTCCAGTTGTTGCAGGTGTGATCGGTGCCGTCGGTGAACGCACGGCCCAAGGAGTCCGAACCGGTCAGGATGTCGTGCTGGTTGCCGCCGGGAGGAGACCCCACCCCTGGAACGTCGTTACCCTTGACGTCGAGCGCGGTCGCACGCTGGACGTTGTTGCGGTCGCGCTGCTGGTCGCCATGCAGGTCGGCGACGTTGCTGGCGATCAGCTGGCCCCTGACATTGTACCAGGGGCCGCTGCCGATGCGATCGCGCGCATTGATACGCGGCTGGTTGGCACGCTGTTCCTGGCTGAGATATGCCTGCCAGGTGCGCGTGGCGGCCTGCCCGCCCAACGACTGGGCCTCGTTCTGGCAGATCTGGTCGGCGCCCGCGAGCCCGCCAAGATTACCGGTGCCGGACGGGTTGTCGGCAATGAAGAAGCTCGCGAGTTGGGGATTTATCGGCGGCGGCTGCTGCTGGGCCTGCGCCAACATGGCTGCCGACCCGAGAAGACCAACGGCAACGGCAGAAAGAACGATCATTCTCGTCATGTGATTTCCTCCCTTATGAAGGGCTCAACCCTAACATTCATCGCTTATCACCCGCAATGCGCAGCCGCTCGATCGTTGGCCCACGCTGCGCTTTCAATGCTCTCCTGCAGGCACAAGGGAAGTAACGATCGCCTCAGGTCATTCGCAAGGATTTCCAGCCGGCGCCGTATCGGTCGGCTCATCTCGATGAACGGACATCGATCCCGAGCCTTTTCGCTCATGATGAGCGCCGCGATTTGACCCAGGATGCGGATGGCCGGAAACAACGGCCGGTCATGACAACGGCGGTTGAAAATCACAGCTCCCAGCCGATCAGAAAGTGATCGAGGGAGTAGAGGCCGCCGCCGCGAACGAGGAAATAGAACACCGCCACGGTCCACATCAGGGTGTATTCGAAGCCTTGGGTGTTCCAGAAATAGCCGCCGACTCGCCAGCGCTCGATATTCGACACGGCCAGGAAAATGAAGATCGGCACCGCCATCGGCCGCGTGAACAGGCCGAGGGCGAGGAGGGGCCCGCAGAGGAGTTCGGTGACCGAGATCGCCGGCGCCCACAGCCAGCCCGGACGATACCCGGTCTGATCGAGCTGCTCGGCCAGCGATTGCAAGCTGTCGACTTTAACGCCTGTGCCGGCGAAGCAACCGAATGTCATGCGCAGTCCGTGGGGAACCAGCGCGAGCCCGACAATGACGCGCAGCAGAGCCTCTGCGACGGGAGCAAACGCCGCATAGATGCCCGCAAGACCCGGGACGATAAGCGAGGTCGTCGGATCGGGCATTGCTACAATCTGATCTCGCCAAGATTGACGCTGACGCCAAGCCCCGTCTGGATCGATTTCTTCTCGCGCCCCTCGGCCTCGATTTCGACCGTGTACGCGCCGGAACCCTCATCGAGCTGATCGAATTTGAAGTCGCCATAGTTGTCGGTGCTCATCTCCGCGACCATAGTGCCTGCCTTGATGAGCCGGACGAGCGCGCCTTCGACGCAATCGACGATGCCGTTCACCTCCGCCGAAACGGTGCCGCCGATGAAGCATTTGGTGTAGCGCCACAGATTGCGATAGTAGACGCGTGGCTTGGTATTGAGCTCGGGCTTGAGGGTTTCAAGACCCTCCCGGCGGGCCAATTGCGCCATCTCGGCGTCGTCGAGCCTGACTGCCCGCATGGCGCCGGTTGGGCATGACTGGTGTCCGCGAGTCTGGTGCCAGCCCTGGTCGATCAAATGCGCGTCGAATGGCCAGTGCTGCGGCAGTTGCAGGTCTTCGTTCCACCAGATGTGGCCATAGGGGCACGCCTCGGCGAGTTGCTTCTGTCCCTTGGCCTTCACTGGGTCGATGATGACAATGCCGTCGTCGCGCTTTGCGATCGCGCCGTTGTCCGCCGCCTTGATGCATGGCGCGTCGTCGCAATGGTTGCACATGGTCGGGACATAGGCGATGTCGATCATCGGCGCCTGGCCGCGTTCCTTCTGCAGGATATCGATCCAGCGGTGACCGTGCTTCGGCATCGGCGCCGCATAGCCGGGAAAATCGTTCCCGACATACTCATCCATAGTGGCGAGCGTGCAGAGCTGACAGTTAGTGCACTCCGCAACGTCGATGATCATGTTCCATTTGGACATTGCAGTCTCCTCGGCCATAGCCGAACACCTCTGCTCCAACGGCGTCTTCATCCGCGAAAGCGGATGATCCAGTAGCCGCAAGCATTTCGATGAGGCACGAACATAGCAGGCTGCCCCATTTCGGTGGTTACCGGATGCTCCGCTTTTGCGGAGCATCACACTGCTTGTTGACGCGCAGTACGATCACTTCGCCGGCACCAGGCTCGCGGCTTCGAGTGCGCGCTTGATCTGTGCGTCCTTTTCCATCCCGGCAAACACCGCCGACACATGTTCGGTGCGGCCATCC
>DATGCX010000367.1:0-2946 GCA_035311445.1 Xanthobacteraceae bacterium | reverse complement strand
GCGGCAGAACTCCCGGAGGTTGACGTCTCGGCTCCGGCAGTCGAGCGGTTGCGCGCGAGCATCCCGCGAGCGGAGCGAGCCACCGCCGAGCCTTCCATCTTGGCGCACGACGAGGAGGTTCCGCTCTCCCCCAACGGCGCGGCGCCGCTGCAGACGCGGTCTCCCGGTGTCGAGGCTGCGTCACCCGAGCCGAAGATTTCGGCGGATGATCGTGCCGGCGGTGCCGCAGTCGAGGCCTTAAAGGCGTCACGCCTCGATTTTCTGTTCCGATCGAAGCCGACGCGTCCCGCATCCCAGCGCGAGAATTTCGATGCGGTGTGGCCCACGGATGCCCGTGCTGCCAAGCGTACGGAATCCGAGCCTGCGACGGCCGTCGAAGCGGATCAACGCCAGGCGGACCAAGCTGCATCCGTGCAAGATCGCCGGCCGGAGCCCGCGCCGCTCGACGAGCCACGCGGCGCAGCCACGATCCTCAAATCCGGCGTCGTCGACGGCATGGCCTATACGCTTTACACCGACGGATCGATCGAGGCCAAGCTACCGGACGGGACGGTCAGGTTCGGCTCGATCGCCGAACTGCGCGCGCATATCGAGCGCAACTCGTAGGCCACGACGCATTTAAGATAGCGCTGAATGCCATACTGCCGGCGAGGTGGTGGTGCTCGTGCGCGAGCCGCTTTTCCCCTCGTCGCCGATCTTGATGACCAACGTGATTGTCTTCGAGCTTTGCGGAAATGATTTGACCGCAGTCGGCTGAGTCGGCGCCGACCACGGACGACGCATGCCTGCCCAACGTGTGATGATCATGGCCGCGGCGGTCGCGGCGCGATCGCTTGCGCGCAGCCACCGCCTGCTTGCCAGTTCGGAAGACTGGGACGGTGAAAACTGTCGCCCGCGAGGATTTGTTCTGTATCGCCCAGAAGACGCCAACAATTGCGAAGGATTATCTCGGCACAGCAATGGAAACACTTCTTGCCTTCCCCAGAGTGCAATAATAGAAATACAGACGAGTCACGATTTCGACGCCGTTTGATGCGTTGGGCCCGCGGCTGACGCGCGCCAGAGGCGCTCAAGACGCAGAAGTGCGGCTTCCACTGCGCAGCCTTTAAGATCAAAACGCGGCAGGATTAGCAGTCGATGGGCGAGAATACTTCAGGTGGAACATTCATCGAGCTGACAGCGTCGATCGTCTCGGCCTATGTCAGCAACAATTCGGTCCCCACCGCAGATCTACCCGCGCTGATCGGCCAAGTGCACGCCGCCTTGACGCGGGTCTCGAGCGGGCACGGCGATGCGCCGAGCGAGCCGCCGAAACCCGCCGTCTCGGTCAAGAGGTCGATCACGCCGGACTACATCGTCTGCCTCGAGGATGGAAAGAAGTTCAAATCGCTCAAGCGGCATTTGCGCACGCAATACAACATGACACCGGAGCAGTACCGCGAGAAATGGGGATTGGCGGCCGACTATCCGATGGTGGCGCCGAACTATGCGGCGGCTCGTTCGCACCTCGCCAAGCAAATGGGGCTCGGCCAGCAGCGGCGGCGGCGCAGATAGGCCCTCAAAGCGGCATCGGATCCCGCTCAATCGGATCGGTTCATCGAGTTCCACAAAATGGAAGGCCCCGGGGAGGTTGTCGCCGGGGCCTAGCAGCCTCTTTCGTTCCTTGGGGGGTTCGATTGAGGCCACCGGAAGATGACAGGCAAATGCCGAGCCAGTTCCAGCCCACCAAAAAAATCTCGCCATTGGAGGCGGCCGGGGGAAGAGGCGGCCTTTAGGACACTGCTGCCAGCGCCGCCCGCGCGTCCGCGCGAATGCGCTCGACCATGGAACGGAACCCGTTCGATCGCTGCGGGGTCAGGTGCTCGCGCAGCCCCAGACGCTCGAACACCGCGATCGCGTCGGTCGATAGAATGTCGCGGGCCCGCTGGCCGGAAAACATTGCAAACAAGATGGCAATCAGTCCGCGCACGATATGGGCATCGCTGTCGCCGGAGAAGGTGAGGAGGGGCCCGCCTTGGCCGTCCGGATGCACGGTGGTCGCGAGCCAAACCTGGCTGGCGCAGCCCTGCACCTTGTTCGCGTCGGTACGGTCGCGCTCGGACAGCGGGCTCAAACCGCGGCCGAGCTCGATGACATAGCGGTAGCGGTCGTCCCACTCCTCGAGCAGCGAAAAGTTGTCGACGATCTCGTCGAGCGTCGTCAGGGTGTCGGGTGGGGCCGCGGTCATGGTTCCGCACATATCCGGATATATGGGAGCGATTGTATAGTCGGGCGAACGCCCCGTCGAAAAAGATTAACGCGGCGGCCGCCGGATCGGGGCCAAAACCGGCCCCCATGCAGCCCCGGAGTTGCGAAGATTGATCTCAAGCCGGCCGTCGTTGCCTATGGCCTTGCGTCACTGGGCGGAATGCCAAGCCGGCGCTAAATCAGCCGATGAAAGCGTGTGCTGCGAGGGCCGGGCGGTGGGCAGCGGGACCGTTTTGCCGGCCGCGGCATTCACCGGCGCGCCACTGTCGTGGGAGCCAAGGCGTTCGTTGAGGTATTCATAAATCATCTTCGCGCCGGCCTGCGCCCGTTGTCCGATCGCGACCGCCGCTTGCGATCCGACGATGCAGGCGTCGGGCTGGCGCTCGCAGAATGACCGCATGTCGGTGACGGTGGCCTTCGCCGCCCACATGGCGTCGACGGCGCTCACATTGAGTTTCGGCGTGGGCTGCGATCCGCCGCTCGGCAGCAATGCCAGAATGACGGTCAGCCAAAACGCCATCCGCAAAAGGAATCGCATGACCTGCCTTTAGAGTTTCCCGGCTGTGGTTCACCGCATTGGAGCTTACCCTAACAGCAAGGCTTGAAACGCTGGTTCTCTGCGCCGCGCGCTTTTTGTCTATATTCGAGGTGAATCAGCCGCGTTTTTTCGCCAATTTCGAACAATCGGCATTTGACTAA
>DATGCX010000366.1:0-5470 GCA_035311445.1 Xanthobacteraceae bacterium | reverse complement strand
TGACCGGAGCTGGTCCACCATCGTGTTGATGGCTTCCTTGAGCTGCAAAATCTCCCCGCGCACGTCGACGGTAATTTTCTTGGACAAGTCGCCGTTGGCGACAGCGATGGTCACACCCGCGATGTTGCGAACCTGCGCCGTCAAATTGCCGGCCATCTGGTTGACGGATTCGGTAAGGTCCTTCCATACACCCGACACGCCTTTGACCTTGGCTTGGCCACCAAGCTTGCCCTCGGTGCCGACCTCGCGCGCGACGCGTGTGACCTCCGAGGTGAAAACAGACAACTGCTCGATCATCGCGTTCACGAGCTTTGCCGAGCGAAGGAACTCGCCCCTGAGCGGACGCCCATCCACGTCGAGCGCCATCGATTGCCCGAGGTCACCTTTGGCCACGGCACCAATCGTTCGCGAGATTTCAGTCGTCGGTCTGACTAGGTCGTCCAGCAGCGTGTTGAAGCCATCGACTTTGGCGGCCCACCCGCCAGTCGCCCCAGGAACTGACATGCGCTGCTTGAGCCGCCCTTCTCGGCCAACGGTCCGGCTCAACTGCGCCATTTCGCGCGAGATTCGCTCCTCGTGCGAAAGGGCTTGGTTGAAGGCGGCAGCGATCTGCCCATCTATTCCCTCCCAGTCTGACGGCAATCGCACGGAAAAATTACCATCGCGAAACGCCAACATCGTTGCAAGTATGTGCCTCGACCGGGCTTCCGTTGGACCGTTCTCCGTCGCCCTATTCGCTTTAGCTGGGTCGGTGCGGTTGGGCCGCAGATTGGCGGTCACCATCATTATCTTCCCTTCGCCACGCGGCCACTCATTGCCGTCCGCGTGCACGGCTTACATCGAACGCGCCCATATCGTCTGCAAATGAGCGATTCGAGGTCAGAGGTCGCCCGCAGACTAGCCAAGTGTTCCCAATGGTCGGTTCGATAGGTCTTGTCATTCCATGTCTTTCGTGCTGCGGGCGTGCCGGGTAGGGCGTCGGCTTCATTGTGTTGTTGGCCGCCAGGCCCATGTAGCTTCCAGGCAAATGATCCCCGCTTGGGACGAGCGAGCTTTAGTGGACACCACTTGGTCTCGTCTCGTGATTCTGAGCCAAACGTTTGCTCAAACGGGCCAGCTCGGAACGCCTGATCGAACACCGCCGAAGTCGGTGAGGCGGCGGGAGCCAAAGGACCGGGCAACAACGAGGCAATTGCATTCTCTGCGCAACAGGTCTGAACGAGCCCCGCTTCGTTCGCCGACGGGAAGCGTCGCGTCGAGCTTCGAGATCAACAGCTTACTTCGGTCAGCGGCGCCCTAAGCCGTCGGACTGCTCCGTAGTAGTTGACGGGTGACCCCATGCCGAACGCGAACTCGCTACGAGGCGCGTATCCCTCGGATTTGGATAAAGATCACTGCGGTCTCATAGGCTGCGCGGCGGGCCACCTCTGCCGAGAGCCAGCTCAGAAGAGCACCGGAAGCAGGCATTGGGTGTGTGACGCCTCTCGGTCAACACTGCAAAGTCTGTGCAGCGCCCAATATGCGGGCAGTGTCGAATACCGCACTCAGGGACGACGAATCGGCATTTGACGAGCGGCTCGCATCATCATCGATCCCATTCCTGCTCGGCGCTGGTAGCGTGTCAAAAATACAACACCACACAAATTTTGTATGATTCAGTGTTGACGGCCACAGTTCCGTCCACGGACGAGCCACAATCCGCGGCCGGAGCGGCTAAAGGTAAAGGGCGATCAACTTTTGGAGTTTCGAATGTGCCCATTCTGTCGTGGAACGTTGAAGCTCATGCGCGCCGGCGGACCTTTGATGCTCAGCACCTACCAGTGCGTCGATTGCCGAGAGATCACAACCGAAAGTGCGGCTGCGAAGGACTCCTATTTTGAATGGCTGATGTCCAGGACGAAACCAGGTGCAGTGCTTAAAGCCCGCCCTGCCTGAGAAAACACCCCTTTCCGGTTGTATCATTTTGCGGATCGAATTTGCGCGCTTCTGAATCGCAGACGCCTGGGTGCGCCAGCTTCAGAATGCAACCTTGTCGCTGCCTTTCAACGAAAGAATTTCCCGCGCCTCGTCAGGGCTTGCAATTTCCAGCCCCAATCCTTCGATAATTTGGCGCGCCTTGCGGACCTGCTGGGCGTTTGATTCGGCCAGCTTGCCGGGACCGATCCACAGCGAATCCTCAAGCCCCACCCGGACATTGCCGCCCATCGACGCGGCCATGGCGGCGATCGACATCTGGTTGCGCCCCGCCCCCAACACCGACCATCGGTAATTCTCAGGCCCGAGCAAGCGGTTGGCGGTACGCCGCATGTGCATCACGTCCTCCGGATGGGTGCCGATGCCGCCCAGGATGCCGAACACCGATTGTACGAACAGCGGTGGCTTGACGAGACCGCGTTCGAGGAAGTGCGCAAGATTGTAGAGGTGCCCGATGTCGTAGCACTCAAACTCGAAGCGAGTACCATTGTTCTGGCAGGTCTTGAGTACGAATTCGATGTCGCGGAAGGTGTTGCGAAAGATGAGATCGCGGGTACCCTCGAGATACGGCTGCTCCCAGTCGAACGTGAAACTCTTGTAGCGGTTGAGCATCGGAAACAGGGCAAAGTTCATCGAGCCCATGTTGAGGCTCGCGACTTCGGGCTTGAGCACTTCGGCCGGCATCACGCGCTCCTCGACCCGCATGTGGGGCGAACCGCCCGATGTCAAATTGATGACCGCGTTGCAGCTCTGTTTGATGATCGGGAGGAACCGGGCGAATGCCTCCGGCCGCTGATCAGGCTTGCCGGTCTGCGGGTCGCGGGCATGCAGGTGCACGATCGCAGCGCCGGCCTCCGCAGCCCCGATTGCGGCTTCGGCGATCTGCTGAGGGGTGATCGGCAGATAGGGCGACATCGTGGGCGTGTGGATAGAGCCCGTCACGGCACAGGTGATGATGACCTTGTTGGATGCCGGCATGGTTGAATTTTCCTCCTGGGCATATTTCGGTCAGATCGGATGACAGCGGTCGCGCTTAAATCCATTTGGCTGCGATATCAGCATTTTTTCGGCGTCTAACCGCTTCGAGTTACGGGGAAAAATGCGCCAAGGCCGGCGGCGGGTCAACATTTTCAAAAAAGCGTTGAACCGTCCGCCGGGGTGCCAACACCAATATCTGTCGAGTTTCCCCGACTCGACGGATTGAAAAGGAAAGTTGCCCATATCCGATCGATGCTGCGCCCCCCATCCACCCTGCATCGATCTGATAGACCCGCCCGGGCATCCCTGTCCGGGCGGGCACATTTTAGCCCGGTTGAGTCGCGGCGGGTGTAGGGGGCGGGCAAAATCTCTGCGGTCCCCTCCCTACCTCTCCCTCATGCGGCGGAAGGGGTAGGGAGGGGCGCGCCACCAGCCCGAGCGATTGTACCCACGCTGTCCCATGAATGGGATCGACTGCGCCGGCACGCTCGCGCTCCTGTGCGCCACCAGCGAGCACGTTCCACTGCGCGATTTCCGAGCCAATCACGCCGTTGATTTTTGCCCGTTGAGCGGACCTCGCCGATCGCGCAATGTGGCCGCTGCTTTTCCCGCGGGTTGAATGCCCGGCGCGGTAACCGGCATAGGAATCGGGGTTCACGATGAAAAAAGGATTGCGGTCGCGTCTCGCTCAATATGGCGACGAGGAATTCGCGCTGTTCCTGCGCCGCGGTTTTCTCAAAGGAGCCGGCTTCACTGACGAGGCGCTCGATCGCCCGATCGTGGGCATTCTGTCGACGGCGTCGGATTTCAATCCATGCCACGCCACCGCTGGCCGCCTTGCGGAGGCCGCTGCGCGGGGCGTGCGGCTTAAGGGCGCGCTGCCCTTCGTGTTCCCGACCGTGTCGCTGCACGAGGCCTTCTCGTTTCCGACCTCAATGCTCCTGCGCAACCTCATGGCCATGGATGTCGAAGAGATGGTGCGGGCACTGCCCCTCGACGCTGTGGTGCTGATTGGCGGCTGTGATAAGACCATCCCGGCCGAGCTGATGGGCGCGATCAGCGCCGACATGCCGGCCATCGTGCTGCCGGTCGGCTCGATGTTGGCGGGCCGCCACGAGGGCGTGCGGCTCGGCGCCTGCACGGACTGCCGCCGGCTGTGGGCCGCATTCCGGGCCGGCAAACTCGCTTCCGCCGATCTCGACCGCGCCCATGATCAGCTGATGCCGAGTTCCGGCACCTGCATGGTGATGGGCACCGCGTCCACCATGGCCTGCCTTGCCGAGACCCTCGGCTTTACGCTGCCGGGCGCCGCTACCGCCCCGGCAGTCTCGTCCGGCCGCATTCGCATCGCGGAGGCGACCGGGAGACGCGCTGCCGAGATGGCGGTGGCGGGGGGGCCAACCCCGCGCCAGATCATCAGCCGCGCGGCGCTGCGCAACGCATCCGTGGTCCTGCAGGCAACCAGCGGTTCGACCAATGCGATCGTGCATCTTGCCGCCATCGCAGGACGGGCCGGCCTCACCTACGACCTCGCCGAACTCGACGCGATCGGGCGGCAATGCCCGGTCCTGCTGAACCTGAAGCCTGCGGGCAATTTCTTCATGGAGGATTTCCACGCCGGCGGCGGCCTGCCGGCGTTGTGGCGACGGTTGCGGGAGCACCTCGATCTTTCGGCCTCTACCGTCGTTGGCGAGACCATCGGCGATATCGTTGCGCGCTGGCCGGCCTGGGTGGATGATGAAGTGGTGCGGCCGCTCGGCCGGCCGATCTGCGCGAGCGAAGCGATCGCCATGCTCTCCGGGAACTTGGCGCCCGCTGGTGCGGCGATCAAGCTCGCCGCCGCGACGCCGAAACTCTGCACCCACAGGGGACCTGCGCTGGTTTTCGACTCGCTCCAGGACCTCGCCGACCGCATCGACGATCCCGATCTGCCGGTCACGCCTGAGCATGTCATGGTGCTGCGCAATGCCGGCCCGATCGGTGCGCCCGGCATGCCGGAGGCGGGCGCTCTCCCGATTCCGAAAAAGCTGGCCTCGACAGGCGTCACCGACATGGTGAGGATATCCGATGCCCGCATGAGCGGCACTGCCTTCGGCACCGTGGTGTTGCACGTGGCGCCGGAGGCCGCGGCTGGCGGCCCTCTGGCGCTGGTACGCGACGGCGACATCGTTGCGCTCGATTCCGGCAAGCGTCGCCTGGACCTGGAGGTCGATGAAGCCGCGCTGGCGAAACGCCGCACCGCATGGAGGCCGCCCGCCAAGCCGGCGCGCGGTTACGCGCGGCTCTACGTGGAACGGGTGACTCAGGCCGACAAGGGCTGCGATTTCGACTTCTTGGCGGGATAGGGTCGAGAGCCGCGCCCGATTACCGTGGTCGGGATCAAGATTGTTCCTGAATGAGATTCCCGGAGCTGCCATGCCCCTCAATCTGTCCCTTAATCTCGCAACGGTGCGGATGCAGTGGAAATTGCCGCAGGCCGTGGAAGCGGCCGCTCGTCATGGCTTCTCGGGAGTCGCTC
>DATGCX010000365.1:0-46070 GCA_035311445.1 Xanthobacteraceae bacterium | reverse complement strand
CATGGTGGCGTCGTCGTCGCAGGCGGCGGTATCGTGGCTCTATTACGCCAACCGCCTCTATGAATTACCGCTCGGCGTCATCTCGATTGCGATCGCCTCCGTGTTGGGACCCGTCATCGCGGAGAGCGTACGCAGCGGCGATACCGCCCACGCCGCCGACGCGCAGTCGCGCGCGCTCGAAATCGCGCTCGCACTGTCGTTGCCCTCTGCGGTCGCGTTCGCGGTGCTGTCGGAGGCGATTGCGGGCGGTCTGTTCCAGCGCGGCGCCTTTGGTCCCCGCGATACCGCGATGGTCGCGGCCGCCCTCACGGCCATTTCGGCGGGGCTGCCGGGGCACTGCCTGGAGAAAGTCATGGGTGCGGTATCGTTCGCCCACGAAGACACCCGTACCCCGATGTACACCGCATTATGCGGATTGGCTGCGGCCGTGACCGGTGCGTTGGCCCTGTTCCCGCATCACGGTCATGTCGGAATCGCCGCCGCCATCGCGCTGTCCGGGTGGATCGGCGCGACCCTGCTGGCCGTCATCCTGTGGCGGCGGGGCTGGATACGGATCGAACGCGACGCCTGGCGGCGGGCGCCGCGCATCGTGCTGGCAACGCTCATCATGGGTGGTGTCATCGCGGGCGGTAACGCACTGCTGAACGCCCTGTTCGACGTTTCTGGCTCTTCACTCAGCCGCGTCACGGTGCTCGCGTTCATGGTCGCCGCCGGCCTCTGCGTCTATCTTATCTCCCTGCAGGCGCTGGGCGTAACCTCGGCGCGCAGCCTCGTGCGCGCCACGCTGGAGCGCCTTTAGGAGCCCTCTTGCCTGCCGGCGCCATGCCGTGGCATGGACCGCGAGCAATTGAAGGAGCCCGCGATGGCGTTCAACGAACTGGTTTTTTCCGGGGTTCAGCCGACAGGCAATCTGCATCTCGGCAATTACCTCGGCGCGATCGTGAAGTTCGCCGCGTTGCAAGAACGCTATTCCTGTATTTATTGCGTCGTTGACCTTCATGCCTTGACCCAACCGATCTCGGTTTGGGGCGGTCCGAAGGCCCTTGCACACAACACGCGCGAAGTAACGGCGGCCTATCTGGCTGCTGGCATCGATCCGAGCCGGAACATCGTATTCAATCAAAGCCGCGTGCATCAACATGCCGAGCTTGCCTGGATATTCAATTGCGTGGCCCGCATGGGCTGGCTCGGCCGCATGACTCAGTTCAAGGACAAGGCTGGCAAGGATCGAGAAAACGCCTCCGTCGGACTTTTTACCTATCCCAATCTGATGGCGGCCGACATTTTGGTTTACCGCGCCACCCATGTACCGGTCGGTGAGGACCAGAAACAGCACCTGGAGTTGTCGCGCGACATTGCGCAGAAATTCAACAATGATTTTGCCGAATCGATTGCGGCCTTGGGCGCGGGCGATGCTTTCTTTCCGCTGCCTGAGCCCTTGATCCAAGGGCCTGCGACGCGCGTAATGTCGCTGCGCGACGGTGCCAAGAAGATGTCGAAGTCCGATGCGTCCGATTATTCGCGAATCAATCTCAGCGACGACGACGACGCCATCGCGCAAAAAATCCGCAAGGCCAAAACCGATTCGGAGCCGTTGCCATCCGAGGAAAAAGGGCTGGAGCCGCGGCCTGAGGCCGACAATCTGGTCGGCATCTATGCCGCGCTTGCCGACGTCTCGAAGGCAGCGGTGCTGCGACAATTCGGCGGAGGGCAATTCTCGACCTTCAAGTCGGCGCTGGTTGAACTCGCGGTCGCTAAGCTCGGTCCGATCGGCGCCGAAATGAAGCGGCTCATGGCCGACTCTGCCTATATCGATTCCGTACTCGCCGACGGTGCCGCCCGCGCGGCGCAACTCGCGGACCAGACCATGGAGGCTGTCAAGGACATCATAGGCGTCATCCACCGCTAGTCTGAGCAAGTTGCCCGGTACTTAATTCCGGGCCGGCTTCTCTTGTACTGCGGCGACCTGTCGTGGCACCATTGCGTCGTGATGCGCCGATCACGATCCGAGCGGCGGCAATCCCAACAGGTTCGATGAGCCGGTTCGATGAGCCGTAAGCGAAGGAGCTACGAGGTCGGTCACAAGGCGAAGTTCCTGGTGATCATCGACGACACGATCGAGTGCGACCGCGCCGTATATTACGCGAGCCGTCGCGCCGCCCGGGTTGGCGTGAGTGTGGTTATGCTGCGTGTGATCGAGACGCGTGATCGCGGCCAGCAGTGGTTGGGCGTGGCTGACATCATGCGAGCCGAGGCTCTCGAAGAGGCTAACGCCACGATGGCGACTTTCGCGGCGCGCTCCAACGGCATAGCCGGCATCACCCCGGAATGTGTGATCCGCGAGGGCGAAGTGGCCGAGGAAATCCTCAAGCTGATCGAGGAAGACGAAGACATCGCGGTCCTGCTGCTCGCTGCAGGCGGCGATCCCGATGGACCGGGGCCGCTTGTCTCTCATCTGGGCAGCACCGTGGGGACTTTTCCGATTCCCGTGGCCATTGTGCCGGGGCACCTGACAGATGAGGAGCTCGACGCGATGAGCTGAGGGGCGGTGCGGCTGTTGACCTGTCCGCCGGAAACTCCCATCTATGGTGCTGTATTTGTCCTTGGGCCTTGAACCCAAAGTGGCAGTGGAGACCTAGATGTTCATTCAGACGGAAGCGACGCCAAATCCCGCAACTATGAAATTCCTGCCGGGCCGGCCGGTGTTGCCCGACGGAGTGCTCGACATGCCGAGTGCGGCAGATTCGGTGAAATCACCGCTTGCCGAACGGCTGTTCGAGGTTCCAGGAGTTGCCGGCGTGTTTCTCGGCAACGACTTCATCACGGTAACGAAGTCTGGCGTCGAGTGGCAGCAGATCAAGCCGGCGATCCTCGGCGCCATCATGGAGCATTTCATGTCCGGCGCTCCGATAACGAAGGCGGCGGCGCAGGTGTCGGATGCGGCTGACGAATTCTTCGACAGCAACGACGCCGAGACGGTCGCCATGATCAAGGAATTGATCGAGACCCGGGTGCGGCCGGCGGTTGCCAATGACGGCGGCGACATTACGTTTCGGGGCTTCAAGGACGGCGTCGTGTTTCTCAACATGAAAGGCTCATGTTCCGGTTGTCCGTCCTCGACCGCCACACTGAGGCATGGCATTCAGAACCTGCTGCGTCACTTCGTGCCGGATGTCGTCGAAGTTCGGCCGGTGTAACACCTGCTACTGACATCAAGTGATGTGCGGTCGATCCGTTGCGCGTTCTGGCCATAGATACCGCGCTTGAGGCTTGCTCTGCAGCGATTCTCGACACTGACCGGGCGGATCGCACGACCAGTCGATCGCTGCCGATGATGCGGGGACATGCAGAAGCCCTGATGCCGCTGATCGCCCGCGTGATGAGTGCCGCCGATATCGAGTTCACCGATCTCGATCGCATCGCCGTAACGGTTGGGCCTGGCAGCTTCACGGGCTTGCGCGTGGGGGTGGCGGCTGCGCGCGGCATCGCCCTGGCGACCGGTAAACCCGCGGTCGGCGTGACGACGTTGGCGGCATTGGCCGCGCCATTCTTCGAAGCAGATGAGATGAGTGCGCTCCTGGCGGTCGTTGATGCCAGGCATGAGCAGGTCTATATGCAGCTGTTCGGCCTCGGCGGACGCAGCCTCATTGCGCCGCGGCTGGTGTCCATCCGCGAAGCGATTCGCGCCGCGATGGCGAGCCCGACGCGCATTGTCGGCAATGCCGCAAAACTGATCGAAGATGCCTGGCCCGACAACGAGCGACGCCCGCCGCTGGTAAGTGCCGTGCGGGCCCCGGATATCGCCTGGGTAGCGCGATTGGGTGCGGCAACCAATGATTTGACGAGCCGCGTAAAGCCCCTTTATTTGCGTGAGGCGGATGCGCATCCCCAGGAGTCGGGTATTCTGCCGCGGCAATGATTCCTCCGTTCTTCGCTATCTCACCCTTAGCGTGGCTGGATTGGCTATTCGGAGATTCGCCCTCCGCGGTGTCGCCGGCCGGTACTCGCGATGCGGACCAGCTCGCCGCATTGCACGCCGCGTCGTTCCGACGCGGCTGGAGCGCGGAGGAATTCGAGCGGCTGCTGATCGAGCCCAACGTGGTTGCCGATCGCGCCATCTCGAACGCGCGCCTCGCCGGCTTCGTGATCTCGCGATTAGCAGCCGATCAGGCCGAAATTCTCTCGATCGCCGTTGCGGTAGCTCGTCGCGGTCGGGGGCTTGCACGTAAATTGCTCGACGTCCATTTGCGCCGGCTCGCCGCTTACGGAATCAATTCGGTTTTTCTTGACGTGGATGAACGTAACGCGCCGGCCTGCCGCCTGTACGCCGGATTGGGGTTTCGTGAGGTTGGCCGCCGCGAAAGCTACTATGTGGAGGCCGGCATGGAGGCCGGGACCGCCTTGACGTTACGCCGTGATCTCGCGTGACTCGGTGAGGTGGACGAATTCTGGCCCTCATTTTAGGATAGCGCTTACAAACTTGGGGGACTATCGCACCCGCGCGGTATTCAGGATGGCGGACCTGCAACTCAATCACATCGAGGCCAAGTGCGTTGCCAAGGGCATGCGCATGACCGAGCAACGACGCGTCATTGCACGCGTGCTGTCCGGGTCCGGGGATCACCCGGATGTCGAGGAATTGTTTCGCCGTTGTGCCGTGATCGACAGTCGCATTTCGATCTCGACCGTCTACCGCACCGTGAAGCTGTTCGAAGATGCCGGCATTGTGGAGCGACACGATTTTCGCGCCGGCCGTGCGCGCTACGAGCAGTTGCGGGAGAGCCACCACGATCACCTTATCAATCTGCGAACCGGCGAGGTGATCGAATTCGAATCCGTGGAGATCGAGCGTTTGCAGGCCGAGGTGGCGCGCCGGCTCGGATATCGCCTGGTCGACCATCGACTCGAACTCTATGCCGTGCCGCTCGACGACAAGACCAAAGACTGACATCGCGCCGAGGCTCCTGCGGATAATCCGAGGCTGAATTTGCATGCTTTCCTCCGCATCGGGGCGATGGTGATCGCCACCTTGGGGCTGCTGCCATTTCAGTGGCTGGCAGTGCGGATGAACTTGCCGATGCGGCGGCGCATTCCGACGCTTTATCACCGTATCGTCTGCCGCATTCTCGGCGTCCGTATCGCAACGGTGGGCCGCGCGGCTGACGAGCGCCCCTTGCTGATCGTCGCGAACCATACCTCCTGGCTCGACATCTCCGTCATCACGGCGGTTGCGCCGGTGGTGTTTGTAGCCAAGCGCGAGGTCGCCGCCTGGCCGGTCTTTGGACCGCTGGCCAAGCTGCAGCGTTCAGTATTCGTAGACCGCACGCAACGGCACAAGACGCGAGATGTGAACGACGAAATCGCCCGCCGGCTCGCTGATGGCGATCCGGTTGTGTTGTTCGGAGAAGGGACATCGAGTGACGGCAATCGGGTGCTGGCGTTTCGCACGGCTCTGATCGGTGCGGCGCAGGACGCGATCGCTAAAACCGAACATATCAAGCGGGTATGGATTCAGCCTCTTTCCGTGGCCTACACGGCCATGCTTGGTCTGCCGCTCAGTCGTCAAAACCGCTGCCGCGTAGCTTGGTATGGCGGTGCGTCGTTATTGCCGCATCTGCGACAATTGGTAGCACGTGGAGCAATCGACGTGACGGTGAGCTGGGGTGATCCAGTCGCCTATGACGAGTTTTTCGATCGCAAGACGGTGGCGCGGCGGCTCGAAGGCGAGGTCCGCGCGCTGACTGTCGCAACATTGCGTGGCCGGCCGCTCGCGCCAGTCGAACATTCCAGATCAGCGACGACCGGATCGTCGATAGACTGCGGTGCGATCGGACCGCCCGCGAAGGGATGTCGTGCTTGGTCGTCTCGTCGCTCTCCGGTCGAGCCTGCGTGACGCGCATCGCCTGCGAGCTCATCGAGAAGACGCGCCATAATCGTTGATAGGCGGGGAATTCCTTTTTGCTGCAAAACACTATATGAGCTATGGGCCGCCAGCAGGGTGTCGCGGTTTTGTTTAAATTGTGAAGGAATTCCAAGAGCTTGCGCAAGCTCCACGTTAGATCTTATGGCTGTCAGATGAACGTCTACGATTCTGATCGTATGATTGATCTTCTGACACGCGATGCGTATGTGGAAACCGCCGCCCCCGAGGATGCCGATCTCATCATCCTCAATACCTGTCACATCCGGGAAAAAGCTGCCGAGAAGGTCTATTCGGAACTTGGCCGGATCCGCAAGCTCAGGCATGAGGCCGCGCGTGCCGGCCGCAACCTTCTTGTTGCGGTCGCGGGATGCGTCGCGCAGGCCGAAGGCGAAGAGATCATGCGCCGCGCGCCGGTGGTCGACCTGGTGATCGGGCCGCAAAATTACCATCGGCTCCCCGCGCTGTTGGCACGGGTCGAGCGTGGCGCCAAGGTGGTCGACACCGAATTCCCCATCGAAGACAAGTTTGCTCATCTGGTGCCGGCGACACCGGGGGCAACGCGCGCCCGCGGCGTCACCGCGTTCGTGACGGTACAGGAGGGCTGCGACAAGTTCTGCACGTTCTGTGTGGTGCCGTATACGCGCGGCGCCGAGCTGTCGCGACCGGTCGAGGCGATTGTGGCGGAGGCGGAAAACCTGGTGAGAGCTGGCGTTCGCGAGATCACCCTCATCGGACAGAACGTCAACGCCTATCACGGCGAGGCTGCGAACGGCCGGCCGGCGACGCTCGCCGACCTGCTGCATCGTCTCGCCAACGTACCAGGGCTGCTGCGGCTTCGCTACACGACCAGCCATCCCCGCGACATGGACGACGATCTGATCGATGCCCATGGCAGCTTGGCGATTCTGATGCCGCAGCTCCACCTGCCGGTACAGTCGGGTTCGGACCGCGTACTTGTCGCCATGAATCGCCGCCACACCAGGGCTGAGTACCTCGACGCCATCGCGCGATTGCGTGCCGTCCGCCCCGATATGGCCTTCACGTCCGATTTCATCGTCGGCTTTCCGAGCGAGACCGAGGAGGATTTCAGCGACACTTTGCGCATCGTCGATGAGGTTGGCTTTGCAGGTGCGTTCTCGTTCAAGTACTCACCCCGTCCGGGCACGCCAGCCGCTGATCGGGACGACCAGGTCCCCGACGAGGTCAAGTCCGAGCGCCTCGCCCGGTTGCAGGATCGGATCGACCGTCATCAGAGTGCATTCAATCGGAGCTGCGCCGGCCGAAACCTTGAAGTCCTGCTGGAAAAGGCCGGGAAAATTTCTGGCCAGTTGGTCGGTCGATCGCCCTATCTGCAGCCCGTGCAGGTCATGGCGTCGTCATCTTTGATCGGCGAAATTGCGACCGTGCGAATCACGGGCATCGGATCGAACAGTCTGTTTGGGGCCCTGCATTCCGCGAAGGCTCGGCAGCCGGATTTGGCCGGCACAGGAGGTTAGATCGTTGGCAAGACGCGCACCTGTTGCCGGATCGCTGGTGGCGAGCCCGGTCGCCACCGATACCGCAGCCCAAATCGTGGTGGCGTTTGATGACAACCGGCTTGCCTTGGCGCTGTTCGGACAATACGGGCAAAATCTTGCATTGATCGAGCGCCGTCTCGGCGTGGTGGCAGAACAGCGCGGCAACCACGTCACCGTCGCAGGCTCGCGGGACGGATGCGAACAGACGCGCCACGTCCTCGAAGGACTTTATGAGGAGCTTAAGCGCGGTCGCGATCTCACGACGGGCGACGTCGAGGGCGCGATCCGGCTCGCTATCGCACAGGGGTCGCTGTTCGATTTCGATGCTGCGACATTGCGCGCAAGCTTCGAGGAGATCAATCTGCGCAAGCGCCCCGTGCGCGCGCGTACCGCCGGTCAGGACGCCTATATCAGGGCGTTGCGTCGCAATTCGCTCGTGTTCGGCATTGGTCCAGCCGGCACTGGAAAGACGTGGCTTGCAGTCGCATATGCGATTGCATTGTTCGAGCGCAAGGAAGTCGATCGCATCATTCTGTCGCGACCGGCAGTGGAGGCCGGCGAGCGGTTGGGCTTCCTGCCGGGCGACATGCGCGAGAAGGTGGACCCCTACTTGCGCCCGATTTACGATGCGCTGTTCGACCTGATGGACTCCCGCATTGTCGAACGTGCCCTGCAGGCAAACGAAATTGAGATCGCGCCGCTGGCCTTCATGCGCGGACGCACGCTCGCCAACGCTGTCATTATTCTGGACGAAGCCCAAAACACCACCACGATGCAGATGAAGATGTTCCTGACGCGGCTGGGCGAGAACAGCCGCATGGTCGTCACGGGCGATCCCAGCCAAGTCGATTTGCCGCCCGGCCAGACTTCGGGTCTGGCGGAGGCGGTTCGGTTGCTCGGCGACGTGGACGGGATCGGCTGCGTCGTGTTCACCCACGAGGACGTCATACGACACGAGTTGGTGGCAAAGATCGTTGCCGCTTACGACAAAGCTTCGCGGCCTCCCCGGGGAAAGGAATGAAAAGTACTCCACTGAGACATCCGCGACCGGCCCCCTCCGTCGATATCCTGGTCGAATCGGAGATGTGGTGGGCGCTACCTGAAGTCGAGGACATCGTGCGCCAAGCGATTGCCTTTGCGGCGACTTCAAAGTTCGTGATCAACCGCCCGAATACAGAGATATCAGTCCTGTTGTGTGACGATGAAACCATCGCGGGCCTGAACGCGCGCTGGCGCGGACAAGACAAACCGACCAATGTCTTGTCTTTCCCGGCACCGGCGCAGCAGGGCGCCGCGCCCGAAAAAATATCGCTCGGCGATATCGCGATCGCGTATGAAACGCTCGCCCGTGAAGCCGGCGAGCAGGGTAAGCCGGTATCAAATCACCTCTCCCATTTGGTGGTCCATGGCTTTCTGCATCTGGTAGGATACGATCACCACGAGGATGGCGAAGCCGAGGAAATGGAACGGCTGGAGCGCGACATCCTGGGGCGGATTGGCATTGCCGATCCCTACGCGGTGGGCGATGTCAACATCTGATCTGTTAGCCATGGCCGATAGCAACGCGCGCACAAGCGCTGAGTCAGCCGATGATGCTGCCGGGCAGCGCGCTTTTCCTCAATTGGCGCGGCGTTCGAACGGTCTCGCACGCGAAAATCGCGAATCGTGGCTCAACCGCATGATGCGGGCGGTATTCGGTTGGAGTCCCACTTCGATAAGGTCGGACCTCAAGGTCCTGCTTGACGGCGCAGCTGCCGAGACCGGTTTTTCACCGGACGAAACTCGGATGCTCAAGAACATCCTGAGCCTGCGCGAACGGCGTCTTGACGATCTGATGGTACCGCGGGCCGACATCGTGGCGGTTCAGCAGGACATCCCACTCGGTGAACTCGTCAAGGTGTTCGAGAAGGCTCCCCATTCTCGCCTTGTTGTCTACAACGACACCCTCGATGAGCCGGTCGGCATGGTCCACATCCGGGACCTCATCGCGTTTATGACAGCGCGGGCGACCGTCCAGCCGGAGGCGAACACGACGCGTGCGGAGCCGTCACGGGATGGCCTCGACTTTGCCGCCCTCGATCTCGCCATGCCGCTGTCAGCAACCAAGATTACCCGCACGATCCTGTTCGTGCCGCCATCCATGCCGGCGATCGATCTGCTTGCCAAAATGCAGGCGACCCGCATTCATCTCGCGCTCGTCATAGATGAATACGGCGGCACTGATGGCCTCGCCTCGATCGAGGACATCGTCGAGGAGATCGTCGGCGATATCGAGGATGAGCACGATGAGGCCACCGAACGCGGCGTCGTCCGCCAGCCGGACGGATCGTACCTCGCGGTCGGCCGCGCGAGCCTCGAGGAAGCGGTCGCTGTGATCGGCGCGGAATTCGACGTTGGCGATGCCGCTGAGGAGGTCGATACCGTCGGCGGTTACATCGTTACGTTGATTGGCCGGGTTCCGGTGCGCGGCGAGCTGCTACCGGGACCGGGTGCATTTGAGATCGAGATCGTCGATGCTGATCCGCGGCGCGTCAAGCGAGTCCGTATATATCCACGCAAGCAGGCGGCGCGAGCCATTGAGCGCAACCCTTCCCGTCGACCGGAGACAACATCCCGCATCACCGTATCGACGGTTATGCCGCCGCCTGAAAAGAATGAACCCGGCTCCGAGCACAATTCACCGCAAACGCAAGTGAAATCGAAGCCGTGAATTGGTTCAGCCTGGCCAAACCGGTCATCCTGGCCTGGGGTTGGCGCCGAGCGCTGATTGCATTTTTGGCTGGCACCGCCTCGACCCTGGCGTTGGCGCCGATCAATCTTTGGCCGATGATGTTCGTGACTTTTCCGCCGCTCGTCTGGCTTCTTGACGGTGTCGCGGGGGGGCGATGGAGTGGAATGAGGGCGGCCTTTACCATCGGCTGGTGGTTTGGTTTTGGATATTTTCTCGCCGGGCTCTATTGGATCGGCTCTGCGTTCCTGGTCGACGCCAAGACGTTCGGATGGTTATTACCGTTCGCGGTCACCCTGTTGCCGGCAGGACTCGCGGTGTTTACCGGAGTCGGGTTGATGGCTGCGCGGTTATTGTGGGTTCCGGGCGGCTTTCGGATACTGATCCTGGCGGCGGCGCTGTCATCGGCCGAATGGCTGCGCGGCCACCTGTTCACGGGTTTTCCATGGAATGCTTTCGGCTATGCGCTCACCACCCCGCTGCCGCTCGCCCAAAGCGTCGCGCTTTTCGGCATTTGGGGCTTGACCTTTGTTGCTGTCGCGGTGTTCGCCAGTCCTGCCGTTTTGGCAGATGAGTCAGGCGATCTGCGACGATCCGTGATGCCTGTCGTGGCAGCCGGCTGCGTTCTCGCGGCCCTTGCGGCTTACGGCGGATGGAGGCTAGCCCATAATCCAACCGAAATGGTCGATGGTGTGCACCTGCGGATCATGCAGCCTAACATACCGCAGGATGCGAGATTCAGTTACGCCGCCAAGCCTCAGATTATGAGCCGCTACGTCGTACTGTCGGAACGGGCAAGCGGAACGAGGGCAGACGACCAGGCCGGCGGTCTGCGCGACGTCACGCATTTGATCTGGCCGGAGTCCGCATTTCCATTCTTTCTGACACGCGAGCCCGATGCACTTGCCATGATCGCGGAGATGCTGCCGCCCAACACGACGCTGATCACGGGAGCGGCGCGTCTGGCCGAGCCGGTGCCGGGCCGCAGCGGGATACGCGCCTACAACTCGATCTATGTGATCGATCATAACGGCACGATCCTGGCAAGCTACGATAAGCTCCATCTGGTGCCGTTCGGTGAATACCTGCCCTTCGAGGATTTCTTCGCAGGCATCGGGGTGACGCAACTGACCAATGTGCCGGGTGGATTTCTGGCTGGCACCCGAAGGCGCAAGATCGCCGTTCCAGGAGCGCCAGACATGCTTCCCCTCATCTGCTATGAAATCATTTTCCCTGGGGAAGCGGTGCCAGCCGGGGAGCGGCCCGGCTGGCTGTTGAACCTGACTAATGACGCTTGGTTTGGAATCAGCGTCGGCCCATTCCAGCATTTCCAACAGGCAAAGGTCCGCGCAATCGAAGAAGGATTGCCGTTGATCCGCGCCGCCAACAGCGGGATTTCTGCAGTCATTGATCCGCTTGGGAGGGTGATTGCGGCCCTTCCTCTCGGCCGCGACGGATTATTGGATTCGGCCTTGCCCCGTCCCATCCGAGCTACGATTTATGCGAGCATAGGGGATGTGCTGTTCATTGTTGTGCTTGCCGGAACGATGCTTGCGAGCTTGCTCATGCGCCTGAAACGATAGCATTCGGGACAGACGTTCCAAAAAGGGCGGGTATAGGCAAGGTTGGATCATACAAAAAGTGCAATGCACTAAATGAAAAGTGCAATCCAATTAACGACGATGCAAATAAATTCATGTTATAATTGCGTTATTTTGTGTATTAAACAGTCGAGTCTGATGTCTGCGAATCGCCGGTGTGTCTGCGCTAGAGCTGCTGCATCAGGTTCAAGACGTGGGGGAAAATGCAAGGAGAACAGAAATAATGACCAAGAAAGCTCCCAACCCCATCGATAAGCACGTAGGCAGCAGGGTAAGGATGCGTCGCATGATGCTGGGGATGAGCCAGGAGAAGCTCGGCGATGCGCTCGCGCTCACGTTCCAGCAGGTGCAGAAATACGAAAAAGGTACAAACCGCATCGGTGCAAGCCGATTACAGCAGATTTCTCACATTCTTCAGGTGCCCGTTTCGTTCTTTTTTGAGGGCGCGCCTCATCTGCCGGAAGGCCCCTTTAAGGAAGGTGATGCAGGCGCTCCGTCCCCTACATATGTGTCTGATTTTCTTGCGACATCCGATGGCTTGTCGCTCACCAAAGCGTTTATGCGGATTCAGGATGCCAAGCTGCGGCGCCGCATCGTTGATCTCGTGCAGCAAATTGCCGGTGAAGATTCCGAGGGCCACTAGCCCCTGCTTGACGAACGAGACTTGGTGGAATGTGTCAAGTTTTGTGGACTGAACATACCTCGTCGGTCTGAGGTAGAGCCTCGCTAGGTTACCCTCGGCGTCCTACCCCCTCGGCATTGGGAAGGTCGGCCGGTCCTCTCGCACCCACGCGCTTCGGCAAGCGCACTCTTGACCGAACGTAGCGCCGCTGCAAAAACATCGCCCGGAACCGACCACGCGGCTTATCGCGCTGGACCGAGCCCAGGAGGTGCATCTTGTCGCGTGCAAGCTATCTGTTCACGAGCGAATCGGTTTCCGAGGGCCACCCGGACAAGGTTTGCGACCGCATCTCGGATGAAGTTGTGGACGCATATATCGATATCGGCCCTCGCCATGGCTGGGACCCGCGTCATGTCAGGGTCGCATGCGAGACCCTGGCAACCACCAACCGGGTCGTAATTGCGGGCGAAACCCGCGGTCCCTCGCAGATCACCCGCGACTACATCGCCCACCTTGCCCGACTCGCCATCAAGGACATCGGGTATGAACAGGCAGGTTTTCATTGGCAAAATGCGTCGATCGAAGTGCACCTGCATGCACAATCGAGCGACATCGCGCAGGGGGTGGACGCCGCCGGCAATAGGGACGAGGGGGCGGGCGACCAGGGCATCATGTTCGGCTATGCGTGCCGGGAGACCCCGGAACTCATGCCGGCGCCCATTTATTATGCTCACCACATTCTCAAAGTGATGGCGCAGGCGCGCCGCTTCGGTGAAACCCAGGCGCTGGGTCCCGACGCCAAGAGCCAAGTGACGATCCGCTACGAAAGCGGCAAGCCGGTTGAGGCTACACAGATCGTGGTGTCGACCCAGCATATCGACGATAAGCTGTCGTCCCACGACATCCAGGCTATTGTGGAACCCTACGTCAGGCAGGCCCTGCCGGAGGGCTGGATCGGCAAACACACCGTCTGGCACGTCAACCCGACCGGAAAGTTCGTGATTGGCGGTCCGGATGGTGATTGCGGCCTCACCGGACGAAAAATCATCGTCGATACCTATGGCGGCGCCGCTCCCCATGGCGGTGGCGCCTTCTCCGGTAAGGATCCCACCAAAGTCGATCGTTCCGCCGCCTACGCGGCGCGCTACCTCGCCAAGAACGTGGTCGCGGCCGGGTTGGCTGACCGCTGCGCTATCCAGATCGCCTATGCGATCGGTGTGGCCAAGCCGCTGTCGCTTTACGTCGATTGCTATGGAACCGGTAAGGTTGCTGAGGCTCGCCTTGAAAAACTGCTCGATGAGGTGATGGACCTGACGCCGCGCGGCATTCGCGACCACCTCAGCCTCAACCGACCGATCTATGCGCGAACCAGCGCTTACGGCCATTTCGGCCGTCCGCCCGAGCCTGACGGCGGCTTCTCGTGGGAGCGCACGGATCTCGTCGACGAGTTGCGCCGGTCTGCGAGCTGAGCTGCACGCGCGTCTCGCGGCCGTCATCCGGTTTGATGGATGCGGTCAGCGGGTGCGATTGCCAACTTGATGGCGATGTCTGACGACGATCTGGTCGCGTCTCGTGGGCGCGCCTTTTTCGGCCGCCGCAAGGGTCATAAGCTGCGGTCGCACCAAACGGAGCTGATCGCAACGCTATTACCGCGACTCTCGCTTGCGCTCGACCGACGGCCTCCGGACCATCTCGTGCAAGTATTTTCACGTCCGCTGGAGTCCGTTCACCTCGAGATCGGTTTCGGCGGCGGCGAAAATCTGATCGCGGAAGCCACTGCGCATCCGGCGGTCGGCTTCTTCGGCTGTGAGCCCTTCGTCAACGGCATGGCAAAGGTCCTTGCATCGATCGAGGCGCAGGCAATCGACAACATCAGGCTCTACGCGGGCGACGCCATCGATCTCCTGGCCTGGCTCCCGACCGCCTCTGTCGCTCGGATCGATCTCCTCTATCCTGATCCATGGCCGAAGCGCCGACATTGGAAGCGGCGATTCGTGCAGGACCGTACCGTCGCAATGCTAGCGCGCGTATTGCGGCGAGGCGGCGTGTTTCGCTTTGCTACCGATATTCCTGACTACGCGGCCTGGACGCTCGAGCGCTTAGTGCGCGCGTCGGATTTTGTCTGGACTGCCGAACGTGCCGATGATTGGCGCAAGCCGTGGGCTGGCTTTCACGGAACCCGATACGAGGCAAAGGCAAAGCAACAAGGGCGAGTGCCCTGCTATCTGGAATTTCAGCGCAACGCGTGACCCGCAGAATACGCTGGCCGCCACGTCTTGGTGCGTGCACCGCATGGACGCCTCGATTGATTTCGGTTGATTCCGGGGAACAATTCCCGGAGCACACGATTGCCCAACATGCGAGAGGATTATCCTTGGTGCGACTGGGCAGGTACACGCAACGTGGACATCTGGTGGCCTTCATCGGGGTTGGATTAGCAGTCGGATCGCTGATCGGCCCCCTCGATGCAGCGCGGCGGCGAGTTGCGCCGATTCCGCCGGCACTTGTACCGCTTCCGCCGCCGCGGCCTGCCTTTGGTGTACGGTCGTCCGCACCGCCAACATCCTCACAGGCCCAAACCCAGAAACAACCCAGCCAAACAGAAGATGCTGTTCGGGCTGACGATGCATGCCGGGAACGTCTACGGGTCGCTGATGTCCGGTTCGATGTTTCGACGATGCGGCCTGCCTCCAACGCCGCCTGCACGATCGAGGCCCCGGTCCGGCTCAGGTCGATCGCGACGCGAATGCGGGCCGCAGCCGAGATCCGTCTGCCGGAAGAGCCTGTCGTCTCCTGTCAGTTTGCTGAGCAGCTATCCGCGTGGCTCGGCCACCTCGTCGCCCCGCTGATTGCGGGCCGGATGTCCGTCGATCTGAGGGCCGTGCGCACCGGCCCCGGATATGAATGTCGCAATCGCAACGGCGCGCCAACCGGCAAACTCAGCGCCCATGCGGTCGGCAAAGCCATTGATATCTCGGCTTTCGAGCTTTCAAGCGGCAAATTGATTCCCGTCAAACCCGACGGAGATGAAGCAGCGAGAAACGTCGTTGACGCCGTCCGGACTGCCGCGTGTGGATGGTTCACGACCGTTCTTGGTCCTGGCTCTGATGCGGCGCACACGGATCACCTGCATGTTGATACTGCGTTGCATGGGACGAGCGATCGTTATCGCATATGCCAATGACCCTGTTTTGGTCGTCGCGCCCGAACGCTCCGCGCTGTCGCCCATTGAGGAACAATTTCCGGGATCTGTCCGTTGGAAATCCGGCTGGGCGCGACCGGCGTGGCGGTTATGAAAACCGGTAGATTACTGTACATTTTTGGCATTACCTCCCTTCTGTTAATGACGGCGGATGGGTCTGTTCACGCCCGACGCGCACCATCCCTTCCCTCGTTGTCGTCGGCCGTCGACCAAGCGGCGTGCCCGGATGCGCCCAGGCCAAAGTTGCAACGGGCGGCGATGCTCAGGGCGGAAGTGCTGCTCGATCGGCTCGATCTTTCGCCGGGTGTCATTGACGGGAAAACGGGGGGGAATGTGGAGAAAGCGATCGTCGCCTTCCAGCGCTCCCGTGGTCTCGCGATGAGTGGCAAGCTCGATCAGGCCACGTGGGAGAAGCTGTGCGAATCCGCCAGCGCGCCCATTCTGATCGCCTACACGATTATGGAGGACGATACGCGCGGTCCGTTTACGCCCAGAATACCTCGCGATTTTGAAGGCATGGCTCGCCTCCAATGGCTCGGTTACCGTAGCGCGACGCAACTTCTGGCGGAAAAATTCCACACCAGCGAGGCTTTGCTAAGGCAGCTTAATCCCGGCAAGGCGTTGGATCGAGCCGGCACGGTCATCACCGTTCCCAACGTTGCGGATAGTCGGCCAGAGGGGCGGGTCTTCAAAATCGAGATCGATAAGCCAGCCAAAGTCGTTCGCGCGCTTGGGCGCAACGACGAACTGGTCGCTTTCTATCCGGCATCTATCGGCAGTAGCGAAAAACCGGCACCAAGCGGTACTTACCACGTGCGCCGGGTTGTCAAGAACCCCACCTATCACTACGATCCGAAGTTCCAATTCAAAGGTGTGCGGGCTGATAGAAAGCTCAGCATCGCGCCCGGTCCCAACAATCCCGTAGGGTTGATCTGGATCGATCTGACCAAGGCAAGTTACGGCATTCACGGGACGCCCCGGCCCGAAGAGATCGGCAAGACCCAGTCCCATGGCTGCATCCGGCTCACCAATTGGGATGCCCTCGACCTCGCCGGGCGTGTTCGCAAGGGCACGCCAGTCGCGCTTCTCGACGAGCCTCAGGCTTTCTCTAGCCAATAGGGACGCCGGATAAACCGGCCTCATGGCCTTAAAACGGTGAAATCAGGTCGCAAGAATTCACAGCTGACCCACCCTTGCGCTGGGGTCGTAATGCGCTATATTCATGTGCGTCGTATGGACATCTCATAACGATCGGATGGTACGATCGGCTCGTGAGAGTGGGCCCCGCCCGGGACCCGCTCTTTTTTATTATCCCGCGGCGGGACTGCCATTGGCCATCCGGCGTCGCGATGAAAGGCAAGCTGCGTTTATCATGACGACCAACACGATCCCTGTCGTCAACAAGGGGCCGATCGACTCGGAGGCCCTGGAGGAGCCGCGGCTGATCGCAGAAACTGGGGTAGCGTCGGGCATCGCCGCGATCGCGGCGCCGGTGCTCACCGACCTCGGGTTTCGGTTGGTGCGCGTGAATGTCTCGGGGCACGACGGCTGCACCGTGCAGATCATGGTGGAGCGGCCTGACGGTACGATGGCAATCGAGGAATGTGAAGCGGTGTCGCGTGCAATGTCACCCGTACTCGATGTGGCCGATCCGATCGATCGTACCTACCGGCTCGAAATTTCCTCGCCGGGCCTCGACCGACTGCTGGTACGTCGCTCGGACTTCGAACGACATATCGGCCAGATCGTTAAGGTTGAACTTGCGACCGCGTTCCAAGGCCGACGGCGATACCGGGGCACTCTTGTTGGGGTCGACGACTCGGCCGCCCATATTCGGATGGAAGATGGATTCGAAGGTGCCACGGAAGTGCAGTTGCCGTTCGACGAGATGATCAGCGCGCGGCTCGTTCTTACCGACGACCTCGTTGCGGCTGCATTACGTCGCGGCAAATCCGGGGGACGCTCCTTGCGTCGTCGCGGCGGCTCCGCGCCGCGTGACGATCACGCTTCACATCAAGACATGAAAAATGAACGCGCTCCCGGGAGACCTCCGGCAGCGTCTCACTCTGAAGGAGAATGACCGATGGCCGTCAGCGCCAACCGGCTTGAACTGTTGCAGATTGCCGATGCAGTCGCCCGCGAAAAGGCGATCGACCGCGGGATCGTCATCGCGGCCATGGAGGACGCCATCCAGAAGGCGGCCCGCTCCCGCTATGGGAGCGAGACCGAAGTGCGTGCCGAGATCAATCCCAAGACCGGCGAAATGCGGCTGTCGCGCCTGCTGCTTGTTGTCGATCAGGTCGAGAACGATGCGATCCACATCAGCGTTGAGGATGCGCGACGGCGTAATCCGGCGGCGCGGGTGGGCGATTACATCGCAGAGCCACTGCCGCCGCTCGAATATGGACGCATCGCAGCCCAGTCGGCCAAGCAGGTGATCGTCCAGAAGGTGCGTGAAGCCGAGCGCGACCGCCAATACCAGGAATTCAAGGACCGCATCGGCGATATCGTCAACGGCATCGTCAAACGGGTGGAATACGGCAACGTCGTTGCCGATCTCGGCCGCGGTGAGGCGATTGTGCGGCGCGACGAGCTGTTGCCGCGTGAAGTGTTCCGCAATGGAGATCGCATCCGCGCCTACATCTACGATGTACGGCGCGAGCCGCGCGGCCCACAGATTTTCCTCTCGCGCACGCATCCGCAGTTCATGGCCAAGCTTTTCTCGCAGGAGGTGCCGGAAATTTATGACGGCATCGTCGAGGTGAAGGCGGTGGCGCGCGACCCAGGTTCACGCGCAAAAATCGCGGTCATCTCGCGGGATTCGTCGGTTGACCCGGTCGGCGCCTGCGTCGGCATGCGGGGGTCGCGTGTGCAAGCCGTCGTGAACGAATTGCAGGGCGAGAAGATCGACATCATTCCGTGGTCGCCCGACGTCGCCACCTTTGTGGTTAACGCGCTGGCCCCCGCCGAAGTCGCCAAGGTGGTGCTCGACGAAGACCGCGAACGCATCTCGGTGGTCGTTCCGGATCAGCAGCTTTCGCTCGCAATCGGACGGCGCGGTCAGAATGTGCGGCTGGCCTCCCAGCTCACCGGCTGGGACATCGATATCCTTACGGAGCAGGAAGAATCTGAGCGTCGTCAGGCCGATTTCGAAAAGCGCACCAAAATGTTCATGCAGATGCTCAACGTCGACGAGGTGGTCGGCCAACTGCTGGCCTCGGAAGGCTTCACGTCGGTTGAGGAACTTTCCATGGTTGACCAGAAGGACATCGCCTCGATCGAAGGCTTTGACGACGAGACGGCGAGCGAGCTGCAGTCGCGCGCGCGCGACTATTTGGCTAAGGTCGAGGCCGAATATGACACCAGACGCAAAGAGCTTGGCGTTGCGGATGAACTCAAGGAGATACCTGGAGTCACGGCCAAGATGACGGTCGCGCTCGGAGAGAATGGCATAAAGACCGTTGAGGACCTTGCCGGCTGTGCGACCGACGATCTCGCCGGTTGGACCGAACGCAAGGACGGCGAAGCCGTTCGCAACCCCGGTATCCTGGATGGATTCGATCTCACGCGTGAGGAATGCGAGACGATCATCATGCAAGCCCGCGTGAAGGCCGGATGGATCACGGAGGCTGATTTCGCTGCCCAACACGCGCCCGAAGAGACCGAAGCTGCCCCGCAGCCCGCTTGACCCCCAGTGACTGACATCATGCAAATAGTGGCCGAAGATGCTGCAATCGACCAGGGGGCGCGTGCCGCTGCTGCAGCGACCGAGCGATTGTGCATTGCAACCCGCGAGGTCCGGCCCATCGGTCAGCTCATACGTTTCGTTAAAGGTCCCGATGGTGCCGTGATCCCCGATCTCAAGCGTCGGCTGCCAGGACGGGGCGTATGGATCACAGCCCGCCGACGGATCGTTGAGGAGGCGGTTCGGCGGCGAGCCTTTGCCCGTGCCTTTAAGGACGACATCAGGGTTCCGGTCGACCTTCCGGATGCGCTGGACCGGCTTCTGGAGCAATCGGTGTTGAATTCCCTTTCGATTGCCCACAAGGCGGGGCTCGTGTTCCTGGGCTTTACCAAGGTCGAAGCCGCCGTGGCGGCGGCCCCGCTGGTTGCCCTCATCCGGGCCAGGGATGCCGGGGCGGAAAGCGGTCGCAGACTTGCGGCCACCCTCAGACGGCGCGCGGACCGCACGGGGCAGGCAATAATTGTCGAAGCGTTCAGGTCGGCTCAATTGGATTTGGCATTGGGCCGCCTAAATGTGGTACATGCAGCACTGCTAGCCGGTCGGGCGAGCGAGCCATTTCTCGTACGCTGGCGGTTTCTCGAAGACTTCCGAGCTGATGGCCCGGCTGACCGGGACCTCGGCTCACGGCAGTCAAATGGCACCATTCCGGAACCAGGATCGTAATGACTGAAACCAAGAACCCCGGCGAAAAGACCTTGACGGTCACCCCGACCAAGACGTTGACACTCAAGCGCAGCGTCGAGCAAGGGGTGGTGCGCCAAAGCTTCAGCCATGGCCGCACAAAAGCGGTCGTGGTCGAGAAAGTGAAGCGGCGGACTATGGGGCCGGGCGACGGCAAGGCCGCTGAGTCCTCGCTGGCGGCAACACCGGCCGTGTCAGTGCCTCGGCGCGGGACAGCGGGTACCAGAAGTCCTGCTGGTGCGACAGCCGGTGTGGGGGTCCCGGCAGCGGCGCCGAGCGGAGCCGGCGGCAAGCCGTCCGGCGTCGTGCTGCGCCAGTTGACCGAGGAAGAGCGTACGGCCCGCGCCCATGCGCTTGCGGAGTCTAAAGTCAACGAGGCCGAGGAGCGGCGCCTCGCCGAGGAAGCCGCGCGTCGGCGCGAGGAACGAGAATCGGCCGAGCGAGCCGAGCGCGAGGCTGGTGAGGCGCGCAAACGCGAAGAAGAGGAGCGTCGCCGCCACGACGAGGAAGCTAAACGCAAGGCGGAGACGGAGGCCAAAAAGCGTTTCGGCGACGACGAAGCGAAGCAGAAGGCTCCCGCGACGAACGCCGGGACGCCTGCCGCGGCGGTTAATGCACGCAATCTCGTTCAAGAGGCCGACGAGGAAGAAGTGCCGCGAACGGCACGTCGCCCAGGTGCGGCACGTCCGGCGCCAGCCCCAAAGCCGAGCCGAGCCGGGCCGGAGAAGCGCCGTGGACGGCTGACGCTGGTGACCGCGCTCACAGCCGACGAGGAGCGGGAGCGCTCGGTCGCATCATTCCGCCGCCGCACCCAGCGGCTCAAGGGCCATGCCAGCCATGAGCCCAAGGAAAAACTCGTGCGGGAAGTAAGGATCCCGGAGGTGATCACCATCCAGGAGCTCGCCAACCGTATGTCCGAACGGGCAGTCGATGTGATCAAGCTCCTGATGAAGCAAGGCCAGATGGCCAAGATCACCGACACTATCGATGCCGATACCGCCCAGCTCATTGCGGAGGAACTGGGCCATTCCGTCCGTCGCGTCGCCGAATCGGACGTCGAGGAAGGCCTGTTCGACAAGGCCGATGATCCGGCCATGCTGTATCCACGACCGCCGGTCGTGACCATCATGGGCCATGTTGATCACGGCAAGACTTCGCTGCTCGACGCCATCAGGGCAACCAATGTGGCGGGAGGCGAGGCGGGTGGTATAACGCAACATATTGGCGCGTATCAGGTCACCTCGCCGCTCGGCTCGAAGATCACGTTCATCGATACGCCCGGCCACGCGGCGTTCACGTCGATGCGGGCGCGCGGCGCCAAAGTCACCGATATCGTGGTGCTGGTAGTGGCAGCCGACGACGGCGTGATGCCGCAGACGGTCGAGGCGATCCAGCACGCCAAGGCCGCGAAGGTGCCAATGATTGTCGCCATCAACAAAATCGATAAGCCGGACGCGAAACCAGACCGAGTGCGAACCGAGCTGTTGCAGCACGAAGTGCAGGTCGAATCGCTCGGCGGAGAGGTGCTGGATGTCGAGGTCTCGGCAACCAAGAAGATCAATCTCGACAAGCTGTTGGAAACGATCGGCCTGCAAGCAGAGATTCTCGATCTCAAAGCCAATCCTGACAGACCGGCCGAAGGTACGGTGATCGAGGCCAAGCTTGATCGAGGCCGCGGCCCGGTGGCGACCGTGCTGGTCCAGCGTGGGACGCTTCACGGCGGCGATATCGTGGTTGCTGGTGCCGAGTGGGGGCGGGTACGCGCGCTGTTGTCGGATACCGGCGCTTTGGTGAGTGAAGCCGGTCCGTCCACGCCGGTGGAAATTCTGGGTTTCAACGGAACCCCCGAGGCCGGTGACCGACTCGCAGTGGTGGAAACCGAAGCTCGTGCTCGCGAGGTGACCGAATATCGTGCCCGCCAGCGGCGTGAGAAAGTGGCGGCGCGAGCCAGCGGCCTGCGCGGCTCGCTCGAACAGATGATGAGCCAGCTCAAGACCGCGGGGCGCAAGGAATTTCCGCTCCTCATCAAGGGCGATGTGCAGGGCTCGGTCGAAGCCATCGCCGGCGCGCTTGAGAAGCTCGGGACACCGGAAGTGGGTGCCCGGATTATCTTGGCAGGCGTCGGCGGCATCAGCGAATCCGACGTCACGCTCGCCGAAGCCTCAAACGCCGCCATTATCGGCTTTAACGTGCGCGCCCACAAGGAAGCGCGCGAAATGGCCGAGCGCGATGGAGTCGAAATTCGGTATTACAACATCATCTACGATCTCGTTGACGACGTGAAAAAAGCAATGTCCGGACTGCTGGCGCCGACATTGCGTGAGATGATGCTCGGCAATGCCGTCATCCTGGAGATCTTCAATATTTCCAAGGTCGGCAAGATCGCCGGCTGCCGGGTCACCGAGGGCACCGTCGAGCGGGGCGCCAATGTGCGCCTGATCCGTGATAACGTCGTGATCCATGAAGGCAAGCTGTCGCAGCTCAAGCGCTTCAAGGATGACGTCAGGGAAGTCACGGCCGGCCAGGAATGTGGCATGTCGTTCGAGAATTACCAGGATATGCGAGTCGGTGACGTCATCGAATGCTATCGGGTAGAGACGGTACAACGCTCGCTGTGAGTTTGAGGACTATGTCGCGCGGTCCTGCCCGCGAGTCTGCCAAGGGACCTACCCAGCGAGCGCTGCGCGCCGGCGAGTTGGTTCGTCACGCACTGGCGGAAATTTTGGCACGTGGCGAAGTCCATGATCCCGTGATCGAGGCACATCACATCACGGTGCCGGAGGTGCGTATGTCGCCGGATTTACGGGTTGCGACCGTCTATGTGCTGCCGCTCGGGGGGCAAGACTCTGCGGTCGTGCTCGCCGCGCTCGATCGCAACAAGCGCTATCTACGCGGTGAAGTCGCCCGCCGCGTGAATCTTAAATTTGCGCCCGACATCCGCTTTCGCACCGATGAACGTTTCGACGAAGCCGAGCGGATTGAACGGTTGCTGCGCTCCCCACAGGTCAGGCGCGACCTCGATAACGATTCAGGCAAGAATAAATGAATTCGACAACGGCCGATCAATACCCCGGAGACTCAGATACCGCGAAGGTCGTCGACGTCATGTCTGCACCCGCATCGGCACCCTCCCTCGATCGTGCGCGCAAGCCTAAGAAGGCACAGTTCAAGCGCGAAAAATACGACATCCATGGGTGGGTGGCGCTCGACAAACCGATCGGTATGACCTCGACGCACGCGGTGTCAGTGATAAAGCGTCTGTTCGCAGCCAGACGGGCCGGTCATGCCGGCACCCTCGACCCGCTTGCGTCCGGATGCCTGCCGATCGCTCTGGGAGACGCCACCAAGACGGTGCCATTCGTGATCGATGGGCGTAAGACCTATCGCTTCACGATTTGCTGGGGCGAAGAACGAGACACCGACGACGCCGAGGGACGCGTGGTGGCGTCAAGTAATGCGCGGCCAACGCCAGAAGCGATCACAGCGCTTTTGCCGAAATTTGTTGGCGTTGTCGAACAGGTGCCGCCGCGATTTTCTGCCATCAAGATCGATGGGGAGCGCGCCTACGACATTGCGCGCGACGGTGAAGAGTTCGAGCTCAAGTCGCGCCTGGTGAACATTGACCGCCTGACCCTGGTCGACACCCCCGATCCGGATCACACAGGCTTTGAGGCCGAATGCGGTAAAGGGACCTATGTAAGGGCGCTGGCACGCGATCTTGGCCGGGCGCTCGGATGCCGTGGGCATGTTGCGGCGTTGCGTCGGAAAGCCGTCGGGCCATTTACCGAGTCGCACATGATTTCACTGGAACGAATTGAGGCTTTGTGCCATAGAGCCGCTGCCGGTGAGGGTAGCCTTGCCGACGCGCTACTCCCGGTTGCGACTGCGCTGGACGACATCCCGGCGCTAGCCGTCAGCGGGGGCGATGCGGCGAGGCTCCAAGGGGGCCAAGCCGTTTTGATGCGCGGACGGGACGCCCCCGTCATCAGCGGAACGGTTTACGTTACGGCGTCAGGCAACCTGATTGCCTTGGCGGAAGTCGACCGCGGTGAAATCGTCCCCAAGCGTGTATTCAATCTTGCCGGTCTGCAGGGCAGAGCCGGCCGACAGGAAGGTCGTTGACGATGTCGATTACCGCCGAGCGTAAATCGGAAATCATCAAAGCGCATGCCAAAAAAGCTGGCGATACCGGGTCACCCGAAGTACAGGTAGGGATCCTTTCGGCGCGCATCAACAACCTGACCGAGCATTTCAAGAAACACGTCAAGGACAATCATTCACGACGGGGTTTGTTGAAGCTCGTGTCGCAGCGGCGCCAACTCCTCGATTATCTCAAGCGTGCCGATGAAAGCCGCTATAAGGCTTTGATCCAAAAACTCGGTATTCGTCGTTGAGCAGAACTTCGTGTTGACGCATCTTCAGCGGCCATCCCGGTCCCCGGGCGCCCGAAAATGCGAAGGTTGCAGTTACGCAATTTTCGGCGGTCGCGCGGTGCGTCCGCTGCATTTTGCCCACACCTTTTACCCCCTGCTGCGGGAGGGTAGGGTGGGGGTGTTGGGCCGAGTACCCGGCCGCCCAAGGCCCGAAGCCATGGCAGGATTGCCGGACGCTGTGACTCGTCTAACTGCCGCCCGGCCGAGCCGGGGGCGGGGTGAGCAGGCTCTCGCCGTCTTGCGCAGGGCATTCGTGGCGTAAAACAATGAAAGAAGCTGAAAGCTATGTTTACCATTCATCGTGAGGAACTCGATTGGGGCGGGCGCAAGCTCGTTCTTGAAACCGGCAAGATAGCGCGGCAAGCGGATGGCGCGGTGTTCGCCAGCTATGGCGAGACCACGGTCCTGGCGACCGTGGTGGCAGAGAAGAAGCCCAAGCCGGGCGTCGATTTCATGCCGCTTACCTGCAACTATCAGGAAAAATTCTTTGCAGCTGGTCGCATCCCGGGCGGTTACTTTAAGCGCGAGGGACGCCCGACCGAACGCGAGACTTTGATATCGCGGTTGATGGATCGCCCGATCCGTCCACTGTTCGCCGACGGCTGGCGCTGTGATACCCAGGTGATCGTGACGTGCATGTCGCACGATCAGGAAAATGACCCGGATATTTTGGCGATGGTGGCAGCGTCGGCCGCCCTTACGCTCTCCGGTGTTCCGTTCATGGGTCCGGTGGGCGCCGCCCGGGTCGGCTTCATCAACAACGAATATGTTCTCAATCCGCAAATCGACGAGATGACGGAAAGCAACCTCGACCTTGTGGTCGCCGGCACTCAGGACGCGGTGCTGATGGTTGAATCCGAGGCCAGGGAACTTCCCGAGGAGGTCATGCTTGGCGCCGTGATGTTCGGCCACCGTCATTTCCAGCCGGTGACAGAGGCGATCATCCGTCTTGCCGAAAAAGCCGCCAAGGAGCCACGGGACTTGGTAGTGGCGGACGACGCGGCGCTGGAACAGGAAATGCTCGGCCTTGTCGAGACGCAACTGCGCACCGCCTATGCGATTCCCGACAAGATGGCGCGCCATGATGCAGTAGACGCCGCCAGAGCGACCGTGATCGCACACTTCTTCAAGGAGGGTGTGGCGAATCCACCCTATGACCCGGAGCACGTCGCTTCCGTGTTCAAGGCGCTCGAGGCCAAGATCGTGCGCTGGAACATCCTCGATACCGGCCATCGCATCGATGGACGTGACCTCAAAACGGTGCGGCCAATCGTGGCCGAAGTCGGTGTGCTGCCCCGCGCCCACGGCTCGGCGCTGTTCACCCGCGGCGAAACCCAGGCCTTCGTGGTGGCGACACTCGGTACCGGCGAGGACGAGCAGTTCGTCGACTCGTTGACTGGAACATACAAAGAAAGCTTCATGCTGCACTATAATTTTCCGCCGTTCTCGGTGGGCGAAACCGGCCGTCTCGGTTCGCCGGGGCGGCGCGAGATAGGTCACGGCAAGCTTGCATGGCGCGCCATTCATCCGATGCTGCCGCTCAAGCACGAATTCCCCTACACGATCCGTGTCGTCTCGGAGATCACGGAATCGAACGGTTCGTCCTCGATGGCCACCGTGTGCGGGGCCTCGCTTGCCCTGATGGACGCCGGCGTGCCGATACGCGCACCAACGGCGGGCATCGCCATGGGCCTGATCCTCGAAGACCAGCGTTACGCTGTCCTCTCCGATATCCTCGGCGATGAGGACCATCTCGGCGACATGGATTTCAAGGTGGCCGGTACCGAGAAGGGCATTACTTCGCTGCAGATGGACATCAAGATTGCCGGCATCACCGAAGAAATCATGAGGGTCGCGCTGATCCAGGCCAAGGAGGGACGGCTGCATATTCTCGGCGAAATGGCAAAAGCGATCACTTCGGCCCGCGCCGAACTCGGCGAGCACGCCCCGCGCATCGAGGTGCTCACCATCCCGACCGACAAGATCCGCGAGGTGATCGGCTCCGGCGGCAAGGTCATCCGGGAGATCGTCGAGAAGACCGGAGCGAAAGTCGATATTTCCGATGATGGCACCGTCAAGGTCGCTTCCTCGTCGGGCGAGTCGATCAAGGCGGCGATCAACTGGATCAAGTCGATCGCCTCCGACCCGGAAGTCGGAATGATTTACGACGGTACGGTCGTCAAGGTGATGGACTTCGGCGCATTCGTGAATTTCTTCGGCTCGCGCGACGGTCTTGTGCACATCAGCCAGCTGGCGCCACGACGCGTGCAGAAGACCACCGATGTCGTGAGGGAAGGCGACAAAGTGAAAGTCAAGCTGTTGGGCTTCGACGAGCGCGGTAAGGTTCGGCTGTCGATGAAAATGGTCGATCAGCAAACCGGTGAAGACCTCGAGGCCAAGCAGAAGGCGGAAGCCGAGACCCACCGCGAGGCGGCCGGCGGAGAATAGCCGCAGTTCGGCAGTCAGAAATCAGCGCGTGGGGCCGTTCTTATTAGCTTGGTTGGAGGTCACGTGAACTCGGGCGGCTACCGCTCCGAAGGGCGACCCCAATCGTATTTCCAACCGGTAAGTCGGCGGTTGCGGAATTGCAGCCACAACCGCTCCTGTTCGCGCAGGATAAAGGCGGTTGTCAGGTTGGTCCGCTCTGCGTAGTAGATTTCAGAGTTCCGGCGGCTGGAGACACGAGTTAGCGGAAGATCGATTGCCGCCGCCGCGGCATCGGGCGACATGCCGAACTCTAACGGCAACGCATTCGAGCGCGGCTCGAAATGCGGACAGGTGGAAAACCATGCAACGCAGCCCCACACGACCGCCTTCCGGAACTGTCGCATCTGCCCCGACCTCAACCACGCTCTGATAATAGTGCGTACTTTTACAGCAACGCAGCGTGGACGCACAGAGGACAGGCGCAAATCAATTCCGATCTTCCACAATCGAGCGTACGAATCGATTTGCTATCCACCCTGGCGACGAATTTCGCGGACACTGCCGGTGGTATCTGGCGAAGCAGGCCTCACGGTATCGGATGACGGCGGCTTCCCGCCAGGCAGCACCACCACTTTTGTGCCGACGGTGACGCGGCCATAGAGGTCTTCGATGTCCGCATTGGTGAGTCGAATGCACCCAGAGGACACGAACGACCCGATCGTCGAGGGCTGGTTGGTGCCGTGGATGCGGTACAGTGTATTCCCCAGATAGAGAGCGCGCGCGCCGAGCGGATTGCTTTCGCCGCCCGCCATAAAGCGCGGCAGATAGGGTTGGCGATCGATCATTTCTTTGGGCGGATGCCAATCCGGCCATTCGGACATTCGGCTGACCTTTTCGCGGCCCGCCCAAGTGAAGCCTTCACGGCCCACTCCGATGCCGTAGCGGATCGCCTTGCCGCCACCAACGACAAAGTACAAATAGGTATTCGGCGTGTCGATTACGATTGTACCGGCCGGTTCACGGGTCTGGTAGTCGACCATCTGGCGACGGAACTGCGGCGGCAATTCCTTGGGCCGGCCGGTCTCCGGCTGATAGTCCGGTGGAAGGGCCGCGTAGCTGGGGCTGCCGGGAGGGCTCCCGGGGCTTATTCCGGCCGGCGGCCGATTGCCGTAGTCGTAATAAGGTCGGCTGGCGACACCTGGGACTCCATAACCGGAACTCCCTGGGGCGCCGTAACCAGAGTTTCCTGGGGCGCCGTAACCGGGGGGGGCTCCAGGAGGGATTATCTCAATGGGCGGCTGGTTGGCGTAGTCGGAAGGTCGGCCCGCCGGACCTGGGGGCCGATCATTAGGCGCGTAAATGTCACCCGGCGGACGTACAGCTTCCCACGGCCCGTAGCTGTATCCGCGCCCACGAGGTGGAAGCGATCCGCCGTCCGGGTAGACGCCCGCGCTCGGCGGCGGCAAAGGCTCGCTCTGGATGCCGGCAGGTGACCTTTGCTGCGGATCGTAGGGATAAGGCGCACCCGACGGCCGGCCGTAAGGACCCGGCGCCGGCAAAGGAGCAACATCATCGTCATCATCCGGCGGCGGGGTCGGCACACGATACGCCGGCGGGGCTGGCGTGTAGGAGTTGGGCGGATAATATTGGGCGACGGCTTCACTCCGAATGCCCGCCACACCCAAAATAGTCAAACCCAACCCGGTCGCCATCCTGGCGGCGAAGCGTACATCCATCTTTGGAATCCCCATCAAGCCTCTGTGTATTCAATCCGATAGGGCAGGAACAAGGCGAAAAAATAGTAAAGGTCCAGTCGGCAGGTGGATTTCATGGACATGTTTTCGCTGTGATGGGCCGATCCAGGTTCCCTGATGTCTGGCAGGCTCATTATACCTATTGCGTATCCGACAATATGGGCGATGGTAATATGTTAATGACTTCGCCTTCCATTCCGGTTCCAAAGACGGCAACAGCGCCGACCACATCGGCTCGCAGCGTTAAACCGGCAACTGGTCCAAGCTGTCGACGCGATTCGGATAGAATGCCATATGACCCGCAATGGCGGCCACAGCCGGGAGCGGTTGTTCATAGCTCCACGCGGCGTTCTGTGCCACTCGACCAGCTGTCCGGATCGAGTAATATGATGCCTCGCCCTTGTACGGGCAGCCGGTCTCGTGCTCGGTTCGCTCAAGAAGGCCCAGATCTACGTCCTCCCGCGGAATGTACATGACTGGCGCGTAGGATGCTTCCGCCAACGAGAGTGCCCGCCGGGTGTCGGCAACCACATGTCCCGCGAAGGTGACCCGTACCCGATGGGGCACAGCCGTGATCGTGATCGGATGATCGGGTGTGCCGGCCACGATGTCGGGTTTCGGTTGCAAGCGCATCGTTGTCTCCTCTTGGCCACCCGCTCCGCACCACAGTGGCTGGGTTGCGGGCCAACGCGATAGATCGGCGCCGGTTTCGGCTGATGCAATCCTTGCATTCGGCGCAAAAAACCGCTCAATTGAATTGCACCGGTTTGTTCAGGTAGTACTTGGTCATTTCGGCCCGGTAGCGATCCATGATCTCCCTGTTGAGATCGAGCGGCGGCTTGGCATCGGCCGGCAATACGGAAAAATATTTCATCTCTGTCGTGGCTTTCTCGAATTCGGCGCGCGCTTGCCGGGCGAGTTCCGGCTTGGTCAGAAAGTCGAGGATCGTTGCGGCCAGCACCTTCGCGGCAGACACCATCCCTTTATGAGCGATCGTGCTGGTGGGTGTAACCGCGGCTTGCCAGTTATGGTAATTGATGCCCGGAATGCTTGCGGGGAAATTCAAGGCGGCGCTGGGCACCACCCAAGTGACATCGCCATTGTCGTTCGATGACGCCGATTGTCCGCGCTGACCCAAGGGCGTCTGCCGGGTGTTGAGGCCGACCACCCTCGTCCCCATGGCGGCTTGGAATTTACGCGCAAATTCCCCCTCATCTTCGCTCCACTGCGGCATGCCAACAGCGTCGATATTTGTCTGAATCACCTCGGCGATCGACTTGAGGCCGAGCTGGGGCCAGGCGGCGGCATCGATCTGACATTCATAGGTCGTTCCCGTCATCAAGCTCGCTCCTTCGCCGATGCGGGTGAGCTTGTCGAAGGTTTCCTTAGCGGAGGCCATCGTGGAGTCACGCACGAACCACCAGATCTGCGCATAGTCCGGAATAATGTTCGGCTGAATGCCGCCGGCCGTGATGGCGCGGTGGGCCCGGTAGCTCGGGCGCAGATGCTCGCGCAGCTTGTCGAAGCCAATATCCATGAGTTCAACCGCATCCACGGCGTCCTTGCCGTTCCATGGGTCGACGGCACCATGGGCGGTCTTGCCGTGGAAGGTGAACTTCGCGCTGATCGCCGCATAGTTCATCAGACCGTAGCCGGCGGCAAAATTGTCGCCGAGGTGCAGCAGGATGGCGATATCCGAATCCTTGAACAGTCCGGCCCGCACCAGATAGGGCCGGCTGATGAGCTGTTCCTCAGCCGGGCCGAGCGAGATCGCGACGCTGCCCGGAATATTGTAGCGCTGCATCGCCTGCTTGACCGCGTAAGCGGCACCGATCGCGACACCCGGGTGCGTATTGTGGCCTTCCATGTGGCCCGGCGCGCCCGCAATCAGGGGCTTGCGTTCGATGCTGCCGGGAGTCTGCGAGCCCCCCGGAAGCGCGTCCATCTCCGAGACGATGACGATCTGCGGCTTGCCGCTACCCCAGTGAGCCCAGATGTTGGTCGGCATGCTGGCCGCACCGGCATCCACCGTGAAGCCGATCGACTCCAGCACCCGCTTGACGAACTTCGCACTTTCGAATTCCTGCATGCCGAGCTCGGCAAAGTAATAGACGCTGTCGCCGATCGTGGCGATCTGCTCGACATTACGCTCGACCGCGGCATAAGCCAGCGCCTTTGCGGCATCGGGCTCCGCCGCAACCGGCGTCACCACACCGACAAGAGCGGATAGAATCGCGGCTGATCGGAGAAAGTACCTGCGTGCGTCCATCGCTGACCTCCCAGGCCTGTCCACTAACGTACGTCCTTGTGCGCTGTTAGTGAAGTTACTCCATTCTCCGCGCCAGGCACACAGTGCAACTGAAAGCGCGGATCGACATGCCAACGAAAAAAGGCCATAGAAGCGAGAAGGCCCCTGATCGCCTATGAGGTGATCCACGCGAGACGGCGATATGACTCGAATTAATGGTAACCGACTCATTTCCGATCTGCGCGAGCTTGCAGCGATTGGCGCATATCAGACCGGCGTGGATCGCACCGCACTCTCCGCCAAGGATATCGAAGCGCGGCGCTGGCTGGTCGACAAGCTCCAGCATGCCGGTCTTGATTCCGCCATGGACCGCGTGGGCAATGTGCTGGGCCGCATGTCCAAGGCCGAGAAGTCGATCCTAATCGGCTCCCACACGGATACTGTGCCCAAGGGCGGCTGGCTCGATGGCGCGCTTGGGGTCGTCTACGCCCTTGAGATTGCGCGCAGCGCGATTGAGGAAAATGCGTCGCTCGCAACAGGCATCGACGTCATCTCGTTTCAAGACGAGGAGGGTACGTTTCTGCCGTTCCTGGGCAGCCGATCCTTTTTTGGCGATCTCGATGAGGCCGAAATCGCCGCAGCAAAATCGAAGGATGGCGCTTCGCTCACGGCTGCCCTGCAAATGATTGCAGCGGAGCCGCCACCGCATCGCTTCGACCGTCGGCGGCAGACATGTTACCTCGAAGCCCATATCGAACAGGGGCCCCGCATGGAGGCGGCTGGGCGGCGCATCGGCGTCGTGTCGGGGCTGGTCGGCATCCGGCGCTTCCGCATCCGGAGCGAAGGCGCGGCTAATCACGCCGGCACCACCCCAATGGCGTTGCGCCGCGACGCGGGCGCCGCGCTGATCGAGTTTGCCGCCGCAATCAATGCGGAGTTCCGCGGCCTCGCCGATGCCGACACCGTGTGGAACATCGGCAGCATGATCTTCCGGCCCGGCGCTCCCAACGTCGTGCCCGGTGACGCCGAGTTGGTGCTGGAATTGCGCGACATCAAAGCCGCGGTGATGGATCGGCTCGAAGCGCGGCTCCGGGAACTCGCCGCCGCCCGTAGTGGCACGATCGGGATCGATGTAGAGACCACCACCCGCATTCCGCCGACCGATCTGGCGGAAAATCTCGGTGCAGCCATTGCGGCGGCGGCGACCGGGCGAGGCGAAACGCCGGTCCACTTGCCGAGCGGCGCCGGCCATGACGCGATGGTGGCGGCGCGCTTCATGCCCGCCGCGATGATGTTCGTTCCAAGCATAGGCGGCATCAGCCACGACGTGCGCGAGAACACCTCAGACGCCGACATCATCTTCGGCTGCGAGGTACTTGCGGATGTGGTTGCGCAGTTACGCCGGCAATCGATTCCGGAACGTCACGCTCTCTCTCTTTAGAGCGTGTTCCGGTGTGATCGAATTACTCCTCCTTCGCCATACATGTACCCGTCGTGTGGGCAGTCGCGTCGGCCTTGCCGAACGTGAAGATTGAAGTGATGCACCGAGAAGCTGTCGATGTACCAAGGCGCTGTCAGTTCATTGTCAGCGCAAAGTAAGTCCTTTGTCAGTCGTCAGCGGGTATTAATGCCAATGAAATTTCGTCCCGTTCTTGTTTGGAGAAGCGCGCTTGAGCGGAGGCTGTCTGGGCGAAGAGAGGACGCTTGAGCGGTTACTTGTGGTGAAGCGGTTACCTCGCGGTGAAGTTATTCGACGTGGGCGCGTGGGGGTAGTGGAGCTATCAGGTAAACCGCAATGAATGTGCTGTCGCAAACGAGCGATCGGCTTGCCAATAACGCGATGACAACGCCCAAATCGATTCGTATCGCCATTATTGGCGACCAGCGGGCAATTCGCGAAGCCGTTGTCCGAATGCTGAAGAGTGCGGACGGCGTTGAGGTCGTGGGGCAAGGAGCGACCACAGCCGACGCTCTGCAAATTGCACAGGAACTCGTCCCAGATATCATGTTGCTCGATCTTCGCCTGCGGGAACAAGCCATCGAGGCAGTCGCAAGCATCGCCAGCATGTATCCGGACGTGCGGACGGTCATTCTGACGGGCTCCGAAGACGAGCAGGACGTCGCTTTGGCATTACAGGCAGGCGCGCGGGGTTATATCATGACCGACAGCAGCGGACGCGAAGTGGTCGAGACGGTAAGAGCCGTCATTCGCGGCGGATCCCGTGCGGCCCCAAAGCTTGCACCGAGATTGCTGATCAAGAATGGAGAGCGTATCAAAACGGTCGTCAACGACAATCTCTACGAGCTTGCCCCTCGCGAGCAGTAGTCCTGGTCTTGTGGCGTCAACAGCCTAGGAGAAGCTAATCGCGCAATCCTCTGAACTAAACGGCCCAGTGCACGTGCACCGGGCCGTTTGTCGTGCTGACGGGCCAACGCCATGTGCGATGACCCGGGAAGCGATTCTCAAGTCGCCAGCCTTACACCAGCTTGACGTTCTTTAGCGGAAGGCTGCGCACTGGCTTGCCAGTGGCCGCGTGGATCGCGTTAAGGACCGCGGGCGTCACCACCGCGATGGTGGGTTCGCCTATGCCACCCCAGAAATCGCAGGTCGGCACGATGACGGTCTCGACCTTCGGCATTTCGGCGAGCCGCATGATCTGGTAGGTGTCGAAGTTGAGCGACGCCATGCTGCCGTCCTTGACGGGACATTCGCCGTAGAGCGCTGCGGTCAGCCCGTAAGCCACGGAGCCTTCGCACTGGGCTGCGATCTGGTCGGTGTTGACCGGATGACCGCAATTCACCGCCAGGACCAGACGATGCACTTTGAGCTTGCCGGCGTCGCTCACCGAAACTTCGGCGACCGCGGCCGAATAGGTTGCGTAGCCGTTGAACTGCGCAATGCCGCGGTGGATGCCGGGCGGCAGCGGCTGACCCCACCCGGCCTTTTCGGCAGCCGCATTGAGGACCGCAAGATGTTTCGGGAAATTGCCCATAAGCGAGCGGCGAAACTCGAGCGGGTCCTTGCCGGCCGCTTTCGCAACTTCGTCCATGAAGCATTCCACATAAACGGCGTTCTGATTGGTGTTGACGCCGCGCCACGGGCCGACCGGGACGTGAGTGTTGCGCATCACATACTCGATGAGCATGTTCGGCGCCGCGTAACCGAGCTGGGCCTCGCCCGGATTCACATCGTATCCCTGCAGTTGGCGCATATCTTTGCCGCCGGAGACCAGCGCCGGATTGGAAAATGCATTGATCGATTGCCCCGAGATGCGCACATGCAGGCCAATCAGATTACCCTGCTCGTCGAGTCCCGCCGCCATCTTGGCCTGTGAGATCGGCCGATAGAAGTCATGCGCCATATCCTCTTCCCGCGACCAGATCAGCTTGACCGGAGTATTCGGGAAGTTCTTCGCGATGGCGACCGCCTGATGCACGTAATCTTGCGAGCCGCCGCGCCGGCCAAAGCCGCCGCCGGGATCCGACCGGTATACCTCGCATTTGTTGAGCGGCAGGCCGGAAGCTTCCGATAACGCCGCCAACGAGGCTTCGGAGTTCTGCGACGGCACCCAGGCCTCAGCCTTGTCGGCGGCAAGCTTGGCGATGCAATTCATCGGCTCCATGGTGGCGTGGGCGAGGAACGGGGTCGAATAAATCGCCTCGACCTTCTTTGCAGCACCCGCGATAGCCTGGACGGCATCGCCGTTGCGGCGGTCGCCGTTATTGGTGGCGGCATCGAAGCCTCCGCGCAGATGCGCAGCGATCGTCGCATCCGAATGGCCCGCATTGCCGGCATCGTCCCACTCGATCGGTAGCGCTTCCAATGCCGACTTTGCCCGGTACCAGGTGTCGGCGACCACTGCGACGCCAGACTCCCTCACCTTAAGCACGCCCTTGATACCGGGACGGCCGGCAATCTTCGCCTCGTCGTAGCTTCTCACCTTGCCGCCGAACACCGGACAATCCTTGATGGCGGCGCACAGCATCCCGGGTAACTTGACGTCGATCGCATAGATCTTGCTGCCGTTGAGCTTGTCGGCGGTATCGAGCCGCTTGATCGCCTTTCCGGCGATCTTCCAGTCGCGCGGATCCTTGAGCTTTATGCTCTTCGAGTCCGGCGCCTCCAGCTTGGCGGCGGCGACCGCCACTTTGCCGTAGCTCGTAGTGCGCTTACTGGCCGCATGCGTGATGATTCCGTCCGACACGGTGAGCTCGCCGACCGGAACCTTCCACTGATCGGCTGCCGCCTGCAGCAGCATGATGCGCGCCGCCGCGCCGCCGCGCCGAACGTAATCCTGCGAGGTGCGAATGCCGCGGCTGCCGCCGGTGCCCATTTCGCCCCACTCCCGCTTGCGGGCAAGATTCTGTCCCGGCGTGATGGATTCGGTCGTCACTTTCTTCCAGTCGCATTCTAGTTCTTCGGCGACCAGCTGAGCGAGACCGGTCTTGGTACCTTGACCCATCTCGGTACGCGCGATGCGAATCACGCAGGTATCGTCGGGCTTGATGACCACCCATGCATTGACTTCAACTCCGTCATTCGCCGTTTGGGCTCGCGCCGTCGTGAGCTCGGCCGGCATGTGGAAGCCGAGCGACAATCCGCCGCCGGCAGCGGCCGTGGTGCCGACGACGAACGCGCGGCGGGAAAGCTTCGTGTTGCTGGAATTGATTTTCACGGCAGACCTCCTGAAACTTTGCGCCCGTTGACGCCGGCGGATTAGCCGCCAACCGGCAAATTGGCGGCCATATGAATGGCCGCGCGGATGCGTTGATAGGTGCCGCAGCGACAGATGTTGGTCATCGCTTCGTCGATGTGCTTGTCGGTCGGCTTCGGATTTTTTTGCAGCAGCGCCGCCGCCGCCATGATCTGGCCGGACTGGCAGTAGCCGCATTGCGGCACATCGAGTGCCGCCCAGGCCCTTTGCACCGGATGTGAGCTGGTGGCCGACAGGCCCTCGATCGTTACGATTTGGTCGCCTGCCTTGACGTCGCCGACGCTGATCGAGCAAGAGCGAACGATTTCGCCGTTGATATGAACCGAACAAGCGCCGCACTGGGCGACGCCGCAGCCGTATTTGGTGCCGGTGAGACCCACCTGCTCCCGGATCACCCATAGAAGCGGTGTCTCGGGCTCGACCTGCACGTCATGCATCCGTCCATTGATGTTGAGCTTGGCCATGAGCGTCCTCTCACGACTGGAATTGAAGACCTGGAAAACGAGGTTCAAATTCGAGCGGTGAAACCTGGTTTTATCGATCGAGGCAAAGCCGAGCGCCGCAAGGCTTTCCCGATCCGGGAAACATAGCCCAGAACCGGGTGGTCTGCCTACTCCGGTCGAAGGCGCTCGCGGAAAATCGCTGCTGCGGTGCGGTTTGAGCGGTGCGGCCGTCGTGGGGCGCAACAGCCGAAGGCGAATTGCGCCGTGACGGCGGACAACGGGCGTATCGCGCCCGTAAGGGGCGGATTACGCTGCGCTGATCCACCCTACATTCGCGGTTACGGGCGCTCTCGACAAAACGCTACCGGTCGTCGCCTTTTTTCCATTGGGGCCCGTCCGCGACGTACACGTCGACCGGCGCAAAGTCGTCGGTGAGGATTTCTCCGACCCCAGGGTCGAGTTCCGAACGGTGCGCGAGCAGTTCCGGCAAGGAATGGCGAAAGCCGTATTTCCTTTGCAACTCCGTGGCCCGCCGCTCGACGGCTTCCGTCGCGCGCGGTGCGTCGGTCACCACGACGGCAATTTCGCCGAATCCCGAGTAATACAAATCGACGGTCGCGAATACGCTTTGCAGTGTGCGCACCGAGACCGCGAACAGCCGGTTGGGCTCGTGAATGTTGAACACGGCGGCGCCGCTGGGTGCCAGTCGGCGCTTGAGAAGCGTGTAGAATTCTTTGGTCATGAGGTGAAACGGCACCGACCCGCCGATATAGGCGTCCACCAGCATGACGTCGTAGAGTTTGCGATTGCGATTGAGAAAGACGCGCCCATCGCTCCCGATCACACGCGTCCGTTCCATCTCCTTGACGCCGAACCATGTCTTCGCGGTGTCGATGACGCCGGGGTCGATTTCGACTGAATCGATGCGAGCGTCCGGCATGAAACGCTCCAAATAACTGGTCAACACCCCGCCACCCAACCCGATCAGCAGGATGGAGTCGACCTGCGGCGCATAGGCAAGCGCGGTCGTCATTATGCGCAGGTAGTTGGCCGGAATGACATCCGGGTCTGCAAGATTGATGCGCGATTCGGTATAGTTCCAGCCTTTGAGACGCGCGGTCATCAGGAGTTCGCTGCCGCGCTTGACGACATAGATGTCGTTGTACTGGCCTTCGACATGCGCGAGCTGACCGTCCTCGCGAGCGAGCAGGGTGGCGCGATCAAAAATCTCTGCCGATCGCGCTGCCGAAGGCGCAACCGTAATGGCCGCAACCATGCCGGACCCCGCGATCGCGAAACCCAGGAGCATCGCTATCGTGGCGGCGCGCCGGCAGGCCGGGAACAGCATCAGCACTATACCGCAGGCCAAGCCAGCTGCGCCGAGCACGAAAGTGATGGCACGGGTGCCAATCGCCGGGATAAGAAAAAATGTGGTGCCGAGCGTTCCCACAATGCTGCCGGCCGTGGAAATTGCATAAATGCCGCCTGATACGCCACCCGATGTGCGCGTCGAGCGCAGCAGAAGCCGCACCGCGAACGGCGAGTAAGCGCCGTAAAAGGCGACCGGAAAGAACATCAGAACGAAGGCCGATATCAAACTGCCGGTCTTGATATCGTCTATGGCGTCCAGCAACGCCTCCAGCATCAAGGTCGAGAACGACGGCAGCGCCAGAATGAAGGCCGACCCGATCAGCACCGCGATACCGAGCACACGCGCCGACGGATATCGGTCCGCTATCCGACCGCCGGCGAAATATCCGACGGCGAGAGCGGCCAGCACGGTCGAGATCAGCGAAGCCCAGGTATAGATGCCCCCGCCGAAATAAGGATTAAGATATCGTGAACCGAGCATCTCGAAGCTCATCACGATGGCACCGGTAACGAACGCACCCGCATAGACAATAGCGCGGAATGCCGGCGACGCCTGATTGTCGTGCAATCCGCTTGCCTGCAACCGCGAGACTGATCCCTCCATCAGCCATCACCTTCGATTAAAGTCGATCGACAATTATCTTCCACCGAAATAGCAAATACAAATGGCGGCCAGGGGCGGTGTCCTCCAATGTAATGTTTCTAACACACTCTGATCACTTTGGATCGCACACTGGCTGGAATCTGCGCCAGCCGATCGCGGATTGGACGCCTTCGATCTCAGGAGACCGATTGTCAGTTGGCAGGCGTTAGCGAGCGCGCGAGAACTTGGCACTCTTCGCATCGAAGCGACGTGTAGCGACGATACAGGCTTGATCAAGAACGCCTGGCCGGCGTGTTAGCCAATCCCGGCGACTGCCACTTAGTGCAGGTTTGAAATCAGACTTTCTATCCGTCGCATCACCGATGGGCGTTCGAAAAGAATGACTTCGAACACAGCAGAGAACCGTTCTGCAAAAGAATTCTGCCCGAGAGGAGAGCTTTGCTCCGGAACCGGTGCGGCATCAACGGCCACCGCGTGGGCTGGCATGCTCCATCCGGTTCCGCTGGTTTCGCCGAGGGCTGTCGGCACGTTCCAAATTGGGGCGTCATCCATGCTGGCCGCGATCGGCCTCGGACGTGCGATCGAGTTTTGAAGATGCACCACTCTGGATTGGGATTTGGGTGTCGCTGCTTGCGTCCCGGGATACCAACATTTGGCTCCCTCTCGGTTGTGCGCCCGGTAGGTCCAATGCGGCCATGTCCCCGGGTAAGCGTTTTTTACCGCCGCGGCAGATGGAAAGCATGAGAGAGAGGCTTGCGCCCCGCCGAGAGATGTCGACAGCACTATCAAAGTGCAGCACAAGATCCAGATCAGTTTAGCAGGTCGCACAGCCATGATGATACCGTTGCAAAATTAAAACGACGCAGCAAATTACACCATCAATTCGGCGCAGCACTTGGTCGCTCCGAAGCTGACCGATTCGGGAGTAAAATTTGATTGTGTAAGTGGCGATGAAAGGGCTGTTTCAAGCCATAAATTTGGTTTTTATTTGCGTACAAAATGAAGCTGTGGACCTTCCTGTCTGCGAAATTTCGCGCCGGCGCACCGACCGCAAGTTCATGCCTAATGTGCTGACCCGGGCTAGCTTGCTTCGCCCAAGGTTGCGATTTCACGCTGTGGTACAATCGTTTTTATTTTTACCCGCGTACTACCTGGGGCACGTCGGCCGTATAAATCAGCCACCCTGAAGGCCAAGCCAAATTCGATCCCGGATGGTGCCGGGCCGTCGACCATCGGCGCCATCAATCATACAACCGCCACAATCACCACATTGCTACATAAATGGAGCGGGCATGCACACTAAGTGGTGGAGGGCGCAGTGGCTGACACTGAATTTCCCAGATGGCCCCCGACGCTGGAGGAGATGGACCGCCGTCCTCTGAGCGACGGTTATCATTCTGAGCGCAGCGGCGCAGGCGCGGTTCGGCAAGACGCGGCCGATGATGTTGCGAGGAACGGATTCGACATGAGAACTCATCATGAGGTTGCGATGAACACGGGAACGAATATCAACCTGCGAAAGTTGCAGGAGCAACTCGATCGTAATCCTCTCGATGAGATTGCGATGCTTGTGCAGGCACTCACCTACGGTGAGATGATCGAACTTGCCGAGGCGATGTGGAAAGTTCAGCCAGATGGTTCGGCCGTCACACAGGAAAATCTGCCGGCGCTGCTGCACCGGTGGTCCAAATCCCGCTCGGTATCGGCGGAAGATACGCGTCACGAATCGGGCGTGTGACTAAGCCACCATTACCCGGATTCTGCCGAAGTTGGCGGTTTGGGTGCGGAAGATGCGTGAGGGGGCGTTGCTGTTGTCCTATCTCGTTCCGGAGCAGCTGGTTGCTCCGCTATCTCCAGCAGAACGGCCGGCTGGAGTACGCTGTGGCGGGATGTTAGGCCTTTCGAGTATTCCAGCAGACCACGACCTCCTTGGCTTCTTCCAGGGTTGCGAGGCGCCAGCGTAATTCCACAACATCCTGACCCATGGCATTTTCCGTTATCTTCTTTTCTTCAACCCGCAAGGTCAGCGGCTGGGGAGATGTGCTTTCGACCGCCGCGGCGTGAAAGTCGATATTGCCTGTCCGCGTCCAGTCCTGCTTCATGATGCCATCGACTTCACCGAACGCAGCGGGCTTCTGCTCCTTTTTGGGAAAGCCGAACATCATGATCAGTCCCCCTACGACGACCCCTATGATCGCTATGATCGCTACGAACGCCCAGGCAAATTCCATATTCGACTCCCCAACGCATCCAATAGTGTCCGTAACTGGGCACATCGGTGCGGCAGCTTGCTCCCTCGCCCCGCTTGCGTGGGGAGGGTTGGGCTGAGCGGCCTTTCCGCAAGCTGGGACTCCGTGGAAAGCCCCCTCACCCCCCTTTCCCTATGCTCCGCCGTCGCGCGGAGGTTGGGGCAGGGGCGACCTCTCGCCCGCAAGCAGGGAGAGGTTAGCCGCCGCTTTATTGTCACCGGGACACGCCCTGCTTGACGAACGAGACTCCGTGCAAATGTGTCAAGCTTTTTGAACCGAATATGTCTCATCGGTCTGAGGCGAAGACTCACCAAGCGTTGGCTGTGACTGATCAAAACCAGGTCAGGCATCGTGTCTTTTGAGGGTTCCGGCCTTTGCGTTCAATGCATGTTCTTGCAGCCTGCGGCTTTTGCACGGTACCTCGTTAGAGTACGCCATCACATTGAACAAGCACATTTTATCGGTACTTCACACCGTCGATGTCGCCACATACCGGCGTCGGCAAAGGCCTTTTGTCTGGTTACCTCGAATTTCGCGTGGGACAAGCAACGGCCCGGGGGAGAGATCAGTTGCTTCAACCCGGTACCTTAATTTTCTCCCGGAACGGCATGTCGATCACGCCGAGAAGGAAAAACGTGAATGCTTGTTGCACCCCGATAGCGATGAGGACGAGTGCGAAGGTCAGCACGCGCATCACCACTGGTGCGGTGAGCGGACCGAAATCGACGAGCGCCCATTGCCATAGCGACCAGACGACTCCCGCCATACCGGTACAGACGATACCGGCTGCAATCAACAGTCCGCGCTCAAGCGAAATAACCGACAACAGCGTTGCGAGCGACCGCGACCGCGGGAGAAGTTCGTGTGCGGCGGCAAAATGGCGGGCAATTATGCCGAAAGCCACCACCTGGACGCCGACCAGGACGGCGATCGCGGAGACCAGGAACGTATGGTCATCGAACCCGAAATCGGGCGATATCATAAGTGGGCCGGGGAAAAGCATCGCGACGCCAAACACCCCCAACGCAATGAGCGCAAGCCCTGGATACAGGAACAGCCAGCGTGGGCTGAACATCAAAAGAAAGCGTAAGTGCCGCCAGCCGTCATGCCAGGTGCGCAGATGCGGCGGTCGCGAGCGGCCATCGACCGCCAGCGTGGTCGGCACTTCAGCAATGGTCAGATTGACGATGGCGGCGCGGACCACCATTTCGCTCGCCAGTTCCATTCCGGAAGTTCGCAGGCCAAGACCCAAGATGGCGTCGCGGCGAAATCCGCGCAGACCGCAGTGGAAGTCGCCGATCTTGGCCCGAAAGAACGTGCGCCCGATGAAGCTCAGTACTGGATTTCCCAGATAGCGATGTAGAAATGGCATCGCACCGGGCGCGATGCCGCCGGCAAACCGATTGCCCATTACAAGGTCGCACCCACCGCGCAGTTTCGCGATGAACGGGTCGAGACCGGAAAAATCATAGCTGTCGTCTGCATCCCCCATGACGACGAAACGTCCGCGCGCCGCGGCGACGCCCGCTCGCAGCGCCGCGCCATAACCGCGTTCGGCCACCGCGATGACGCGAGCGCCGTCGCGCTGTGCGAGCGCTACTGAGCCGTCAGACGAACCATTATCGGCGATCAAGACCTCGCCGGCGATGCCCGCACGGGCGAGAAACGATTTGGCCTTCGTCACACAAGTCGAAATCGTTTCGGCCTCGTTAAGGCAGGGCATCAAGATCGTCAGTTCGAGAGGAGAAGCTGCCGCATCCTCGGCCGGCAGATCGAGTTGGGGAGAATTGGCCATCGCAGCGACCTGTCGCAGGATGCATTGCGCTCGCTTCCGTTTTTATGCGAGTTTTACGCCTGCATCCGGCCGACCAGGGTACCGTATGTCAGATTTGTGAAAATCATGCGACGGATTGTGGCAAGCGCTCGGCCTAACGCGCAATATAATGTCGCACCCCCGGACAGTCTGCCGGTCCGGGTTGCGGCGCATCAACGGCGGAAAATGTTTGCCCGGTTTCTGGCAGACACCGCCGTCACGGCCGACGAATGCATCCTCGACGTCGGCGTCACGTCCGACCGCACCTACCAGGCATCGAATTATCTGGAGGCCTGGTATCCGCACAAGAAGATGGTAACCGCAGTGGGGGTCGACGACGCGTCGTTTCTGCGTTCTGAATATCCAGGGATGACATTCGTTATGGCGAACGGCTTGATGCTGCCATTTCGCGATCAGGCCTTTGACGTGGTGCATTCGTCCGCCGTGATCGAGCACGTCGGGTCATTAGCCCGACAGTGCGCCTTCGTAGCTGAATGCTGCCGCGTGGCGCGCCGCGCCGTTTTCATCACTACCCCGAACCGCTGGTTTCCGGTTGAATTTCACACGGTGCTGCCGTTGGTGCACTGGCTCCCCAAGAAAATGTTCCGCGCCCTGATGCGCCGCACCGGCCGCGGCTTTTTTGCAGAGGAACAAAACCTCAATCTCATGACGGCATCGGAGCTCTCCTGTGCGGCCGCCGCAAATCAGACTTTCAAGTACCGAGTGTCCACCGTACCGCTCGGCGGGTGGCCGAGTAATCTGCTGTTGAATATGCGTCGCGAAGACGCGTCGCCCGCTTCCTGAGGAATTGGACGCCACGCCGCCATTCATGCGCAATTTTTGCAGCCGTCCTGACCGTTGGATTGCGCCGGCATTGTTCGTCGCGGGTTTTGTGCTGGTGTTTCGGCGCTGGCTGTTTTCCGGCTTCGACACCGCATTCGGCGACGAGGAGGACGGTTACCTTGCACTCGCACTAATCGAGCATTGGCGTCACGTGTTCTCGGGCGAGGCGCGTTGGACTGATCCGATCTTCTTTTTTCCGCAGCGTGGCGTGCTCGGTTATACGGATGCGTTTTTTCTGTTCGGCCTCCTGCAGGCGCCGCTGCGCTTCATCGGCGTCGATGCGTTCACGGGTCTCATGCTCGTCATGGCTGGGCTGGCCGTCGTTGGATTCTTCGGTTTTCGCCGCCTCGCTGTGCGGCATTTCGGAATTCCAACACCCTATGCGGCAATCGGCGCTTTCCTGTTTGCCTTCGCCAATATGGATTCAGTAAAGCTCATTCACGTGCAAGCCTACAGCGCCATGCTGCTGCCAAGCCTCTGTGGGCTCGTCCTGTCAGGGTGGAAAAGCAAGCCCCACGGTGGCATCTTTGGGTTCGCCGCGGGGCTGCTGTATGCGGCACTGTTCCTTACAGGCTTTCAGACCGCGTGGTTTTTCGGTTGCTTCATACTGCTGTTAATCTTGCTGCATCCCGTCATATGTGGATTTCGGGCGAGCCGCTCGCTTATCGTAGAGATGGTGACTTCGCGGCGGCCCGTGATTTTCACAGCGGCATTCGCCTTTATTATCGGCATTCTACCATTTCTCGTCCTGTACGTTCCGATATTCCTGGCTGGCCACAGTCGCGACTTCACGGAAGTCGCATCGAATATGCCTGAATGGCGCGATCTCGCCAATATCACGCCCGAAAACGCCGCCTGGGGCGGTATTTTGCGTTGGCTGGACGTTGTCGGTCGACCGGACCGCCCTGTCTGGGAGGTCGAGCTCGCATTTACCCCCACAGTGGCTGCGGTTTTCATCGTGGGTATAGCAATCCTGGCGGCGCGCATGTACCGGGACGACAACGGCACAGACCGCGTCTTCGTCATGATCGGCGTTGCGGTTATTATCTTGTGGCTGCTCCAAATGGAATATTTCGGCATACGACCATGGCACGCCGTGTGGGCCGCAGTCCCGGGCGCTAAGGCAATTCGTTACACATTCCGCTCGCAAGTCGTGGCGAATCTGTTCGTCGCGCTTGTGGCGGCCCGTGTCTTGGCGGGAATCGCACGTGCCCGTCTCTTGACCCTGCTGCTGTGTGCTTTCCTGATTGTCGAGCAAGTCAATCTGGCTTGGCCCTCCGTCATGTCGCGCGGGGCTGCGCTCGCGTGGATCGCAGCGGTGCCGCCACCGCCGGCCGGATGCCTCGCATTCTACATGACGCCGCAAGCAGGTTCGTTGGACCGCACGGGGCCGCAATACCAGGATGAGGCCGTGTTGTTCGCCGAAATTCGTGGAATTCCAACCGTCAATGGCTATTCGAGCTGGTTTCCCGACGGCTGGGCGCTCGATGAACCGGCCAGCCCCGGGTATGCGAGTGCAGTTCGGACCTGGGCTCGTCGCAATGGCATCGCGTCGAGTTTGTGCGGGCTAGATCCCCGCGCGGGTCGGTGGACGTCTGGGTTGCCGCCGGGATGAACAACCGGAACGATCGTCTGTGAAGAGTGCGTACGTTAAGACTTTATGAAGGGTCGGCGGGGTGCTAGCCGCTCCAATGACCCTTTCTTGCGTTCCCCTGGATTTCGATGCCTCGCAACGCTGAACACCCGCGGTCAGGAACACCAACGATCACGCCAAAACCAAGCCACAGCATGGACGGATCAACCGCGGACAGTTGTGCGGGCTGCCTGCGTGCTTGTTACTTCAAAACAAAGACGATCATGATGTTCCCGACCATACTCATCAACCGCACGAACTGTGATGCAATGGGTCCCGGTTTCGAGATTGTCAGGCAAGCCTGCGGTCCAGATATGCGAGCAGGGTTCCGGTTCGGCCCACGGCTTCTTAGTCGCCTGGTTTCTGGCAAACACCTCTCGCACAAATGGATCCAGCCGTCTTTCCGGTTTCATCCTTACCGGTAAAAGTTCGTCAATTCTATACTCAACGCTCGTGCGCGGGCCTCCGTCGAAAACATTGACGATCACGTCGGTCGTACAAACCACGTCCTGGGGAATCGGAGAGCCAAAGAGCAGGCTCAGGCGGAAATCATTATCGATTGTTCGGTCCCCACGTGATTGCCCGTCGAGCACAATGCGCAGCTGGCGCGCTTCCGACTCCTTCGCCGAAAGAAACCGCGTCTTACAACGATCGCCGTCGATGCTCAGGACGTGAAACCCGTTGGGGTTTCCATCGGGGCTGTCCGTGACCGCAATACCTCGGTGATCATAGGGACCGCTCCACCAGGAGCCGGATAGTGCCGTAATCACATGATGATGATGCGGCAGGGCTGCGGCATTGCGTTTGTCGTCAACGATATAATGGTGCTCGGTGGTGTGGGTATGGCCCGAAAAGCTGATGGTCGGACGGTGCCCTAGAAGCGTCAGCAACTCGGAAGCATCAGATGTGTTGACCGTGGGATCGTCAGGATCAAGATAGCTGCGCAAGGGTATATGCATGGCGGCGACGACAAGGCGATCCGGCGGCGTTTCCCTGAGCACCTCGGAAACAAAGGCAAGCTGCTGTTCACCAAAGCGCCCTTGATACCCGCCGTTGCCGAGATAATCGACGTTGTCGAGCATCAGAAACAGTGCGCCGCCGTATCCGAACGCATAGTAATCCGGGCCGAAAATACGCTTGAATGATTCGCGGGAATATTTGCGATCGGTCGCCTCGAAATTCAGGTCATGATTACCGGAAATATTATACCACGGTATGCCGATCCTCCCGATAACACTATTATACCGGGAGTAGAACGACAGGTTGTCGGACAGGAGATCGCCCAGAGTCATGCCGAACGCGGCCCTGGTCCCCACCAGAGCATTCACCACATCGGTGCGGATATAGTCGATTGCAGCCGGGCTGTCCGCGTGCGGATCGGTAAACAAGATAACGTCGAAGCGGGTCGGTTCATCGATTTTTTTCAACGCAAAGTCGACTGAGGCGGGCAGCCGACCCGTCGGCGCGATGCCACGCTCACGCAGTCGTAAATGCGCCGGCGTCCCGCTCGGCCGATGA
>DATGCX010000364.1:0-3114 GCA_035311445.1 Xanthobacteraceae bacterium | reverse complement strand
GTTACCGCCCCGATGATCGGGTCATAGCCTTCTTGAAGGGCCTTTGATTATTCCGATCTGCGTGCGATCAATTACCCCAGAAATGCCTGAAATATCGGCCTTTCTGGGGCCGCGTTCGGAATAATTCGACACTCGGAATTTCGAAGGAAAGTCTTCCAACCTTGCGATGGCGGCCGCCTCCTCTTCGCCATGTATTTTGCGACCGTGGTCTGGCCGACATCGATGCCAAGTTTCAGCAGCTCTCCGTGAATCCGCGGTGCTCCCCACAACGGGTTGGCGATGCTCATGTCATAAATGAGCCTGCGAATGTCCGCGGTTGCCCTTGGTCTGCCTCCGCGGCATTGTGATTTCCAACGCCAATAGGCACGGAAACCCGCGCGATGCCAACGGATGACGGTCGCCGGCTGCAAGATTTTCAACGCGTCCAGTACTTTGGGGGTCAACCGATAGAGCCCGGCAAATACCAAGCGGTCGACATTGGTGATGGCGATCCGCTTCGGCGATCTACGCCGCAGCACGTTGAGCTGGTGTCGGAGGACGAGGATCTCAGCTTGCAGTGCTGCCCGCGACCGGAACAGCCCTGCTATGGCGCACCAGACTCAGACCTCCGGACATAGCCAGCTTCTACGACTGAAATCTCTAGGCTTTTTCCCACGTCTGGGTGCGGGCGGGTGCGGACCTATACCTGTCCGGTTTTTCGGTCGACAAAGGCTTGGCGCTGCCCTCGCCGGCGCCGTCCAATACCACGGATCATCAATGCGCGCTGCGGCCTGTGGATCGAAGCCGATCGGCGCGTGATCGTCATCGCTGGACTACTGCCGCGCCGAGGAGTCAGCCGCCAAGGCCCATGCGAGGGTGTTTCTTGGTGAAGTAGGGCTTTGCCCAGCAAATAGCGTGGCGCGGGCGTTCGCCCGGCCGGTGCGCACTATTTGGAGCTACCAAGAGCGCCGTGCGCACGGCGGGATGGCGGCGCTCGGTCGAGCGGGTGCGGACCAATACGTGTCCGGTCTTTTCGATCCATACGGTGCAACTGCCTGAGTTGGTGAAGATTTTGGCGATGGACTTGCGGACCCAAACATGTCCGCTTCTTGCTCCGCCGCATGAGCACCCAAGAAGCCTTGGCGCTTCCCTCGCCAGCGCCGTCCAATACCGTGGTCATCAATGCGCGCTGCAGCTTGCGGATCGAAGCGGAGCAGCGCGTGATCGTCGTTGCCGGACTGGCGGTGCATCACCATCGCGCCGAGGACGAGGTCGCCGAGGCCTATGCGATGGTGTTCCTGGTGGAATCGGGCTTCGCCCAGCAAACGGAAGTAGCGCGGGCGTTTGGCCGGTCGGTGCGTACAATTCGGCGCTATCAAGCGCGCTATGCGCACGGTGGGATGGCGGCGCTCGGTCGAGAGGAAGGGTGGCGTCAGGGTCGACGGCGTATCTCCAGTAAACGTCTTCGCGGCATCGAGATGCTGAAGAGCCAGGGGATGAGCAACCGTGCGATCGCGCACCGACTGGGCGTCACCGAGAAGGCCGTCCGCAAGCTGGTCGGACCTTCCAAGCCCGCTGAGAGCGCACAGCTTGCGTTGCCTGCGATCACGACCGAGGCGGGGAAGCCGGTGGCGAGTGGCGTGCCGTCTGCCACGCCGAGCGGCGAAGACGCAGCTCGCGCCACGGAATCGGCGGAGGAGACGGTCACTGCGCCTGAGGCTGTGAACGACGATGAGCCGGTGCCGATGAGCCTCGACCGCGACGCGAGCGATCGGACGCTTGATCGGCAGCTCGCATGTCTTGGGCTGCTCGATGATGCCGCACCGCTCTTTCGCGAGGGGTCATCGGTTCCCGGTGCCGGTGTCCTGTTGGCTCTCCCGTGTCTGGTCGCAAGCGGGCTGTTTCAGATCAGCCGCAAGCTCTACGGTGAAACCGGTCCAGCCTTTTACGGCCTGCGCACGACGTTGTTGACGCTCCTGCTCATGGGGCTGCTACGCATCAAGCGGCCCGAGCAGCTCAAAGAGAAAGACCCGGCGGCGTTCGGCAGACTCCTCGGGCTCGATCGTGCGCCGGAAGTGAAGACGCTGCGACGCCGGCTTACCCGCCTCGCCGCGCAGCATTGTGCCGAGCAGCTGGGAGCGGAACTTGCGCGTCGGCGCGTCGATCGGCGCGGACATCTCATGGGGTTTTTGTACATTGACGGCCATGTGCGCGCCTATCACGGCCAACGCGCCATCACAGCAAATGCCTACGTCGCGCGCCGCCATCTGGCCATGCCAGCCTGCACCGATTACTGGATCAACGACAGCTGCGGCGACCCGTTACTGGTGATCACCGGAGAGGTTGATGCTGCGTTGAGCAAGGCCATGCCCCGTCTGCTCCGAGAGGTGCGCGAGGTGGTCGGCGAGCGACGGGTCACCATCGTCTTCGACCGCGGCGGCTGGAGCCCGAAATTGTTCGCCGCGATGATCCGGGACGGCTTCGACGTGCTCACCTATCGCAAGGGCCGCTGCCGTCGCATCAATGAGCGGCGGTTCATCTGCCGTCGCGCCAAGTTCGACGGGCGCTTGGTGGACTATCTTCTGCACGATCAGCCCGTGCGCTTTCTCAAGGGCAAGCTGCGCTTGCGGCAAGTTACGCGCTTGTGCGACAACGGCCATCAGACGACAGTGATCACCAGCCGATGCGACCTGCGCGACATCGAAGTCGCCTACCGAATGTTCGAGCGCTGGCGACAGGAGAACTTCTTCAAGTACATGCGCGAAGAGTTCCTCATCGACGCTCTGGTCGATTACCAAATCGAGCCGGAGGACCCAACCCGCACCATCCCCAACCCGCAGCGCCGCGCTTTGGACAAGGAGATCCGTGCGGCCCGCGCCGATCTGGCCAAGCTCGAACGCGAATTGGGTGCCGCCGCCGCGAACAATGCCGAACAGCGCCGGCCGACCATGCGGGGCTTCAAGGTCGCACATAGCAGGCTCGGCAAGCAGCTGCGCAAGGCCCGCGCTCGCGTGTGCCGGCTGTTCGATCAGCTCCGCAATGTCCCCAAACGCGTCGAGGTGCGAGAGCTCAACGAGCGCGTCGTGGTCAAACTCGCCACCGAACGCAAGCACCTGACCGACATCATCAAGATGT
>DATGCX010000363.1:0-3352 GCA_035311445.1 Xanthobacteraceae bacterium | reverse complement strand
TGACGAGTTCGCGCACGCTGTGCGCCTTTCCGGTGGCAACGACATAGTCGTCGGGTTTCGACTGCCGCAGCATTAGCCACATCGCCTCGACATAATCGCCGGTAAAGCCCCAATCGCGCCTGGCATCGAGGTTCCCCAGGTAAAGTTTGTCCTGAAGACCCTGGGTAATGCGACCGACTGCTCGGGTCACCTTCCGTGTGACGAAGGTCTCGCCGCGACGAGGACTTTCATGATTGAATAAAATACCATTGCAGGTGAAAAGGTCATAAGCTTCGCGGTAATTCACCGCAAACCAGTGTGCCGCCACCTTACTAACACCGTAAGGGCTCCGTGGATAAAACGGGGTCCTTTCGTTTTGCGGCGGCGGCGCGGCGCCGAACATCTCCGATGAGCCTGCCTGATAATAATGCACCTGGCGGCCGCCATGAAGCAGATGGTCGCGCACCGCCTCGATCAGTCGTAGGGTACCGATCGCCACGACGTCGGCGGTATATTCCGGGATATCGAACGAGACCTTGACGTGGCTTTGCGCACCAAGGTTATAAACTTCGTCGGGGTCAACTGCTTCGAGCACGCGGCGCAGTCCCGTGCCGTCCGTCAAATCGCCATAATGCAATTTCAGCTTGGCCCCGGCGAGATGGAGGTCGTGGTAGAGATGATCGATGCGGTCGGTGTTGAAGAGGCTTGCGCGTCTCATGAGGCCATGGACCGCGTAGCCTTTTGCGAGCAGGAACTCGGCGAGGTAGGAGCCGTCCTGACCAGTAACGCCGGTGATCAGTGCACGCTTTGCCATTGTGTCGACACTATCGCACTTCGGAAATGGCGACACATCCTCTCACTGAACAGCTTCTCCCACTCATAACCGTCCTCTGGCAACGCCGGATAGGCATCGCTCTCACGCAGGGGAACCGGGGTCTGCTTTTCCGCTGCATAGGCGCAGGCAGACGAGCTGTAGAAAAGCGTTCCCACGGAAGCCTCTTGCGCCGCCATCAGCACGTGCGTACTTATCAGCACCGACAACATGCATTTTGCCTTATGGGTTTCGATAAACCCGATTCCGTCCATATCGGCAGCAAGGTTGAAGACATAGCGCACATCATGCGCAGCGGCACGGCAGGCGCTCAGTTGCCGGAGATCGGCGCAGATGTTTTCTGCCTGGGGGAAGACCTGATACCACTGGCAGAGAGATTTGCAATCGACCACACGAATTTCCGGATGTCCAGCCCGCAGAAGATCGGCCACCAAATGTTCCCCCGATAAATCCGCCCCCTCCCGTTACAAGGACCTTTCCGGCCTTCTCCATGTAAGTTCCTTGCATTCTGAAACGAGGACGTTATTTTGTCCAAGCGGCACTCCGCATTACCGCCGCCTCTGAAACGGTATAGCTTGTACGGCGTTATTCAGGAGTCCGTATATTGTACTTCATTCAAAAGAGTAGCGTCGCATTTCGGATGATAGACGCAAAGGGGCATTGCCAACGATATAGCACTGTATCGGAGACAGGTACGAGACGCGACACGTCACCGGCCTCTTGGTGGTCGCTGCGCAGCGCGCGGGTCGCTCTTGTGCACTACCTGGGCAAGCCGCCCTGCCCGAGCCTCGGGGCGACACCGCTTAACACGGGGGTCCAGGTCCTAGTGCCGAACAGGGTCGCATTGCCTCAGCCTGAATGTTACCGATTAAGTTTATTGCCTCAGCAGCGATGCTACCGACGGGGGAACTCGAAGGTAGCGGGGGATGGGGCGGTCAGCATGGCCGCGAAAGCCGAGTTGGTGGCGGCTATCGGGGATCGGTACCGAGCGAGCAGTCGGACCGAGCGGACGAAGATTCTCGACGAGTTTGTCGCGGTCACGGGCTATCTGGGGCTCCCCCGAATTGGTGGACACCTTTGCTAAGCTCCGACGGGAGCGGAGAGGTGTCGAATGGGCCAAGGACGTCGTCATTTTACGGATGAGTTCAAGCGAGAAGCGGTGGCCCTGCTGGTGAGCAGCGGTCGGCCGTTGAGCCGGCTCGCAAGCGAGTTGGGGATTTCCCCCTCGATGCTGCGCAATTGGCGCAATGGCAGTGGGGGGCGGGATGCGGGGTCAACGCGGCACCCGATACCGGCGTCGTCCCCGCATTCCGCCGTGGACCCGGCGGCGGAGATTTCCCGGCTTCGTCGCGAGAACGATCGGCTGCGCACCGAGCGCGACATTTTAAAAAAAGCTGTGGCCATCTTCTCGGAACCGCCGAGATGAGGTTCCGCTTGATCGAGGACGATCGGGATATCTGGCCGGTGCGTGTCATGTGCGAGGCGCTGAGCGTGTCGCGATCGGGCTACTACGTGTGGCGCTCACGGCCGGGCAGCCCACGCAAGATCGCCAATCGCGCGCTGCTGGTCGACATCCGGCGGGTCCATGCGCAACACCAGGAACGATACGGCGCGCCGCGCATCCATGCTGAGCTGTGCGCCGAGGGCCAAACCGTCAGCCGCAAGCGGGTCGAACGGATTATGCGCCAGCATGGCATCCGGGCGCGGGGGCCGCGCCGCTATCGCGTGTGCACAACCGACAGCAAGCATTCCCTCCCCGTGGCAGAAAACCTGCTCGAGCAGAATTTTGTCGCCGACCGGCCCAATAAAGTCTGGCTGGCCGATATTACCTATATCCCGACCAGCCAGGGCTGGCTCTACCTGGCCGTGATCCTCGACTTGTTCACCCGCAAGGTGGTGGGTTGGGCGATGCGCGAGCACATGCGTGCCGAACTGACCATCGCCGCGCTCACCATGGCAATCCAACGACAGCGCCCGGGAGCCGACCTGATCCATCATTCCGATCGCGGCAGCCAATACGCCGCCAGCGACTACCGCAATATCCTACAGGCTGCCGCGATCACCCAATCGATGAGCCGCAAGGCGAACTGCTGGGACAATGCGCCAATGGAGAGCTTCTTTGGCACGCTCAAAACCGAACTCGTCCACCACCGCGAATACCCAGATCGCGATGGCGCGCGGCGCGACCTGTTCGCTTATATCGAAGGCTATTACAATCGTGCGCGGATCCACTCCGCAATCGGCTACATCACCCCACAACAGGCAGAGGCAAAAGCTGCATAACCCGGTGTCCACTTTTCCGGGGGAAGGTCACACCGCCTTCCTGATGCGTAACGCCGGTTGAGGGGATCGCCCGGTTGCTGTGTTACGCCTCCACGGCCCGCGCTGAGAGGTTTTTCAGGCGTTTCTACGGGCTCTGATGCGGATGGCGCGTCTAGCTGCCCCTCCTCCGTCTTCTCGTCACTCTCGCGCTCCATCGAATAGGTCTTCCCGATCGCCGGCATGATCCAAGTGCGCGTCGGCTCGGGCTCTCGCGGCGGG
>DATGCX010000362.1:0-7485 GCA_035311445.1 Xanthobacteraceae bacterium | reverse complement strand
TCCCCGCACCCACCGCCGCAACAAACGTGGCGTCAAACGAAAGATGAGCAACTTTCCGCTCCGACGCAAATCTGACAAACCGCTACCGCCCGTAAATATCAAGCAAGCCATCAGAATCCTGCTAAAGTGAACGGTATTGGGTCTAGAGCAGATTTCGATATGGTTGAATCGAAGACGTTGCCGCGTCGCCCTTCACCTCTCCCCGGAGGGGGGAGGTCGGAATGGGCGCGCTTCGCGCGCACATTCCGGGTGAGGGCGCTGCGGAGCCCATCGTTAGGCCGTTTCCCCCTCTCCCCGCAAGCGCGATCCGGCCTCTCCCCGCAAGCGGGGAGAGGTGAAGAGGCACTCGCTCAACCTTATCGGAAAATGCTCTAACCATGCGCATCTGCGTCGCGCACGAGACCGTCTATCGTTACGACACGCCTGCCTCAGGCGTGATCCAGACGTTGCGCCTGACGCCGCGCAACCACAACGGGCAATATGTGTTGAATTGGCGCATCGACGTCTCCGCCGATTGCCGGCTGGACCCGCACGAAGACGCGTTCGGCAACATCATCCATGCGTTTTCAGCCGGTGGTCCGATCTCGGAGTTACGGTTGTTTGCTGAGGGCGAGGTCGAAACGCAGGACACCGCCGGTGTGGTGCGCGGCGCGGTCGAGCGCTTTCCCCCCAGCCTGTTCCTGCGCGAGACCGCGCTGACCCATGCGGACGAGGCTCTGTCGGTCTATGCGGCGCAGTTCGGCTGCCCTGTCGCTGCCGACAGGCTTTCCGTGCTGCATAGCCTGCTGGCGCGCGTCCACGATGATATTGCTGTCGATATCGAGCCGGCCATCACCGGCGTCACGGCCGTCGAAACCTTCGCGAACCAGCGCGGCACGTGCCAGGGCCTCACCCATGTGTTCATCACGATCGCTCGCGCGCTCGGACTGCCGGCACGGTATGTCAGCGGCTATCTCCACCGCCCCGACGGTGTCGCTGTCCAGCACGGCGGCCAGGCTCAATATCAGGACGGCCAGGCACAGGCTGGCGGCGACGCCCAAGACGGCAACCACGCCCGAGGCGGCAACCATGGCCGAGACGGCGGCCACGCCTGGGCGGAAGCCTATGTGCCGGATCTCGGCTGGGTCGGCTTCGATCCGGTCAACGGCCTGTGCGTCACCGACCGATACATCCGCGTCGCCATCGGCCTCGACAGCCTCGGCGCCGCCCGGGTGCGCGGCGCCTTTTATGGCGGCGGCCGCGAGACGGCGGCCGTGATGCTTCAGGTGACGCAGGCGTCGTGGCAGACGCAGGGGTGAAGGTGGCAATTAGAGTGCACGAAGAACGCAGGCGGCATCGCATAACGTATTTCCGTCAGGTCGTGACGGGCCTGCAACTATTCGCTGCCCTCGTCATCGCCAAATGGAAGATGGCGCCGTAAGTCCATTCTGTCGTGCAGGATGCGTACGATTTCGATGACCTTTCCTCTGGGAATCCGATACAGAAGGAAATGACGTCCACGACGGCCGCGTCGCGCAACGTGGAGCGTGCGCAGCCCCGGCATAATCTCATCGCGGGCGTTGGACCCGGCAACATCGGGACCGCTGGCAAGTTCGCCGATCGCCTCAACGAGCGCCTCCCGATAGCGCCGGGACTGTTGCGCGCCGAAATTCTCGGTGGTCCATTTGAGGATATTCGCGAAATCGAGTTCTGCAGCAGCGCCCAGACGAACGCGCCATTTCCGCTCGGCCATCTCCTACTCGGCTGTTGCGGCAATGACCTTCTCGGAGAGGTCATTCAAATAAGTCTGCAAATCCTCGATGTGTTCGAATTCCTTGAACTCACCCCGATCCAATGCGGCGGTGCCGATGCGAGCCGCTTCCCGCAAGACTTCCAGCTTAGCGGCGTCCTCAGCCTCGCGTTGCTCCACCAGCCGCAATCCTTCGCGGAGGACTTCGCTGGCGTTCTGGTAGCGACCGGACTCGACCAAGGCCTCAATCATCTTTTCCTGGCGTTTCGTCAGCACGACATTTCTGGTCGGCATCGCGTCATCTCCAACGCGCAATGAAGTAATATGGCATACTATGCCATAGCCGATTCAGCCCCACATAACAAGCTCGCTGATCCGACGCAGTGCAGGGGCTGGCCGCGCGGTGTCCCCAGCCCCGATGGTGCGACAGTGCCTTTCGCTATATCGGTTTGCCCACCACGAACGCTGACCCGCCAGTTGCATGGTGAATTCGTCACATTTCCTTGCGACGGGTCTGTATAGTGACGATGGCACCGGGCGGTGGCAAATCGAAGGGGGGACCAAGCGAAGTGTCATGACCTGTTGCTGCGGCATTCTCGTCGGGGCGAACTGGTCATGCTCGCAGACATCCACACCATTGCGGGGCTCGACAACAGCGAAGGCGCAAAGGCAGCATGACCCAGAAAATTGCAATTGTCACAGGCGCCGGCACCGGCGTCGGCCGCGCTGCGGCGCTCGCCCTCATGAAGGCCGGCTATGTGGTCGCACTCGCGGGGCGCCGCAAGGACAAGATCGAGGAAGTCGCGGCAGAGGGTGCCGCCACTCAAGGCCGCAGCATGGTGGTGCAGACGGACGTCGCCGATCCGGCTGCCGTCAAGGCGCTGTTTGCCGCCGTGAAGGCGGCCCACGGCCGGCTCGACCTGCTGTTCAACAATGCCGGCATCGGCGCGCCGGCGATGCCGATCGAGGACCTGCCGCTCGACAAATGGCGCGCCGTGGTCGACACCAACCTGACGGGGCCGTTCATCTGCACTCAGGAGGCCTTTCGCATCATGAAGGCGCAGACCCCGCGGGGCGGGCGCATCATCAACAACGGCTCGATCTCGGCCCATACGCCGCGCCCGATGTCCGCCGCCTATACGTCGACCAAGCACGCCATCACGGGACTCACCAAGCAGACCGCGCTCGACGGCCGCCGGTTCGACATCTGCTGCGGCCAGATCGACATCGGCAATGCCGCAACCCCGCTCACCGAGCGCATGGTGCAGGGCCAGGGCGTGATGCAGCCCGACGGCCGCATGATGCAGGAGGCCCGCATGGAAGCCGCGCATGTCGGCGACGCCATCGTCTATATGGCGAACCTGCCGCTCTCGACCAACGTGCTGTTCATGACGGTGATGGCGAACCAGATGCCGTTTGTGGGGCGGGGGTGAGGCGGTCTTGACATCAAGACATCAACCATCTTATGTCTTGATGTATGAGAACGACGTTGACTATCGATGACGACGTAGCTGCAATGCTGGAGCAGCTACGCCGCAATCGGGATACAAGTCTCAAAGACCTGATCAATGAAGCGCTGCGCCGTGGATTGCGCGATATGAACGCTCCCGCAAAGCAACGAAAACCGTATCGAACCCCGTCGGTGGATCTGGGGACGCCGCGAATCCCGAACATAGACAATATCGCCGAGGTCCTCGCCGTAATTGAGGGCGAAGCATTTAAGTGATCCTTGTCGACGCCAATCTTCTCATCTACGCCTACAGCAGCAACTTTGCCCAGCACGTGGCGGCGCGCGGATGGTTTGATCGCCAGATCAATGGAGTGGCGCGCGTAGGCTTGCCATGGGCTAGTCTACTGGCTTTTTTGCGTATCACGACAAATCCACGCATGTTCCCGCGTCCGCTTCCAATGGCGAGGGCCTGGGATCAAGTGTCGATCTGGCTCTCATGCGAAACCGTATGGATGCCAGCGCCGACGGAACGTCACGCCGGCGTGCTTGCGACCCTGCTCGCCCAACCCAGCGTTCACGGCAATCTGGTATCGGACGCCCATCTTGCCGCTCTGGCAATCGAGCATGGGCTCACGCTCTGCTCCGCCGACGGCGATTTCGCGCGATTTGCAAATCTGAGATGGCACAACCCGCTAGCACCGACTTAAGAGCGGCGTTGTCTGCCCCTTCGGCTTCGTCCTCATTCCGCCGCGCTCACCTTCACCTTCGTGCCCGCCTTCACCGCGGCCAGCGTCTTCACGTCGCCGAGCGCACGGGCGAACACGTTGCACGGACTTGCGAGCCGCGTTTCGTGCCCTGGCTGATCGGGGTGCGGCCGAAGCCGATGGCGATGGCCGGGCCGTCGGGCCAGTAGGCGATCTCACCTGGAGTGATGATGACCCGCGCGGTCTTCTCGCGCGCCACTTGCACCGGAATCTCGAAATAGACCTCCTCGCCCCAGGTCAGGGCCGACGACGTCAGCGGCAGCGCGGCGAGGATCGCGTTTGCGGTCGGCGTATCCAGCAACTCGGCATCAAGCGTAAGCGTAGCGAATTCGAAACGGATGTGTGGCATTGAATGACCCGGCGTGCCTGATCGCTTCTATCGGCAGTCAGCGTAGGGCGGGTTTCTCTTTAACCCGGCATTCCGTATTAACCCGCGAGATGGCGGATTAAAGCGAACCCGCCCTACTGGCCCATCACCGCGTCAGCGGCAGAAGCGGGGCTTCGTCGACGGGCTTGGCGGTCGTCTTCTGCACGATCAGGGCCATCGACGCGATGTCATAGTAGCCGATGATCCCGATCAGGTCCATGATGCCGCGCTCGCCGAACTTGGCGAGTGCTGCCTTGAACGCGGCGTCGGTGACATTTTTGTCCCGATAGAGTTCAGTGCAGAAATCATAGAGCGCCGCCTCGTCCTCCTTCATGCCTTGCGGCCTTGCGCCGGCACCCAGGTCGACGAGAATCTGGCGGTCGAGGCCGCCCTTGATGGCCAGAGGATAGTGCGCCCGCCATTCGTAGGGCTGCGACCACTGCCGGGCCGCGATCATGATGGCAAATTCGCTGAGTCGCGGGGGCAGCGAGCTGTTGAAGCGCACGTAATCGCTGACCTGCAGGAGGAGAAGACCGAGACTGGGGCTGCGCGCATAGGCATTGAATGGCCCGCCGTTAAGTTCGCTGTTGCGCGGCGGCGTCTTGAGAATCGTTGCCATCTTCTGCTGCTCCGCCGTCAGCTGGTCAAGGCGAAGCTCGGAGAACCGCTCCTGTGCCTGCGCGGCAACGCACAGGAGACCCGCGATCACGGCACCGCTTGCGAGGCGCGTGAATATATGCCCGAGCGCATGAACAAGATTCACCATCTTGGGTTACCTCCCTTGATTGTGCTGTCATTGTGTAATCAGCGTAATGCTCATACCTCGTAGCCTGGATTGAGCGCAGCGAAATCCGGGATCAGCGCTTCCGTCGCGGAGGGTCCATTCCTGGATTTCGCTGCGCTCAATCCAGGCTACCTTGAGTGAGCGTAACATGAAAATCGTCCAAGAGTTTATGGGCGCATGAGCCTATTTGCGAAACTTGCGGCGCGCGCCGAAGCCGGAAATCCCGTGCGGGTAGGCCTCATCGGGGCCGGCAAGTTCGGCTCGATGTTTCTCTCCCAGGGGCCGCGCACGCCCGGCCTGCATATCGTCGGCATCGCGGACCTCGATGTCGCTCGCGCGCGCCAATCCTGTGCCCGCGTCGGGTGGCCGGCGGAGCGTTATGCCGCCGCCTCGTTCCAGCAGGCCTTGTGCAAGGGCAGCACGTGCATCGTGGATGATGCCGACACCCTCATCGCGGCTGACGGCATCGACATCATCGTCGAAGCCACCGGTAACCCTGCAGCCGGCATCCGTCACGCGCTCATATGTTGCAAGCATCGGCGACACATCGTCATGGTGAACGTAGAGGCCGATGCGCTGGCGGGCCCGCTGCTTGCCCGCCGCGCGGCCGAAGCTGGCATTGTCTATTCGTTTGCATATGGCGATCAGCCCGCCCTGATTGCCGAACTGGTGGATTGGGCGCACACGGCCGGCTTCGAAGTGATCTGCGCCGGCAAAGGCACCAAGTATCTGCCGATCTATCACCAGTCCACACCCAGGACCGTGTGGGGCCATTACGGCTTCACGGAAGAGCAGGTCGCGGGTGGCGATTTCAACGCCCAGATGTTCAATTCCTTCCTCGACGGCACCAAGTCGGCGCTGGAAATGGCCGCGGTCGCCAATGCCACTGGCCTCGAGCCCGCCGCCGACGGTCTCGCGTTTCCGCCTTGCGGCGTCGATGACCTGCCGAATGTGCTGCGGCCGCGCCGGGATGGCGGCATTCTGGAACACGCAGGAAGCGTCGAAGTGGTGTCGTCGCTGGAGCGTGACGGCCGGCCGGTGTTTCGCGATCTGCGCTGGGGCGTCTACGTGACCTTCGAGGCGCCCTCCGATTATGTGCGCAAGTGCTTTGCCGAATATGGCCTCAAGACCGACTCCACCGGGCGGTACGCCGCGATGTACAAGCCCTATCACCTGATCGGCCTGGAGCTCGGCATCACGGTCGCGAACATCGCGGTGCGCGGCGAAGCGACCGGCGCCACGCGCGACTTCCGCGGCGACGTGGTCGCGACCGCAAAGCGCGACCTTGCGCCCGGCGAACGCCTCGATGGCGAAGGCGGGTACATGGTCTACGGCAAGCTGATGCCGGCCGCGCATTCACTGGCGATGAACGGGCTTCCAATTGGCCTTGCGCACGATGTCGTGCTGAGCGAACCAGTGCGGGCCGGGCAAGCGGTGCGCTGGCAGGACGTGGCGTTTGATGCGAGCAATCAGGCGATCCGCATCCGGCGCGAAATGGAAGAGCTGTTTCGCAAGAATCCCGTGCGAGCGGCGCAAGAAGCTGGTCCACTGCCGATGCAAATGCCCTGACATCGAAAAGACTGGCCACGCACGACCCACCTCCATGTATAATGTCTTTCAACCCGGACGGTCGGTCGGCCGAAAACGGACATCCGGAGAGATCAAACTTCTGCGGAGGATAGCGCGATGCGATGCAAATCGGTGTTGAAGACGGCGACACTTGGGATGTTGAGTGCCACGACCGTGGCGACCGCACTGTACGCGCAGGGAGTCGGTGGCCCGGGCACGCCGTGGCGAGGCGCAGGTTCGCCGCCGTGCTATGGCTCCGAGGGCGGAACGAACAAATGCGTACCTGCGCCCGGCGTAGTGGCGATCCGCGTCGGTCAGCTGTTCGATAGCAAGACCGGCCAGATGACCGCCCGACAGATCGTATTGCTGGACGGCGAGCGCATCACCGATGTCGGCCCGGAAGGGCAAATCCGGATTCCGGCCGGCGCCCAGGTGATCGATCTCAGCCAGGCCACCGTCCTGCCCGGCATGATCGACGCGCACACCCATATGTTCAACAATCCCAAGTCCGGCATGTCGCGGGAAACCTCGACCCTCATCGCCCTCCAGAATCTGCAGGCAGACCTCTACGCCGGCTTCACGGCGGCGCGCGATATGAGCTCGCATGGCAACGGCTATGGCGACGTCGACATCCGCAACGCCATCAATGAGGGCCGCATCGACGGGCCGCGCTTCAAGGTGTCGGGCCGCGGCATCGTGTGGGGCGCCAATCCCCCGACCGGGCCTGCAAATCCGTTGACCAGCATCGTGGTGCGCTCGGTCGATGAAGCGCGCGCTGCCGTCCGCGAGCATGTGGAGCACGGCGTCGACTGGATCAAGCTG
>DATGCX010000361.1:0-25254 GCA_035311445.1 Xanthobacteraceae bacterium | reverse complement strand
CTCGCCAATACCCTGCGCGCCTTCGGAGTCGTGCGCGGCGATCGGGTGGCAATCCTGCTGCCGCAAGGTCCGGAGGTGGCGGTCAGCCACATTGCGATCTACAAGCTGGCGGCCATTGCGCTGCCACTCGCGCTGCTGTTCGGCGTCGACGCCATCTCATACCGGCTGCGGAACTCCGGTGCCAGGGCGTTGATCACCAATGCCCAGGGACTCGCCAAGCTCGCTGACAGCGCCAACGCGCTACCGGACCTTGTGCTTTCGGTCGATGGCCCGGGCGACAAGGCGCTCTCTTTTCATGAGATGCTCGGACGCGCTTCCGTCGCATTCACCCCGGAGGTCACACAGCCGATGATCCCGCCCTGATGGTCTACACCTCCGGCACGACGGGCCAACCCAAGGGCGCGCTGCACGCACATCGGGTGCTGATCGGCCATCAGCCCGGTATCGAAGTGCCGCACGAGTTCTTTCCCCAGCCCGGCGACCGGATGTGGACGCCGGCCGACTGGGCGTGGGCCGGCGGGCTGCTCAACTGCCTGCTGCCAGGGCTGCTCTATGGTGTCCCCGTAGTGGCGCGGCGCTTCGAGCGCTTCGATCCCGAAGAGGCGTTCGCCGTCATGGCGCGAACCGGGGTCCGCAACACGTTCATTCCGCCGACCGCGCTGCGCATGATGCGCTCGGCGCCCGATCCGCGCGGCCGCCACGAACTGCGCCTGCGCACGATCGGTTCTGGCGGCGAGGCGCTCGGCGTCGAAACGTACGAATGGGGCAAGTCGGCGCTCGGCCTCACCATCAACGAGTTCTACGGCCAGACCGAATGCAATCTGGTGGTCGGCTCCTGCGCGGCGATCGGCGTGACCCGGCCCGGCGCGATCGGCAGGCCAATCCCGGGCCATGTTGTCGGAGTGATCGGGCCGGACGGCACACTATGCCGGGCCGGCGAAATCGGCCAGATCGCCGTGAAGCGGCCCGACCCGGTGATGTTTCTGTCCTATTGGGGCAACCCAGACGCGACGCGCGAAAAATTCCTTGGCGACTGGATGACGACCGGCGACCAGGGCCTCGTCGATGACGAGGGCTACATTTCATTTGTGGGCCGCGACGACGACGTCATTACGTCGTCGGGCTATCGCATCGGCCCGGGCGAGATCGAGGATTGCCTCATCCGCCACCCGGCGGTGGAGCTCGCCGCCGCCGTCGGCAAACCCGATGCGCTGCGCACCGAAATCGTCAAGGCATTCGTGGTGCTCAAGCGCGGCGTAACGGCGTCCGATGCGCTTGCCTCGGAAATCCAGGACTTTGTCAAGCAGCGCCTGTCCGCCCATGAATATCCGCGCGAGGTCGCCTTCATCGACCACATGCCGATGACGACGACCGGGAAGGTGATACGGAGGTTGTTGAAGGAGCGTGCGTAGGGTGGGTTGAGCGATAGCGAAACCCACCAATGGACCCTGCCGCCGGGAGCGGGTCGCCGGTGTGTTTCGCTATCGCTCAACCCACCCTACGAACGAGGCGCCGCGTCGGCTTCCGCAAGCGCCGCCGCCACAGCATGGCGTTCCTCCGCTGTCAAGGCCGCCTGCGGCGGCACCGGATCGCCCACCGCGTAGCCTTGCGATTCGAGGCCCGCCTTGATGCACGCTGCGAGATTGAAGCGCGCGAACGCCTCGTTGATGCGCCATAGCCGCCGCTGCAGGTCCATCGCCTCGGGCCACTTGCCGGCGCGGCACAGATCGTAGAGCGCGACGCTGTGGCGCGGAATGATGCAGGCCGGTCCGGCCATCCAGCCGACGCCGCCGATCAGCATGACGGCGGCCGGAATGTGCGCTGAGGCGGAGAACACGCTGAGCTTATCGCCACACCGGTTCATGATCGAGAGCAGGCGGCCGGTATTGTTCGAGGCGTCCTTGATGTAGCGGATGCGTTTGTGCTCGGCGAGGCGCGCGATGACATCAAGGCTGAGATCGCTGCGCTGGAACTGCGGATTGGTGTAGAGAACCACCGGGATGTCGACCGCGTCCGCGATAGCGCGGAAATAGCTCTCGACCTGCGCATCCTTCAGCGGGAAATAGGCCTCCAGGATGGCCAGAATGCCATCGGCGCCGAGCCGCTGATAATTCTGGGCTTGGGCGACCGCGTCGGCCGTCGAGGTCGACGCTACTCCCGCCACCACCGGCACCCTGCCGGCCGCCGCCGCGATGGTGGTCTTCACGATCGCGGCGCGCTGTTCGCGATCCAGATATGCGAATTCGCCGGTTGAGCCGAGCGGCGTCAGGCCATGCACGCCCGCCGTAATGAGGTCGCCTACAAGGTGGGCGAGGACGTCGGTCTTGATGCGGCCGCCGCGATCGATGGGCGAGACCAGATAGGGAAAAACGCCGTGAAAGGAGGGCATGATCGGAGACCGCTCACCCCGCAAACCCGCCCCCATCCAGAAACGCCTGCTCCTCCGGCGTGGTACCGCGGCCGAGCACGGCGTTGCGGTGTGGGAACCGGCCGAAGCGGCGGATGATATCGGCGTGAAGCTCGGCATATTTGAGGGTGTCTTCATCGCCTGCTGCCCGGCACAGCTCGACGCAACGCTCCTGGTCGGCAAGGTTCTCCGAATGCATGTAGGGGAGGTAGAAGAACGGCCGCTCCACCTTGGCGGTCTGCCGGTCGAACCCGCGCTCGATCGCACGGCCGGCGGCAGCACGGGCAAGCGGATCGGCCGCGAAGGCGGCGGCGCTGTCGCGGAAGATGTTGCGCGAGAACTGATCGAGCACAATGACTTGGGCCAGCGCGCCAGGCGCATCGTCCTCCCAGTGGCCGAGCAATCCTTTGAGCGCGGCGGCGTGAAGGTTCTGGAATTTATCGCGGATATCAGAGTCGACCGCAGCATCCTTCACGAACCATCGCTCCGGACCGAGGCCGCGCCAATAAGCGAGCACATCGCCCGCCGATGGCAGCGTGGATTGCCGATCGAGGGTCGTCACAATCTCACCTTTCCGAACGCGATCTCCCTGTAGAGGGCCTCGTCCATCCGCACATAGGCCTGCACACGCGGATCGTCGAAATAGATCGGATCCCGGATCGGCGTCGGATCGAAGCCGTCTCTCACCAAGCCGATCTTGCGCTGCTTGAACGTTGCGGTGACATCGATCTCGCCGCGAATGCGCAGGAAAAGCGGGCGCGCGTATTCCGGCAACCGTGCCGAAAGGTACGATCGCAACTCTGCAAGACTAAGGTCCGGTTCGCAAACGAGTGCCGCCATACCGGCCCGGCCTTCGCGGCCCTGCACCTCCACCCCGTACACATTGGCCTCATGAATCCCCGCGAATGCGCTGATCACTTCCGAGACCTCGGTGGTCGATACGTTTTCGCCCCTCCAGCGGAAGGTATCGCCGATACGGTCGATGAAATAGAAATATCCTTCGCGGTCGCGGCGCATGAGATCGCCGGACCGGAACCAGGCATCGCCTTCCGCAAACACGTTGCGCAGGATTTTTGCTTCGTTGTCGGCCGCATTGGAGTAGCCCTCGAAGCGGCCTGCTGGCCGCGCCGGGTCGCTGAAAATTCGGCCGACCGCTTCCCCGACCTCTCCGGGTGCAGCCTCCTCGCAACGTCCGAGCGCATCGCGTAAAGGCAGCTGCCGCTCGATGTCGAACCGGACGATTTTGGTCGGAAATCTCCGGGCCAGGAACCACGGAATACGTCCGACCGCGCCGGGTTTGCCCTCTAGATTGAACAGCGTGACGTTACCCTCGGTCGCGGCATAGAACTCGAGGATTGACGGGACAGCGAAGCGCGACTGGAATTCGGTCCAGATGTCGGGCCGCAGCCCGTTGCCGCAGCACAGCCGCAGCCGGTGGGCCCGTTCCAACGGATGCGGGGGGCAATTGACGAGATAGCGGCAGAGCTCGCCGATATACATGAAGAGCGTGCAGCCGTGGCGCACCATGTCGTCCCAGAATTCGCGCGCGGAAAATTTTTCGCGAATGAAAACCTTGCCGCCGCCGATCAGGGTCGCACCGATCGCCAGCACGCCGCCGCTGGTGTGATACATCGGCAGGCTGTCGTACATACAGTCGTTCGGACCGGTATTCATCACGCCCGCGAAGGCATGGCTCGCCAGCATAAGACGGAAATGGTTGATATTGGCGGCCTTGGGCAGGCCGGTGGTACCGGAGGTAAATATGAACAGCGCCTTGTCCTCGATGGTGAGGCGGGGCCGTTCCGCAGCCGGCAGCGACCCGCCGTCGAACGCCTCAACGGCGCGGTCGAGGCGATCTTGAAACCGCATGCTGGTCGCTTCGCCGTGCAGCCAGACGCGCGGCGTGGTTTTGCGATACGGATCGGCCGACGAGAAGGCGTCGACGAACTCGCCGGCCACGATGACGTGCCTGGGTGCAACGCTGTCGATGCAGAACGCAAGGCTTGGGCCCGCAAGATTGGTGTTGAGGAGGGCGACCGTGCCGCCTGCGCGGATGATCCCCAGCCAGATCGCCACATATTCGGGCCGATTTGTCATCAGCAGGGCAACCACGTCACCCCTGCCAAGCCCTTGTGCCAGGGCCCAGCGCGCGTACCGGCACGAGCGCTCGGCGAGCAACCGATAGGTCAGGGTCTCGCGCTCGGAAATGAGCGCCGGCTTGTCGCCATGACGTTTCGCCAGGTCATCGATGACCAGCGGAAAGATACGCGTCGGGTTCCGGGCGATCGGCGAGGTACGCCGGATTACGCGCCATGCGCCGCGCAGAAATGTGAGATCGCCCTGCAGTCGTTTGAAAAATCCCATGGTGCTCCCGACTATTAGATCTAGGGGCAATCCTCGCGGTCGCCCAATTCGTCGCATCCGGCAACAGGGGCGACCACAAGGGTCGCCCCTACATCATCCTTCCGTCGGCACGAGTCCATTGTTATCGCTTTCGTGGCGATCCGATCGCTTCAGATTGGCTGAAACAAGCGACTAGCCCTTCGTGACAAGCCGCGGCGACGCTGTGTCAGCGATCAATGCCGCCGAACGGCACAAGGGGATTGTCGGTAACCGCGGCGCGGTCGGGTCGGTCGGGCGCGCCGTCACCAAAGAAAGCATTGAAAAGCTCGGTGATGACGCGCGGCTCGATGTCGCGCACGATAAAGACCATGCGGGTATTGTGGTTCTCGTCGGGCCAGCTTTCCAGCCGGGCGGTCGGGTGCATGACGTGCTGGACCGCATGAATCACGAGCGGCGCATCCGGGTGCTCGGCAAGCTTTACCACGCCCTTGACTCTCAAGAGGTTCGGCCCGTGCAGTGAGCGCACCAGATCCATGAACATCTCGAACGCGCTGGCCGGGATTGCGTGTGGCACAGCCAGTGCAAACGCTCGGATATGAGCATCATGACGATTGGAATCGTGCTGATGATCGTGGTGATGGGGGTCCGCATAGGCCTCGGCGGCGAGCCAGCGGTTCACGTCAGGAATTTTGTCGGTCGGATCGTAGAGGCCGCAGTTCAGGAGGTGCGCCGCGTCCGCTTCGCCGGCAGCGGCGTCGAGCAGATGAGCGGCGGGATTGAGATCACGCAGCCGCGCCCGCAGGACGTCGAGCGAAGTTCGGCCGCTCGAAGAGGTCATCAAGTCCGTTTTCGTGAGCACGAGTCGGTCAGCCACCGCGACCTGCTTCACCGCTTCCGCGTGGCCATCGAGCGTCGCCGCTCCATTGACGGCATCCACCACGGTGATGACGCCGTCGAGCCGGTACCGCATGACCAGATAGGGATGCATCATCAGGACATGCAGCACCGGCGCCGGGTCGGCGAGGCCCGTGGTTTCGATGATGACACGGGAGAAAACGGCACGGCCGTTATCAAGGCTGCGCAGCAATCGTTCCAATGCATCGACAAGATCGCCCCGCAAGGTGCAGCACAGGCACCCCGTCGACAGCAGCACGACTCCATCCTCGACGCGCTCGACCAGCAGATGATCGAGACCAACCTCGCCGAACTCATTGATGATGACCGCCGTGTCGGCAAGATCATAAATGCCGTCGGTCGTGCTCTTTAGCAGGCGATTGAGCAGTGTGGTCTTACCGGCACCGAGAAAACCGGTCAGCACCGTGAGCGGAAGAAGTAGAGGCGCCCGCGCAGCTTGGTGCGCGTTCATTGCGTCTCCGATTTGGGTGCGATTTGCAGCGGCGCCTTCGGGGAGGTCTCTTTCGGCTTGGAATTGGAAGAAGCCGCAGCGGTTGGTTTGCCTTTGGCCCCGGGGTTAGCGGGTGGGGTTTTTTCGATGCCGGCCCATGGGTCCGCATTGGCCGGCTTTGAGTGCGCGCCACCCGCAGGTGACGCAGGCTTTCCGGCCGATGCAGGTTTTGCGGCCGAAGTACTGGCTTGTGCAGGCGTGGCGGCGGGCGGCTTGGCCGCAACTGCGGTTGAGCCCGGCTTCTTCTTCGCTGGCGGAGTGGCCGCGGTTGCCGCACCGGGCGTGATACCGTTGCGCGCTGGTCCGGTATAGACGTCGACCGGCGGAATGGCAGCGGCCAATCCGGACGTGAGCACGGCTGAGCCTCGGGACATCGCGCTCCGCAGGCTCGACAGCAGCAGCGAGCGCTGCCCGCCGGGATCGTCCGTTCCGGTTGCCGGGGCTGGGCCCGTCTCGCCTGCCTCGTCGCCGTCCTCGGTTGGATGGCGACGGCGGCTACTGCCGCAAGTATCGTCGTGCAGATCAGGCGGTACCGCAGCAACCGGCACGAGCGAGTCCACCGTGCCCAGCGGAGGCATCAGCCATCCGAGCGGATCCACCCCGAAGCCGCGCTCGAACAGCTGAGCTGCTTTGACCGCGCGGCCCGCCGACGATGTTGCGCCCAGCACGACGGCGATCAGGCGCTTGTCGCCTCGGGTCGCGGTGGCGACCAGATTGAATCCGGAAGCGCAGATGAAGCCCGTCTTCATGCCATCGGTGCCCGGATAGGCATCGATCAGCTTATTGGTGTTGCGGTAGATACGCTTGCCCAACCGGATGGATGCGATGTGCCAATAGTAATCATATTCGGGAAATTCACGAATCAGCGCGCGGGCAAGAATTGCGAGGTCGCGCGCCGAGGTGATCTGCAAGTCGTCCGGCAGGCCGTTGGGATTTACGTAGTTCGTCTGCGTCATACCGAGCTGTTTCGCTGCAGCGTTCATTTCGTCGGAGAACTTTTCGATCGACCCCGACACGCCTTCAGCAAGCACCACGGCCATGTCGTTCGCCGAATGCACCAGCAGCATCTTCAATGCGTTATCGACGGTGACCTGAGTTCCGGACTTGAACCCCATCTTGGAAGGCTGCTGTGCCACCGCATTGGGCGACACCGTAAACACGCTATCGAGCATGATCCGCCGGTCCCGCACGGCCTTGAATGTCACATAAGTGGTCATCAGCTTGGTGACGGATGCCGGATACCATGGATGGGTCGCATTCTGCTCGTCGATGACTTTTCCGGAGTCGACTTCAACGAGAAGCAGCGCCTCGGCCCGCGCCGGACGGACATCAAGCGCTGACAGGGCGAGCCCGGCGCCAGCCGTTAAAGCAAGCGCGTATGCCGGGACCACGAGCAGCTTTGGTGAGAACGGCACCATATGCGGTCCACTGCTTCGGGACGTTGGAACAGACGGCAAACGATGGCGGCTTTTACCGCATTACCCCCCTGATGGCAAAGGTGCTGGCGTGAAGTGCCATCAGGATTATGTTCTGTAGGAAAACGTCCGCAACCGCCAAGCAATGCGTGACAAAGTGTCAGGTTTCGGACAAAGGAGAGTTCCATGGTCGCGTGCATCATCGGCTGGGCCCATACGCCTTTCGGCCGACTTGAAAACGAATCGGTGGAAAGCCTGGTTGTCGGCGCCGCAGAGGCTGCCCTCGATGATGCCGGCGTTGCGGCGGCAGATATCGATGAAATCCTGCTCGGTCACTTCAATGCCGGCTTTTCAGCGCAGGATTTTACCGCCTCCTTGGTGCTCCAGGCTTCGCCCGACTTGCGCTTCAGGCCTGCCACGCGAGTCGAGAACGCCTGCGCGACCGGTTCCGCGGCCGTGCATCAGGGCATTCGGGCGATCGAAGCGGGCCCGGCCCGTATCGTGCTTGTGGTCGGGGTCGAGCAGATGACGACAACGCCGGCGGTCGAGATCGGCCGTAATCTGCTCAAGGCATCCTACGTGCGCGAGGAGGCCGATATCGCCGGCGGTTTCGCGGGAATTTTCGGCCAGATCGCGGGGCTGTATTTCCAGAAATATGGCGACCAATCGGACGCCCTCGCCATGATCGCCGCCAAGAACCACAAGAACGGTGTCGCAAATCCCTATGCGCAAATGCGCAAGGACCTCGGTTTCGATTTCTGCCGCCGCGAGAGCGAAAAAAATCCATATGTTGCCGGACCGTTAAAGCGCACCGATTGCTCGCTCGTTTCCGACGGTGCGGCCGCGCTGGTGCTCGCCGATGTTGAAACCGCGCTGGCCATGAAAAAAGCCGTGATCTTCCGTGCCACCAGCCACGTGCAGGATTTCCTGCCGATGTCGAAGCGCGACATTCTCAAATTCGAAGGCTGCACGCAGGCTTGGTCATGGGCCCTTGCATCGGCGGGGATCAAGCTCTCCGACCTGTCATTCGTGGAAACCCACGACTGCTTCACGATAGCGGAACTCATCGAATATGAAGCCATGGGACTCGTGCCCCAAGGCGAAGGCGCGCGCGCCATCCGGGACGGCCTCACCGAAAAGAACGGCACCCTTCCGGTCAATCCTTCGGGCGGACTCAAGGCGAAAGGCCATCCGATCGGCGCCACCGGCGTGTCGATGCACGCGCTCACCGCGATGCAACTCTGCGGGACGGCAGGAGACATGCAGTTGCCCAACGCGCGGCTCGGCGGAATTTACAACATGGGGGGCGCTGCAGTGGCGAACTACGTGAGTATCTTGGAGCGGATCAGGTAGCGCGACTCGCCCCCCCTCTGTCGATCGCTTCCATCACCAGGCGTTCGGCTGCATCCACATCAAGCCAGCGCACGATGGTGACCCATTTGCCTTTTTCCAGGTCCTTGTAGTGCCGGAAGAAATGGGCGACCTGCTCGCACATGATGGCGGGCAGGTCGCGGTAGTTCTTGATGCCCGCATAGAACGGGAGAAGGTCGTCAACTGGCACGGCAAGGACCTTTTCGTCGAGGCCTGCCTCATCTTCCATGACGAGCGCGCCAACCGGTCGACAGCGGACGACGGCGCCCGGCACCACACCGACCTGGGTGATGACCAGGACATCGCAAGGATCGCCGTCGGCGGACAGGGTTTGCGGAATGAAGCCGTAGTTTCCCGGGTAGAACATGGCGGTGTGCAGAAAACGATCAACGAACAGCGCACCAGTCGTCTTATCGATCTCGTATTTCACCGGTGCGCCGCCGAGTGGAATTTCGATGATCGCGTGGAGGTCCTTGGGAGGATTGCGGCCCGGAGAGATGTGTCGCACGTCCATGGCGGCCTCGACTACACTGGAGCGCATTCCGGTGAAAAGGAACCAGCCCAGCTTTGCGGTGTCATTCCCGCGAAAGCGGGAATCCAGTATTCCGCGGCATCGCCAGGGGGGACTGGGTCGCCCGCCTTCGCGGGCGATGACACGCTTTGTGCTTCCATTCGAATGGACTCCATTCTTAGTCGTAGAAGGCAGGCGACTTCTTCAAGTTCGCATCGGCCACGATGTCGTGCTGGATCCACAGGGTTGCCCCCTTGTCCTTGAGGAGTGCCTCGACCTTCGCCTTTGAGGTCGCCTCCTGGGCATCGTCGCCGCGACCGCCGAAGGGGAGGAAATCCTTGAGGGTGTGCTCGGACGGGTAGTGATAGAGATCGCCCGAGAGGACCAGCGGCCCGAATTTCGCGAGATTGACGAACAGCGATTGATGCCCGGGCGTATGTCCCGGAGTTGACAGGATCACCACCGACCCGTCGCCGAACACGTCATGATCGCCGTCGAGCAGCATCGTCTTGCTGGCCTTGAGCGCGCTGAATTTTGCCGCAACATTTGGATCGATCGGATTGGCCGGCGGCGTATCCGGGAACATCGCTGCGCGCTCGGGCCGCTGCACCAGCCAGGTCGAGCCGGCGAACCCGTTGGCGTTGGCCGAATGATCGTAGTGATAATGCGACAGGGCGAGATAGGTGATGTCGGCCGGCTTGTAGCCGATCTCCGCCAGTTGTCCGACGAGCGTCTTCTTGACCGTGGCGCGGGCGACCGTGGTGCCTTCGGGCTTCACCAGTTCGTCCGATATGGTGCCGGAATCCCACAGCAGTGTCCCGCGCGGATGCACGATGAGATAGGCGACGACCGACATGTCCGTCACGGTGACGCCGCGATCGAGCAAAGGCTGTGGATTGGCGCTTTTGAGCTGCCCGAGATCGAAGATGTAGAGCTTGACGGAGGGCGCGGGTGTTTGAGCGGGCGCCTTTGTCGTAGCAAACAACGCAATGCCGGCGAGGATCGCCACGGCGAGCGCACCGAATATCCAACGTCGCGCGCGCAATATCGCGGTTTCTTGGCTGACGTCGTGATTTGTGGCTGAAAGATGCATGACCGGTTCTCCCCCAATTGGTTTCGAGAACGGACGATAGCGGGACGCGCGTCGGCATCCCGCTATCAAGGTATCGAAACAGGCGATGAATGTCGATGATTGCGGGATGGTTGAGCGCAGGTCGTAGGATGGTTGAACGAAGCGAACCCCATCGCGCCGATGCAGCGAATGGTGACAATTCGATTGCGCAGGTATCGATCGGTTTCGCTTCGCTCAACCATCCTTGCGCGCTACCGAGCTGGTCTACGCTTCGCCCGCAGGATATCGTCGACGATGCAGCCACCCATCTTCCTTGCCACCTCGCATCTTCGATCGTCCGGCGCGCAGGTTGAAAAATCGCGGCGGGGTATAGACTCACCACACCACGGGAAGGGATGCTCGCGACTCGCGGGCGTGACGATCCGCGGCTGCTGTTCGATTGACGGAGCCTTGCGATCCTGTTCTTGGGCCGCACAAATCGTCACGATAGGCGCAGATATCAGAGCTACGTGGAGGAGCATCCGCATGCTGATCTCCAAAAGTCCTGATCAGGCTGTTCAAAGACGGCCGGCTCAGCATAGCGGAAAAAACGGCCGGGACGTGCCCGGCCATCAAAAGTCTCATTGCATTTACGTGCGCCGCGCTATCCCGGCGGCGCCAATTACACGCTTACTGCGCCGCCTGCGCCTTAGCCGCCGCAATATCGTTCTCGCTGCGGAACGCCATCACGGTGACCTTGCGGGTGCGGAACGACGGCAGCACCACCTGCATCTTGCCGTCCTTCTCGAACACCGAGACGTAACGCACCTCGGAGCCGCGCGTCGGGATATCGAAGGCCGTAAACGTGTTCGCCTTCGGATCGTAGCGCAGCACCTGGTCGGTCATCCAGATGTTGAGCCAGGCGTTGTGGTGCGAGTCGACCGCCACATGATAGGGCTTGCGCAGCGGCGGCAGCGGGATGGTGCTGGTCTCCTGCGTGCGCGTGTTGATCTTGGCGAGCGTACCCGCCCATGAGTTGCCGACATAGAGCACGTCGTCGTTCTTGTCGGTGCCCATGCGGCGCGGTCCCTGCGCATAAGGGGCCGGGTTGCTGAAGTCCGGGGCACCGTTGGCTTCGTAGAACGCGACGTCCTGGGAGGACAGCCGATCGCGCACCGCCGCGACAGGCGGCAGCTTCAGCTCCTTGGCGGTGCCGTATTTGCCATCGCCGATGCCGACGGTGTCGATTGCCATCTGGGCCCAGTAGCCGTTGCCATCGCGGTCGGCGGCCACCCCGTAGGTGAGACCGATACCGCCATTGGCGGCTTTCGGCGTCGGCGACTTATACTCGGTGAACTTCTCCGCCGCCGGATCGAAACGCAGCGCGCCGGTCGGTGACGACACCCAGATCATGCCGCGGCCATCATAGTCGACGGTGGTGGCGCCGCCGGTCGGCGCCATGCCTTCCGGCGGGATAAACACCTCGACCTTGTCGGTCTTGGTATCGAGCTTGCCGAGACCGCCCTTGCCCGGGTTGACGTTGAACCAGATGGTGCCGTCCGGCGTCCGGGTCATGCCGTGCGCGGGGGCGGCGAGGCCATTGGCGGCGGCCACTTTCAAGGGCTTGAATGCGCCGGTCTTAAGGTCGAACTTGCCCAGCGTGAGGACGTTATTGGGCACATTACAGGTGAAATAGACGCTCTTGCCCTCGGCGTCGATCCAGGCGTCATGCACGCCGAAACCCGGATAGATCACCGACGGCGTGCCGAGCGACCAGTCGGTGCCGTTGTTGGTCAGCACCTTGTAGGGCATACCCACATCCGGATCCGGCGGCGCCTCGTAATCGGTGAACACGACGCGAGCCGCCTCGCCGGTCGGCCGCGGACGCAGATTGAACTTCATCGAGGTCTCGCCGGGGCCACGCGCCCGTGCGAGGTAGGCCGCGAGCTGCTTTTGATTGTGGTCGAGCACGGGGCTCGCCTTGTGCTCCGGCCCCTGATAGACGCCGTAGACGTTGGCGTGCTTCATCAGGTTGATGATCGCGTTCCAGCCGGCCTCATCGAACTTGTGCTGCAGGATGTAGCTCGGCGTGTGACAGGCCGTGCAGTTGTTCTGTATGATCGTCTTCATGTTGGCGTCTTCCGGCGTCGAATCCGGGAGTGCCGCCAGAATCATGTCGCCCGGTAGCTGGCGCACGAAATCCTTGAGGGGCTTGAGCGTGAAGTCTTGCCGCTTGGCAGCGGAAAGATCGACGTCGCCGCGGACGGTATCGAACGTGGTCGCCTGCGCCCAGACCTTGTATTTGCCGCTCGCAAGCGGTGGGAAGTAGTAGTTGCCGGTCTCATCGGTGAAGACCGACGTGACGACATTGGAGCCGTCGGCACGCGCCGAAACCGTGACCCCGCCCAACGCGGCGCCGTCGGCCGACCTGATGGCGCCGCTCAGAACGGCATCGGCCGCATTGGCTGCCAAGGGAGTGAACGCGGTTGCCGACATGGCAGCCGCAAATACCGTACCGATCATCGCAAAGCTTCTCGGATTTCTCATGGCTCGATCTCCTAACCGGGTGGCACGGATGCGTGACGAATTGACGTGGCGTAAGTGTATTACGAACTATCGGGCACCAGCAGGCTGCGCCGGCGGCGCGACGGTCTTGATGTACTGAACGATGGAGCTGATCTGCTCGGGCTCGAAATAGTAGCGGAAGCCCGGCATACGCGGCGTGCCGTTGCTGATGTATTCGCGCATCAGCTCTTCATCGCCGCCCAGGGTTTCGCGCGACAGCACTGGCCCGTACTGGCGGGTTCGCTGCTGGACGAGGGTGTGGCAGACGCCGCAGGACTGGCTGAACAGCCGCAATCCTTCCCGTTGGGTGTCGTTGAAGCCGTTAGGTGCGCCTTGAGCGAAAGCCGCGGACGTCGCTGCGACCGCGAATGCCGCAACCAAAACCCCTTGTCGCATTGCTTTTCCTCCGAATTCTCGAAAAGCCTTCTCACGAGCTATTGGGTTCATCTTACTACTTGTGACCGCGGCGTGAAGGGGTTTGGCTGGGCCGGATCGGCCGCGGCCATGACGGGGGACAGATCGTCGAGGAGTGAGGGGCCCTGTTTTGGGGTGCGCGCAAGCCATTGATTGTGTGTTATTTTTTAGGGGTACTTCGTTCTGCCAAAAATCGCTGAACATTTTCTGGCCATCAACAGCGCGGGTTTTTAATCTTCATGAGAAGGCATTCGTTGGTCGAGTAAAGCGCCGGTCTATTGCGCGGCAACACGGTCTATAGTGGACTGCCGATGCGGCAATAACCGGCAATGTGAGGAGAGATCATGTTGGCACGCAGTGTGCGCTGCATCGGTGGCGCCTTGATCATCGGCGCCGTCGCGAGCCTGGCATGCGCGGCGGCGGCGCAAACCGCGCCGGCAAATCCCGTGCCCGACGCGACGTTGCGTTCCACGCCGCAAAACGTGGTCTGGGGCTACATCACGGCTGACCTGCCGCCTGCCCTTACCATCAAGTCGGGCCAGACCGTGAAGATCGACACAGTCTCCCACCAGGGGCTGCTGACCAGGGACGACCCGGTGACGTTTTTCGGCGCGGCCGGCATCCCGCCCGATCAGGTGCTGCAGGACGCGAGTGACATCTACCGGATGGTCTCGCGCGTGAAGGGACTGAGTGCCCATGTCCTGACGGGCCCGCTCTACATCGAGAGCGCAGCGCCCGGCGACATGCTCGAAGTGCGCATTCACAAGTTCGATCTGCGGGTACCGTATGGGGTCAACAATTCCGGCCCCCGCGCCGGCGTGCTCGGAGACCTTCTGACCGCGCCGACGCCGAAGATCATCAATCTCGATCCCGCTCGCAACGTCGCGCTGTTCTCAAGGGAGATCGAAATTCCATTGTCACCGTTCATGGGCATCATGGCGGTCGCCCCGCCGCGCGATCTCCTGCTGGTCAGTTCGCGTCCGCCTTCGAAGTGGGGCGGCAACATGGATTTCAACAAGCTCGCCGCTGGCGCGACGCTGTATGTGCCGGTCTTCAACACCGGCGCGCAGTTCTTCACCGGTGACTCCCATGCGGTGCAGGGCGACGGCGAGGTCAACGGAACCGCCATCGAGGCCTCGCTATCCGCGACGCTGCAATTCATCATCCACAAGGGTCTTGGCAAGGCCATGCAATGGCCCCGCGCAGAAGACGCCGCGAATTATTACACCATGGGGATGGATCTCAATCTCGACGTGGCGATGCGGGAGGCGACCCGGGAGACCGTGGAGTTCCTGCAGCAGCGTTTCGGTTTGACTCCCGCCGATGCCTATGCGCTCGCCAGCATCGCGGTCGATTTCCGGATTGCCGAGGCCGTCGATTCCGTTCAGGTCGTCTACGGCTCGATCCCGAAAAAGCTGTTCAAGAACAATGCGCCGTATTGGGCAACGCGCTGAAGCCGCAAAAGCACGGCATCATTTAGAGCATATTTCGGCACCGGCCTTGATCTCGGGTCAGAAGGCTCCTTACGCAGGGGCGTGCGGCGGGCAATCGACGTGTAGCGTTCACTGAACGGTCGTTGGGGACGGTCCGTAGGGATCGGGAGCGAGCTTCTCAAAGGCGCTGCGATCGACGATCTTAACATGTCTGAGGCCGCGGCTGCTTATAATACCTCGCCTCGCCAAGGTGTGGAAACCCCTGCTCACGGCAGCAAGTGACATACCGACGTATTCGCCGATGTCGGAGCGACCCATTGGAAGATATATCTCGGCGGTCGGTTCGCCTCTGGCAGCTTGAAGTTGCTCCAGCATCTGGAGGAACATCGCCAACTTGGAGAGTGCCCGGTGCTGCGAAAGCAAAAACGCATGCCGCCGGGCTTGACGGAGTTCATGGCAAAGCTTGCGTATGATGTGAAACTCCAGGCCAGCATCGTTCGAACGAACGCCGCGCAACGTTGAAAATGGAAACTCATAGGCAGTAACCGGCGTAACCGCCTTCGTCGAATGGATATAACGCCCCTCTGTGGATAGACCGAATACGTCGCCAGGAAACAGGAACGCAGCAATATGTTCGCTGCCGTCGCGGGCAGTTCTAAACGCCTTTACGACTCCGCTCACGACGTTGAAGATTGCGACGGCCGGATCACCTGCACGGTAAATTTCTGCGCCTCTTGCGAAGCGAACGATCGACGCGATGCTGCCCAATCGGGCACGCTCTGCGTCGCTCAACAGTTGCTTCAGTTCGCCAGGCTTTTGGTTTTCCGAAAGCCACGGATCGATCGCCCGGAGGGCGGGGCCGGGCGAAATGGTCCGCGGTATCGAAGGGGGCATCTTTGCCTCCAGTCAACGGATTTAAGACGGGATGCAACGCATGCACTCTGCTTCAAAAAAAAGAACAGAGGTTTGATCGTGATCAAATTTCCGGTGCTATCAATGTCTGGTTCCCGACATCCCGTGTGGTATGATTTTAACCCTAGGTTGTGGTCCGGCGGACGAATCATTGAGCTCAGCATCGTTGTTGTCGGGAGTAGCTGAAGACCGATATGGATCCGCCAAAGTGGCAGACGACAGCTCAGTTGGGCACTGAGGAAGCTAAGTCACGTCAGGAATCGGAACCGACATACAGTGGCGCGTTAGCAGCAGCCTACAAAATTCCCAATACCCGCGGCGGTAGCGATGACAGCAACTCCTGGAAAAATGCACGTGCGCAAGCGCGACATAGCCTCTGGCTCAAGCCCAACCGAGGCATCCGTCCTGCGCGAAATCGGGCTTTCGGCCTTTCGGCGGGGACACGCCGAGATCGCGCTGAAATTTATGTCACGGGCCTGCGCCGATCCGGACGCGCCCGCGATATGGCATCGCGATTATGCTGAGATGCTCGACCGACAGGGTCACTCGGAAGCGGCTGAGGCCGCCGCCCGGCGCGCGGTTCAATGCGATCCCGGTTGTGCCAGGGCTTGGGAGACCTTGGGAACGATCCTGGTGCGACGCGACTTGCTCGAGGAAAGCTGCAATTGTTATGAAACAGCCGTTCGGCTTGATCCAAGGTTTGCGCAAGCCCTGAATAATCTGGCCGTGACTCTCGATCGCACGGGCCAAACTGAATCCGCCGAAGAGCGCTACAGGCAGGCGCTGCGTCTGATGCCCGACAGCGCGGAAATCCAGCTGAACCTGGCGACGTTGCTTGGAAATGCGGGCCGATATCGCGAGGGGCTTGGCATTGCGCGGCAGGCTCTTGACGGCTCTCCCAACATGGTGCGGGCGCCCTTCCTTGTGGCAAAGTTCAAGACGATTTTGAAACGCCGCAGACCCATCCCGGTCAGGCACACATCCGCCAAACGCTACCGCGGTCGCGTATCCCTGGTGGGCGCGAAAACGGGAGGTCGTCAAGGCGACCGAGCCTAAGGCTGACATCCATCTCGGCGGTTCGACATGCGGGTATACGAACAAGCAAGGGCGCTCAGTGAGTCGTGACACTCAGATCTCTGCCGGATGAATGTCCGGCTTCCCGGCTTTCATCTCCGTTGTCATGAACTGCGCCTTGGCGAGCGCCGCAAAGCGGCCGCCCATCGCCACCAGCTCGTCGAACGTCCCGGTCTCGACAATGTGTCCGTTCTCGAACACCAGAATGCGGGTCGCGTTGCGCACGGTCGACAGGCGGTGGGCGATCACGAAGGTGGTGCGGTGCCTCATGACTTCGTCGAGCGCGGCCTGCACTTTGAATTCGGTGGCGGCATCCAGCGAACTGGTAGCCTCGTCGAGAATCAGGATCGGCGGATCTTTCAGCAGCGCGCGGGCGATCGACAGACGCTGGCGCTCGCCGCCCGACAGAGAGCGGCCGCGCTCGCCCACCGGGGCGTCGAATCCGCCGGGAGCGTTTTCGATGAAATCGAGCGCCTGAGCGCGGGCGGCGGCGTCGCACATTTCCGCCGCAGTGGCGTCCGGCTTGCCGATGCACAGGTTATCGGCGATCGAACGGTTGAGCAGCAGGGCTTCCTGGAACACGACGCCGATATTGCGGCGCAGTGCAGCCAGTTGCATGTCGCGGATGTTGACGCCGTCGACCTGAATCTTGCCGGACTGTGGGTCGAAGGCGCGGTGCAGGAGCGCCAGCGCGGTCGACTTGCCGGCGCCTGTGCCACCGACGAGGGCAATGGTTTCGCCGGGCAACGCCGTGAAGTTGAGATCGGCGACCGCCGACCGCTTGCCGTCATACGAAAACGTGACGTCCCGGAATTCCACCAGCCCGCGAACGCGGCCTGGATCAACTGCGTCGGGACGGTCCCGCACCTCCGATTCGGTGTCGAGCACGGTGAAGAACTCCTTAAGTCGTGGCGCGTCCATGAACACGCTGTTGACGAAACGCACCACCTTCTCGAGCTGGCCGATCAGCGCGCCGGCAAAATTCATGAACATGACGATGTCGCCGATCGAGGCGCGGCCGTTGAGATGCAGGTAGACGCCGACCAGAAAGATCGCGAGCAGCGTGATCGTGGTTGAGGCGCGGGTGAGCACCGCCACCACGGCCCACCAGGAGAGCACCGGCATCTGCACTGACAGCAATTGGTCGCCAACGTTGCGCAGGCTTGAGACCTCGGCCTCGACGCGGACGAAGCCCTGCACCAGTGCTATATTTCCGAGCGCGTCGGACGCACGTTCCGCGAGACCCGAATAGTGCCCCTCGACCGAACGCTGCAGGGTTTCGGTCTTGTTGACCACCAGCCAAGTAAAGAATGCGAAAATCACGCATACGACAATCAGGACCGCACCGAGCGCCCAATTGAAGTAGAGGGACAGCGGCAGCAGGATGGCGAGCGAAACGGCGGCGGCAAAGGATTCGCGGAAAAAATTGAGCCACAGCCCCCACAGCGCGTCGGTGCCGGCCAGCATGATTTTCAGCAGCCTGCCAGAATGGGCCGTGTGATGAAAGCTCAGCGGCAACTGCAACACGTGATCGAAAAAGCCGGTCAGCACCACCAGACGACGGCGATGCGCCAGCCGGTCCGCATGAAGCGCAACCATGACGCCGCACACAATCGTGAACAGTCCGAAGCCGACCCAGGCAGCAACGAGGACGAGCAGGTCCGACCATGCTGCAAGGGCGCCGCTGGCCTGGGAGCGCGCAAGCGCGTCGATGATCCGCCCGAACAGCACAGGTTCGGCGAACTGGGCGCCGGCCAGCGCGAAATTGGCGATCGCGAGATAAAGCCCCAGGCGCCCCTCCGAACCAAGCAGGGACAGCACCCGTGCGTAGAGGCGCCACAGGCTCATCGGCACCTTTCCATGGCGTCCCTGGCGCGCTTACCCGTCAATCCGCCGTCCGATCGGCGGCAGGCGGCAGGGACGAGGAATCGAATATGTCGGCGCCCTTCGGCTTGGTCTTGAACTCGTAGGTTTGGGCGATCTGGTCGATCGTCCTGTCGAGCCTCGCTGCATCCACGCTGCCGAGGCCGTCGGCCAAGGCTTCCGGCGTCAGAATGTTGTCGCGCAGGGCCATATTGAGACGCTCAAGCTCCACATCCTTCTTGGCGATGTCATTGCGCTTGATTACCGAATCGACCGCGGACGAAGGGTCCTTTACGGTGCTCTTGAGTCCCTTGAGGAAGGCGCGCAGAAAGCCTTTGACGGCGTCCGGATGGTCGGTCGCGAATTTCGGATTCACAATGATGGCATTGCCATAAAGATTGACGCCATAATCAGCCATCAGCAGCACCACGATGTCGTCGACCGGAACGCCACGATCCTTCAGGTTGATGTAGGAGGAAAACGCGAACCCCGTGATGGCATCGACTTGGCCGGCGGCAAGCATCGGCTCACGGACCGGGAAACCCACATTCTCGATGGCGACCTTCGACGCATCGATGCCGTTGGCCTGGGCAAAAATTTTCCATTGCGCGAACGCCCCATCGGCGGCCGGCGCAGCAAGCTTCTTGCCTTCCAGGTCCTTAGGCGTGGTTACGCCGCGGCTCCTGCGGGTGACAATCGAGAAGGGCGGGCGATTGTAGACCATGAACACGGCCTTGACGGGCACGTTGGGGTTCTGGTCGCGGAACCGGATGAGTGCATTGATATCGCCGAAGCCCATATCGTATGCGCCGGAGGCAACGCGTGTGACGGGCTCGACCGAGCCTGCTGCGGCATCGATGGTAACGTTTAGGCCCTCGGCCTGATAATAACCCCGGTCGATCCCGACCAGAAACGGCGCCGATGGGCCCTCGAACTTGAAGTCGAGACTGAACTTAATCGGTGTCTGGGCGGCGGCCGCGCTGATGGTCGTCGCCGCGACAAGGCCCGCGGCGGCACAAGTTGCTTGCCGGAGGCGCATAAGGGGGCGGAGAAAGCGGAAGAAGCCCATAAACAAATCTCCTGACCAACAAGCAACGACGCCGGGCCACGCCGCATTCCTCCCTCTTTAGCGGCCCGCAACTGTCATCGCTATAACAAATGTCATTGCAGTTAAGAGGATGCCGGAAGAAACGACAAGGCGACGACTTGTCCGCGTGCGTTATTGCCGGGCTTGACCAGACTATCCATCTTCATACGAAGAAGATGGAACTGCGGGTGAAGCCCGCGTGATGGACGAAGGGTTAGATCAACTTCATCGAGCCTCGCTCCAGCCATGGACGCCCCATGACCAACGACGATCTCCACCCACCCGACGTGAAAATTCCGCCCTTCCGCGCTCCCTACACACAGCCGGATGAGGACCTCGCCGCCGCCTTTCGGGAAACCGCGCCGCTGCCGCCCGATGCCGAGGCGCGAGTCAACGCGCGGGCCAGTGGCCTCGTCAAAGCAATCAGAGCCCGCGTGGGCGGCATCGGCGGCGTTGAGGATTTCTTACGGGAATATTCCCTTTCCACCAAGGAGGGCCTTGCCCTCATGGTGCTGGCTGAGGCCTTGCTGCGGGTACCCGATGCCGCGACTGCGGATCGGCTGATTGAGGATAAACTGTCGACCGGCGATTTCGCCGCCCACGAGCTGCGCTCCGGCGCTATCTTGGTCTCCGCCTCGGCCTGGGCGCTCGGTATTTCGGCACGGGTGATTGCCAGTCACGAAACGCCGGAAAGCATTCTGCACGAACTTGTAAGCCGACTGGGGCGGCCGGCGGTGCGAACCGCTACACGCCAAGCGATGCGTCTCCTCGGCTCCCATTTTGTGCTTGGCCAGACCATCGAGGAAGCCCTATCACGCGGCGCTGCGCACGCGGAATTTCGCTACTCCTTCGACATGCTGGGCGAAGGCGCCCGCACCAGTGCCGACGCCAAGCGCTATTACGAGGCTTATGCAAAAGCCGTCGCGGCTATTGGCCGGGCCGCCGGGGCTGCGACATTGCCGCAGCGGCCTGGCATCTCGGTAAAGCTTTCTGCCCTCCATCCCCGCTACGAGGCTGTTTCGCGGAAGCGAGTCATGGCGGAGCTGACGCCACGCGTGATCGAGCTTGCGCGGGCCGCCAAGGCGCATGACCTCAACCTCACCATCGATGCCGAGGAAGCGGACCGGCTGGAACTGTCCCTGGACATTGTGGCTCGCGCGCTCGCTGATCCGTCTCTCGCAGCGTGGAGCGGCTTCGGGCTGGCCGTGCAGGCTTATCAAAAGCGTGCCCCGGCCGTCATCGACTGGGCGATCGAGGCGGCCCGCGCGTGTGGTCGCCGCCTAATGGTGCGGCTGGTGAAGGGGGCCTATTGGGACACCGAGGTCAAGCGAGCCCAGGAACGGGGCCTGGCCGATTATCCAGTGTTCTCCCGCAAGGCGATGACCGACCTGTGTTACATGACCTGCGTCCGCAAGCTGCTGGCCGCACGGCCGGTGGTCTATCCGCAGATTGCGACCCACAATGCGCTGACTGTCGCAAGCGTCGTTGAGGCCGCAGGCGGTATTGCGGGCTACGAATTCCAGCGCCTCTATGGCATGGGCGAGACGCTCTATGAGGCGCTGTTGCGCGCCGAGCCCGAAGCGGCTTGCCGCGTCTACGCTCCGGTCGGCGGCCATCGCGACCTCCTTGCCTACCTGGTGCGCCGGCTCTTAGAGAACGGCGCCAATTCGTCATTTGTGTATGCGGCGGCCGATCCCAAGGTGCCGCTATCGGCGATCCTGGAGCGCCCGCAGGCCGTCATTGGCGATCCGAGCCACGCGCGCCATCGGAAAATTCCACGGCCCCCTGATCTGTACGCGCCCGAGCGGAAAAACTCGTCGGGCGTCGAGTTCGGACACGCCGAAAGCCTCGCAGGCTTGCTCTCGCAGGTGCACGATGGGACATCAGTCAACGCCGCCGCACAGCCGCTGGTCGACGGAATCACGATCAAGGGACGTGTCCGCACGGTGTCCTCGCCCATCGATGGCTCCGTGGTTGGAACGGTGACCGAAGGTGATGAGGCCATCGTGCGCTCCGCGTTCGTGGCGGCCGAGGCGGGCTTTCCGGGATGGAACGCGACGCCCGTCCAGGCGCGGGCCGCCGCGCTCGACCGCGCCGCCGATATCCTGGAAGAGAATCGCGGCCGGCTGATTGCGCTCCTGCAGGCGGAAGGTGGCAAGACGCTTGACGATGCCGTAGCCGAAGTGCGCGAGGCAGCAGACCTCTGTCGCTACTACGCCGTCGAGGCCCGGCGCCGCCTGGTTCCGGAGTCGTTGCCGGGCCCGACCGGCGAGACCAACGAATTGCATCACCGCGGCCGCGGCGTGTTCATCTGCATCAGCCCGTGGAATTTCCCGCTTGCGATCTTCACCGGCCAGATTATGGCGGCACTCGTCGCCGGCAACGCAGTCATCGCCAAGCCCGCTGAGCAAACGCCGCTGATCGCTGCCGAGGCGGTAGGCCTGTTTCACCGGGCCGGGGTTGCCCCGACGGCGCTTCATCTCATTCCAGGTGATGGCGCCATCGGAGGCCTGCTGGTCGCCCATCCGAGCGCCGCAGGTGTTGCCTTTACGGGGTCGACCGAAGTGGGGCGGATTATCAACCGGGCGCTTGCCAAAAGGGAGGGCCCGATCGTGCCGCTGATCGCCGAAACTGGCGGTATCAATGCCATGATCGTCGACGCGACAGCGCTGCCGGAGCAGGTTACCGATGACGTGATCGCGTCCGCGTTCCGCTCCGCCGGCCAGCGCTGCTCTGCGCTGCGGCTCCTGTGCATCCAGGACGACATCGCGGAGCGGGTCACCGAGATGGTGGCGGGCGCCGCCCGCGAGCTTAAGCTCGGCGACCCGCGCGACCCCGCAACCCATGTGGGGCCGGTGATCGACGCCGAGGCGAAGGACAAGCTTGATCGCTGGATCGCCGGAATGGATGCGCAAGGCCGCGTCCTGTTCCGCGGAATTTCGGGTGATGGTCTCCGGCCCGGCGGCCATTACGTTGCGCCCACCATCATCGAACTGGAGCGCGCCAGTGATCTGCAGGAAGAGGTGTTCGGCCCCGTGCTCCATGTGGTCCGCTATCGGGCCGACGGGCTTGAGCGCCTTCTCGACGATATCGCGGACAGCGGCTATGGCCTCACCCTCGGCGTCCAGTCGCGGATCGATACCACGGTCCGCCACATCGTCCAGCACCTCGCGGTCGGCAATGTCTACGTCAATCGCAACATCATTGGAGCGGTGGTCGGTACCCAGCCGTTTGGCGGCGCCGGCTTGTCGGGCACCGGGCCTAAAGCTGGCGGCCCGAATTATCTCCGCCGTTTCGCCCTCGAGCAGCTCGTGAGCGTGAACACTGCAGCGGTCGGAGGAAATGCAAGCCTGCTGGCGGAGCAATCATGACGGTGCCGCGGCGCGGCCTAGCGTCGCTTTTTTTACCATAACGCGACTGGCTAACTTGCCGATTACCGCGTTGGGACTAGGGTAGTCCAATGGTTGATTCGATCGAACGACTTTACGAAGCGGTGCTTGCCGCAAAAGGTTCCGATCCGGTCGTTTCGCGCACGGCCCGATTGCTGCGTGCGGGCCGCGCCAAGATCGCCAAGAAGCTCGGCGAGGAAGCCGTCGAGGTCGTCATCGATGCCATGAATGGTGATCGTGAGGCAGTAATCCGCGAAAGTGCCGACCTCCTCTACAACCTGGTCGTAATGTGGGCCACGACCGCGATTCGGCCTGCGGATGTATGGAAAGAGATGAACCGGCGAGAGCACTTGTTCGGGATCGCCGAAAAGCTGCTGAAGTATGATGTGCCGGTCAAGGGCGATGCAAATGCCGCGGAGCTGGCAATCACCGCATTGCCTGCTCGCCGCGCACGCCGTCGCCGGTGAGTGCACATTTGCGCGGGTTTTGATCGAATCTGCCGGCAGGACCGATGTTGTCGCGTTCCAGCAAAAATGCAGGTTCGCGCCTCGGTTAACACCTAATCAATGGACAATGACGTGCATCGCCTATATCCAGGCGCGCCATGCTGAAACGCGCTTATGACTGGTGTATTGCCGCCGCCGACAAACCCCATGCTCTTTGGCTGATGGGCATAGTTTCGTTCGTGGAGAGTTCTTTTTTTCCGGTTCCTCCCGACGTCATGCTGATTCCGATGTCGCTGGCGCGACCAAAAAAAGCCTGGACCTACGCCACGGTTTGCACCCTGACCTCCGTTGCGGGAGGCGTGCTCGGTTACGGAATAGGCGCCCTGCTGTATGACTCGGTAGGCCACTGGGTCATCTCCCTTTATGGCCTGGGCGACAAGGTCGAGGCGTTCCGCGAAGGCTATGCGCGCTGGGGCACTTTGATCATCCTGGTCAAAGGGATCACCCCCATTCCATACAAACTGGTGACGATTACGTCCGGCTTTGCCGGATACAATATCTGGCTGTTTGTCGTATTTTCGTTTGTGGCCCGCGGCATGCGATTTTATCTGGTCGCGTTCCTGCTGAACCGTTACGGAGAAATGGCTCGCGAGATCATTGAAAGGCGCCTCGGCTTCTGGTTCGCGCTAGGCGTGGTAGTCCTTCTCGTCGGCATTTTTGCCGCAATCTATCTATTCTAAATGAATGGCGGCTAACGTGATCTGGCGCCGTAAGGTGGCCCTACGAACTGACCAGGACATCGGAACCGCCGATGAGAATTAAGGCGGAAGTGCAATGTTGCGCATGGCGGGGCAGGCCCGACGATGCCCTGAGTGGCACCCGCGTCACGCCGTGTTTGCTTGCGCTCTGCGTTTTTGTATGTGTATGCGTCTCAGCTGCCGCACAGACACCAGGCCCGGAAGTCCCATCGTCTGTTCCCGCCGACCCGCGGCCACAATCAGAGCCCCAAGGCTTCGTCGATGCGTTCGGGAACTGGGTGCAGCAGGGTGTCAGCAACGTCGGCGCTGGATTCGGTGCGATGGTGGGGAGCGTCGGGGGGCAGGCCGGCCAGGCCGCCAAGGGGGCCGCCGAGGCCGCCCGCAACGCAGCGGTGAGCGTAACGAAGCTGCCAGTTAGCGCCGTCATCGCCGGTCGGGAACGCTGCGTCCTCGCGCCCAACGGCGCCCCAGATTGTCGCGTCGCCGCTGAAGCGCTGTGTCGTGCCAAGGGCTATGCAGGGGGCACCAGCGTTGATTTTCAAACCGTTGAGAAGTGCCCGCCGGCCTATCGGGTGTCCAACCGCGACAAGTCTGAAGGCGTATGCACCATGGAGCATTTCGTCACCGGCGCGCTATGCCAGTGAAGCCCGCGTTTCCGCAGCCGGGCGTTTAACCTCCACGTCATAGATGAGGCCGGCCGCGCCCGGTTGCCGCGATACCACGATTTCATGATCGGGATCGACCCGCCCCAGATCGACGTCGCGGCCCGGCAACAGGGCGATCATGCGGGGCCCGATGCGCACAAACACG
>DATGCX010000360.1:0-47480 GCA_035311445.1 Xanthobacteraceae bacterium | reverse complement strand
CGGCGATAAATCTTTCTCCTTACGGACGTATCCGGTATTAGCCCAAGTTTCCCTGGGTTATTCCGAACCGAAGGGTACGTTCCCACGTGTTACTCTCCCGTCTGCCGCTCTCGTATTGCTACGAGCGCTCGACTTGCATGTGTTAAGCCTGCCGCCAGCGTTCGCTCTGAGCCAGGATCAAACTCTCAAGTTGGATGAGATTTTGTTCCGGCTGATCACAACGTTTGACGAGGTCCCACCTAAACTTTCGCGCGCGTTAAGAATGCCCCAGCGATTTTGCACCGCAAGGACCTTCCCTCGGCATCACGAATTTTTTGGTGTTGACCTGAAACGTGTACCGCCGAAGTCTCGTCCGGCCGCGCCGCAACGAAATCGCGGTCTATTTACATAGACCACAACTCCACATGCACGCGACCCGCAAGGACTCCGCCGTCCACGTTTCTCTTTCTTCCGATTCACCTGTCAAACAGCCCGGGGCATATGGAATCCCCATCTCCAAACACTCCAGAGCCGGCGAAACGACTACCTCCGACTAGAGTCGGTGGCAGATCGCCAGTATCAGTGAAGAGCTTCGGAGGCGCGCCATTCCGCCGAGCGGCGGCGCGCCGTGCATGCGAAATATAGGCCGCCTACTCGGATATTGTCAACCATGTATCTTGCCGTTTTCGCTGGATCGACTATTCGCCCTGACGCTCGGCGAGATGCCTGGGCCGCAGGTATCTTGACACCCTCTCTTTACGATAGGCGATCGCCGTATTCTTGTCACAATCTTGCGGCGTCTTGCGACCGCGGGGAGATACCGGGCACACCGGTCCGGCTTCGCTACACGATCAACGCAAATACGATCGAAGCAAAAGAAAATTGCCTCAATCACGTGCTTGATCACGTGGGTCCGTGTTCATTCGGGGCTGCAGGGACGTCCAGTTCACCGAGTTCCAGCGATCGAGTGGGTTAGGACGGCGGTTCAGGTGGGAACTGCACGAAGGCGGGGGACGGGAGATTGGATAACGGAAAAGCGCGCGACTCTTACAGGTCAAAGTCCGGCGTAATTGATCTCGGAAACGAGCCGCCGCTGTCCGTGGACGGTGGACTGCGCACCGATTTCGATCGCAGTCGTGTGTCGGTACGTTGGCTAAGCGGCACCATTTTGACCGGCTTGTGCGGCGCCGCCCTAATGGGAGGCGCCGTTTTCGCGGCTCTCGACGGCGAGGCCCACTTCGCTGCCAATCCGGAACGGGTTGAGTCGGTTTTGCGGAGCAGCATCGGCAGCCGCGCGACCGTCCGCAAGAGCGACCGTCTACCTCCGGTGACGGAAAGCAATGGAGCGCGTCAAGTGATTCGCATCACCGCGATGACGAAGGTCGGTGAGCGCGAGGTGCCGCGGGTTAAGCCGTTCACACGTGTTTCGAGCAATCTTACGCTATCGACTTCCGAGCTGTCGGCCAATATTCCGCGCTTCAATCCGCAACGAGCGTTGCTCAACATGGACGACGATGCGGTCGCGGCCGAGGAGCGTCCAGATGCTGCTCCGGACGCGGAGGTCTCTTTTGTCACGCGGGACTTGGCGAGCGTGATGCCGCGCATGCGTATCGCTGCTTTGGTGCCGCCGGAGGAGGTCCTTGCTAAGGTGCGGGATGCCGCTAACTGGCCGCCCAAGTTCGCACTGGCGAGTACCGCCCCGGGCAGTCTTGCCTATGCCACACAGGAATTGCCGGCCGACCCCTATGCCCCTTTCGAAGCCCGCATTACAGCGGAAAATATCACCATGCTAGCAAAGACCGCCGCGCAAGCGACCGGCGGTAACCCCTGGAACGAGCGCCTCATCCCGATCAAAAAGGGCGACACGTTGAGCGCGATCTTGCGCGATCTCGGCGCGACCCCCGAGGAGATCAAGGCGATCGCCTTGGTGCTCGGCACACGCGCGCGCGACGGCAACCTTAAAGAGGGTCAGAAGCTCCGCGTACTGCTATCGCCGGTGCGCGGCACCCAACGTCTCCAGCCGGTGCGGGTCATGCTGGTCGGCGACTCGACCGTTGAGGCCGTGGCTGCGTTGTCGGATCTGGGCAGATATGTGAGCGTCGATGTCCAGACCGCGGAGGCCTCGGCTGTAGAAGCCGAAGACGACGAAGAAGAGGACGATGGGTCGGGCGTACGGCTTTACCAGAGCATCTACGAGACGGCGTTGCGCAATCGCGTTCCTCGCGCTGTCGTGGATGAATTGATCCGGGTCTACTCCTACGACGTCGATTTTCAGCGCAAAGCGCGCCCCGGGGACTCGCTTGAGGTGCTTTACGCGGGCGACGAAGAGAACACCGACGCCAAGCCCGACGTGTTGTTTGCATCGCTCACAGTTGGCGGTGAGCTGAAGAAATACTATCGCTATCTCTCACCGGACGACGGTATCGTTGACTATTACGACGAGACTGGAAAAAGCGCGAAAAAGTTCCTCGTTCGCAAGCCCGTGAACGATGGCCTGATGCGATCCGGTTTCGGTTCGCGTCGACATCCGATCCTCGGCTACACCAAGATGCATACCGGCGTGGATTGGGCGGCCCCGATGGGCACGCCGATTTATGCGGCGGGCAATGGCGCAGTCGAGAAGGCAGGCTGGGAATCCGGCTATGGCAAATATATCCGCCTAAAGCACAACTACGGCTATGAGACCGCTTATGGCCATATGACAGCTTTCGCGCGCGGCATCGAACCAGGCGTAAAGGTCCGCCAGGGCCAGGTGATTGGGTACGTGGGATCAACCGGGCTGTCGACCGGCGCCCATGTGCACTATGAGATTCTCGTCAACAACCGCTTGGTTGATCCGATGCGCATCAAGCTGCCGCGCGGACGCGTACTGGAGGGAATGGTCTTGGCATCTTTCGAGCGTGAACGCGACAAGGTTGACAATATGATGAGCCAGCCGACCCGTGCCGCTCAGGCGGGCGCCACACAGCGCGGAGCGGCCGGGAGCCCACCCTTATGAGCCAGCCCGCAAGCCCAGCGTCCGGCCAAACCACTGCTACGGGAAAATCGATCGAAGTCCGTTCAAGCCGGGTGTGGGCGTTGCTGAGGGGGCGATTTACGGAGTTCCTGTTTCCCAGCCGTCTCTCGACCGATCAACTTGGCATCACCCTTGTGAAGGTCGATTTTTGGCTCACGCCGTGGACCCGGAACGATGAGCATCTCCCGATGTCGCACCTTGCCGAGGTGGCCCACGACCGTGGACTCGTATGGGATTCGATTTCCATCGAAAGCAGCGGCGGGCTCAATCCGCTGAAAGTTGATGGCCTGCCCAAGAGGGGGGCGAAACAGTTTGTAGACCGCGTACGCACCTGGATGAATGCTTAGGCCGCGTTCCAGCGCGGTGGTACGGAGGGCTCACCGGCCCTCGTGTGTCATCGCCCAACTTGAGCGGGCGACCCAGAGCACGGCGGCGCACCAGATCTCCACTCCCGCCGTCGCGGGCACGGCACGGCAGATAATCTGGTTTCTAACAGCTGTCGCTACGCCGCCGCTGCGACTTTGCCATTGACGCTGAGGCCGAACTTCGTCGCCGAGACGGCGACCTTGTCGCCATCTTTGACCCGACCCGACAAGATCATCTCGGCGAGAGGATCCTGCAAGTACTTCTGGATCACTCGCTTGAGAGGTCGCGCTCCATAGGTCGGGTCATAGCCCTTGTTGGCAAGCCAATCACGCGCCTTGGCGTCGAGTTCGACTGCGATCTTGCGTTCCTCCAGGAGCTTCTCGATCCGCTTCATCTGGATATCGACGATGGCGGCTATCTGGTCCCGCTTGAGCCGGTGGAAGAGGATAATCTCATCTATTCGGTTGAGGAACTCCGGCCGAAAACGCGCCCGCACGGTAGCCATGACAGCGTCTCGAACAGCCTCCGTTTCCTGGCCTTCGGGCTGGTTGACCAGATATTCGGATCCGAGATTCGATGTCATAACGATAAGGGTATTGCGGAAGTCGACCGTACGCCCCTGTCCGTCAGTCAACCGGCCATCGTCCAGCACCTGAAGGAGCACATTGAAAACGTCCGGGTGAGCCTTTTCGATCTCGTCGAAGAGGACGACTTGATAGGGACGCCGCCGCACCGACTCGGTGAGCGCGCCGCCCTCCTCATATCCGACATAACCGGGCGGCGCGCCGATCAGGCGCGCAACCGAGTGCTTCTCCATATATTCCGACATGTCGAGACGAATCATCGCCGTCTCATCGTCGAACAGGAACGCCGCCAAGGCCTTGGTCAGTTCGGTTTTGCCGACGCCGGTGGGCCCGAGAAAGATAAACGAGCCGATCGGGCGGTGCGGATCCTGTAGCCCGGCGCGGGCACGACGCACCGCGGTTGATACCGCCCGGACCGCTTCTTCCTGGCCGACCACGTGGGCGCCGATCTGCTCCTCCATATGGAGCAACTTTTCCTTCTCGCTCTCGAGCATGCGGTCGACCGGTATTCCAGTCCACCGCGAAACCACCTGGGCCACGTGATTGGCCGTCACGGCCTCCTCGACCATGGCGGACTTACCTTCGGTTGCCTCCAGCTCCTTGAGTTTTTTCTCTAGCGCCGGAATCCGCCCGTAGGCAAGTTCACCGGCGCGTTGGTATTCGCCGCGGCGCTGCACATTGGCAAGCTCGATACGAAGTTGATCAAGCTCTGTCTTGAACTTCTGCGCCTCGGAGAGCTTTGCCTTTTCGGATTTCCAGCGGCTCGTGATATCGGCGGACTTTTTCTCAAGTTCTTTGAGTTCGAACTCCAGCGCCGACAGACGTGCGCGCGAGCCCGGATCGCGCTCCTTCTTGAGCGCCTCCTGCTCGATGCGCAGACGCACAATCTCGCGATCGATGGTGTCAAGTTCCTCGGGCTTGGAATCGACTTGCATCTTGAGCCGCGCTGCAGCCTCATCAATAAGATCGATCGCCTTGTCAGGAAGGAAGCGGTCGGTGATGTAGCGGTTCGACAACGTCGCCGCGGCAACGATTGCCGAGTCAGTGATCCGAACGCCGTGATGCTGCTCGTATTTCTCCTTAAGACCGCGCAGAATCGAAACCGTATCCTCGACGGTTGGCTCGGAGACGTAGACAGGCTGGAATCGCCGCGCCAAGGCGGCATCCCTTTCGACGTGCTTCTTGTATTCGTCGAGCGTGGTCGCCCCAATGCAATGCAACTCACCGCGGGCAAGAGCCGGCTTCAGCAGGTTAGAAGCATCCATCGCTCCGTCCGCCTTGCCGGCACCTACGATGGTGTGCATCTCGTCGATGAACAGAATGATTCCACCGTCGGATCCGGTCACCTCCTGGAGTACGGCCTTGAGGCGCTCCTCGAATTCGCCACGGTATTTCGCACCTGCGATAAGCGCTCCCATGTCAAGGGCAAGCAGCTTCTTGTCCGCAAGGCTCTCGGGCACATCGCCATTAACGATCCGCAGGGCGAGACCCTCCACGATTGCGGTCTTGCCGACACCGGGATCGCCGATCAGCACCGGGTTGTTTTTTGTGCGACGGGAAAGCACCTGAATGGTGCGACGGATTTCCTCATCGCGACCGATAACCGGGTCGAGCTTGCCGTCGCGGGCCGCCTGGGTCAGATCACGGGCGTATTTCCTGAGCGCGTCATAGGCATTCTCGGCCGACGCCGAATCCGCGGTACGGCCCTTTCGCAGCGCCTCGACGGCGGCATTGAGGGTCTGTGGCGTCACTCCAGCGCGGCTGAGGATTTTCCCCGCCTCGTTGTCTTTCTCAATGGCCAGCGCGAGCAGCAGGCGCTCCACTGTAACGAAGGCATCACCGGATTTTTCGGCGGTCGTCTCGGCGGTTTCGAATACGCGGGCCAGCGCCGGCTCAAGATAGATCTGGCCGGCACCGCTGCCATGGACCTTCGGCCGTTTGGCAAGCGCCGCCTCGGCGCTCGCCAGGGCCTCGCGCGACCGACCGCCTGCGCGATCGATCAGGCCTGCCGCAAGGCCCTCCGGGTCGTCCAGCAGAACCTTGAGCAGATGCTCGGGCACGAAGTGCTGGTGGCCCTCTCGCAACGCCAGCGACTGAGCCGCCTGCACGAAACCGCGGGCGCGGTCGGTATATTTTTCGAAATTCATTGCCAACTCCCTCAGCCTGTTCCGGCCGCCCAGTTGGCACGACCAAAACATCGTCATGGGGCGCTTGAGACGCCTTAAAACGGCCCCACACACGGGCACCGCCTACGGAAATGTAGGCAGTGGTGGCCGGCGGCGAAAGGGGAGGCCGAGCAATTCTCCTGAAGTGCCGGAGCTATCAAAATTAACCGCCGTCGGGTGGCGCGACGGCGGTCAAAGATAGATGAAGCGTACCGGGCTATCGCCGGCCGCGAAGCGTGGGGTTATTTCAAGTTGTCCTTGGTCAGGTCAACCGACAGCTTCGCGATGAAAGTTGCGCCGCACCAGTTCGTCCCAAATCCACTGGGATTGATCGACGTGAAGGAACCGTCAAACCGGGCACTCTGGGCGCTCGTGAACGCGTTGCAGTCGCCCTTGTTCAGGTCCGTGTCAAAGTAGCGCAAGTCGAGTGTGAATTGCTTCCAGGTGAAAGCAAGGCCGACGTCCCAGTTAGTGTAGCTCCTGTAGGGGACCCCTCCAGAGAGTGTCCCTGCGCATCCAGCCGGAAACCCGCCGGTATTGAAGGCTGAAACGCAATAGAACGAATCAGTGGTGCCCAGGAACCAATGGCCGACATCAGCGGATATGAACCAGCCGATGCCATTGGGAAGAACGGTCGGGAGAATGTATTTTGCTGTGCCGCCGACCCAAGTGCCGTCGGCGCCCGAATTCAGAACCGATGGCGACCAGTACACGCTGCCGCCGAACGAGAACTGATCGTTCACCGTATAGGTGGCTTTGGCATAAATTTCCCAGAAGCTCAGATCGTCTTTGATGACGTTGCCGTTGATTGGGAGTCCGCCCGTCACGGCATCGGCATTCGCCGCACAGTCGCCGGGAACTGCAGAGTTGAAGCACGTGCCACCCGGATACCAATACTCCCAGAAGCCGAAATCTAGCGCGAGCTTGCCGAAGGTCGGCCGGATGCCGGCGTAGAGATCGATCTCCGCCGCAGCCCGGTTGGGGAATGAGATGCTCTCACCCGAGATGCCCACATAGCCCTGCAGGCTATCGTTGAAATTATAGCGCGGCTCGAAATAGGCAGCGACCGACGGATGATGGTTGGACTGTGTAATGCCGCGGAAATTGTAGTCCGACATGATCGCAGAGCCGAACGCGATGTCCCACGGACTTACCACCACCGGCGGGGGAGGCGCCTTCAACTTCATGTCCGCCGCCAATCCCGAAGCGGTCGAACAGGCCAGAGCGAGCGCAGCGGCGCATGCGAGTCTATTCATGATTCCCCCATTCCCCTGAAATGAACTGCCCGACTGTCGAACTTCCGAACTCACTTCGGAGTAGCCTTGTGCCCCCCGCCGAGCATCGCAACGCCACCGGGGGACGCGCCATTACGGTCGGAAACGGAAGATTCAGGCAAGATTAAAAAGCGTATTTTGGCGACACTTTTTTGGGCAATTCTTAAATTATTTGAATATGTTGCATTCCCGCCACATTGCCGAGCAGTCGTTTACACAAATTTAATCTGCCCCTACGACCCAACAATAAGTAACCACCCTGCCAGCAAGCCCTCACCAGCGATGCAAGGTACGGCAACATCGACCACGGTCCCGGATGCGGACCGTGGTCGCCAACGGTCAAAGGCGGCCGCCTCGCGATTTGCGAAACGCGATGCGGTCCGGTCGCTTACGAGCCGCTCGACCCTGTCGAGCCGGAGCCGTGGAACGGCGCTGCAGGAGCCGGATTCGACGGTGCCGGACTCGAGTTGGACGGCGCCGATGGAGCCGGCGACGCAGGCTTCGGGGCCATGTGAGTCGGCGAGGCCGTGGGAGCGGCTGGTCGTGGCTGCGTCGAGGACGTACCGGTGTGTGCGGGAGTCGACGAAGGTGGCGGCGACCCGGCCGGCGCATTCGAAACTGGCCGTGGCGGCGGAGGCGGCGGGGCCGAAGGCTTCGGTGCAGGTGCCGGGGATGCAGCGGCCGGCTTCGGAGGCGGCGGCGTAGCCGGCTTCGGGGGCGGCGGCGCGGCAGGCTTCGGCGCGGAAGCAGGCGTGGCAGCCGTTGACTTCGGAGGCGGTGGCATAACTGGTTTAGGCGCGGGCGCAGCTGGCGCTATTGTGGGCGCGAGCTTCCTGGCAGCGGCCTTCTTGGGAGCTGTCTTCTTTGCGGCTGCTTTTTTGGCGGCGGGCTTTTTGGGTGGGCCCTTCGCCATCGCCTTTCTCGCCGGAGCCTTGACCTTCTTTGCGGGAGCCCGCTTGGAAGCAGTTTTCTTCGCCACCTTCTTTGCAGTCTTCTTGGCCGCCGTTACTTTTTTCATCTTTTCTGCTTTTGCTTTACTTGTCTTCTTTGCTTTCTTCGCCATGATCGTTCTCCCGATCGTTGCGGCTGACTTCCCGACGCACCGAGGGACAATCAAATACGATTCGCTTCGACCTCAACGGGCAGCTACTCGCTCCGATCGCCGATTGCATCGGACCATCCCATCCGTTCCAGCGCTCTTGGCGCCGATCCACCAGTCGCCCAATCGATCAACTCGATCGGATGAACGACCGGAATTGGCGTGCCCGCTGCGATCTGGGTGATGCAGCCGATGTTTCCGGCTGCGATCAGTTCGGGCATTACCGCATCGATATTTGCGATCTTGCGATCACGCAATCGATTCGCCAACTCTGGTTGCAACATATTGTAGGTTCCGGCAGAACCGCAACATAAATGGCTCTCTGGAATATCTATCAACATGAATCCCGCTTTGGAGAGCATCTCCCGCGGCGCCGTTGTCACGCGCTGTCCATGGGCGAGTGAGCACGCGGGGTGGTAGGCGACCTTCAGGGAAGGCCGCTGCGTATATTGCAAGCAATTGATTTCATTTATGAATTCTGAGATGTCGCGACTTATGGCGGCAATTTTCTTGGCCGGCGCGGCGTAGCCGGGGTAATGGCGCAGCATGAAGCCATAATCCTTCATAGTGGTGCCGCATCCCGAGGCGGTTGTCACGATGGCATCGATTCCCTCCGCATTGACCTCGCGGGACCAGGCATCGATGTTGCGGCATGCTGCCGCGTGAGCTTCTTCTTTGCGGCCCATGTGATGCGCGAGGGCACCGCAGCAGCCCTCGTCGCGCGCCAGAACTACGTCGAAACCGTGACGCGTGAGAACCCGGATAGCCGCCTGATTGATGCCGGGGGCCAGCACATTGGCGACACAGCCCGACAGCAGCGCCACGCGGCCGCGACGCAAGCCCGCCGCTGGAACCACGCCGGGCGTCGCGGGGCCGCCGCGGGGCGCCCGCCAGGGCGCAAGACGCAGCATGGCAGCAACCATCTTCAGACGGAGCAGATCAAACAAGGGCGCTATCGGCTTAACCAATAAGGCGAGGAGCAGGGCTCGCCGGAACAACTTCGGATCGGTCATCACCCAAAGCAGTGCTGAACGCACCAGTCGATCAGCAATCGGACGTCGATAGGTCTTCTCCACATGGACGCGGGCATGATCGACGAGATGCATGTAGTGTACACCCGACGGGCATGTCGTCATGCAACCGAGGCAGGACAGGCACCGATCGATGTGCTTGACCACTTCGCGGCGCGCGGGCTCGGCGTTCTCCAGCATTTCCTTGATTAAATAGATGCGACCGCGTGGCGAGTCGTCCTCGTCCCCAAGCAGCAAGTAGGTCGGACAGGTGGCCGTACAGAAGCCGCAATGCACACACGTCCGCAAGATCTTATCCGCTTCGGAGATGTCCGGATCGGCGAGCTGTGCGAGGCTGAAGGACGTCTGCATATCTACACTCCCGCCCACATCCGCCCTGGATTGAGCACGCCCCTGGGATCGAAATTTTCCTTGACCCGTTTTGTCAGAGCCGCGAGTGCGCCGGCCTCAGGATGGAACGGATCTACACTTGCCCGGGCCGCCGCCGGCGCACGGACCAGCATCGCATGGCCGCCGGTCATCGCAACGGCCTGGCGGATTTCTCCGGCGCCACAATCCTGCGTCATCGGAAGGGCCACCCACAGGAGGCCGCCGCCCCAGTCGTAAAACAACTGCGCTGCCGGCGAGATTTTCGCCGCTATCTCATGACCCCGGCTCGGCACAGTTGAGACGCGCCACAGGGGACGATCCCCGCAAGGACCATCGGCCCAGAATGGTTGCACATCCCGGATGGCACGCCACAGCCGACGTGACGCCGCCTCGTCGAGCGTAGCGAAAGCCCCGAATGGCCGCACCGCGTCTTTGAGGCTTGCGATACAGTCATCGAGCGAGGCCGCAAGGCCGTCAATGCGAAACACCGTCGCAGCTTCCGCCCGCTCGAGGCCATCAAAGCGCGGCGCCAAGTAATCGGGTAAATGCGCGGCGCCGGAAATTCCCAGCGGTGCCGCCATTGCGGCTGCCATCACAGCGGCGGCAGTGCTGTCATCGATACCGAACGCAACGAGCGTAACTTCGGCTTTTGCCTGCGGCAGCACCTTGAGGGTGACTTCGCTGAGAATCCCGAGCGTACCCCATGATCCTGCCAGCAATTTGCACAGATCGAACCCGGTGACGTTCTTGACCACGCGGCCGCCGGACTTGAAGGTCTCGCCGCGTCCCGACACAGCGACAGCGCCGAGAAAGTGATCGCGCGCAGCACCCACGCGGATACGACGCGGTCCGGAGACGTTCGCAGCCAGTATTCCCCCGATGGTCCCGCGGCCTTGCGGACTGCCAAACAGCGGGCCGTGGTCCATGGGCTCGAAGGCAAGCTCCTGACCGTTCGATGCCAGCAGCGTCGTGATCTCGGTAAGCGGTGTCCCGGCCTTGGCGGATAGAATTAACTCCTGTGGCTCGTAGAGGATGATGCCTGACAACTCGGAAAGGTCCAGGGTGGCATCATACTGGGCCGAACGGCCAAGCATGCGCTTTGAACCATGGCCGACGATCTCAAGCGACTTGCCGCCGGCAATCGCCCATTGCACGGCCGCTTCAATGTCTTTGTGGTCGTGCGGCTTGTGGTTGTCGGACATGTTGTGATCGACAATCTAACAATTGGATTGGATTCGTTCAGGTTCTCGGGCTGTCCGCCCGCAAGGTCAAAACCTGGGAATATCCGCAAACGGAAGTTTCCCGCCGCTCACGTGCATGCGCCCTAGCTCGGCGCAGCGGGACAACGTCGGGAACACCTTGCCGGGATTGAGCAGCCCCTTCTCGTCGAAGGCGCATTTGAGGCGCTGCTGCTGGTCGAGATCAGGCTGCGAGAACATCACCGGCATAAGATCCCGTTTTTCAACGCCCACGCCGTGCTCGCCGGTGAGCACCCCGCCGACCTCGACGCATAGTTTGAGAATGTCAGCTCCGAAGGCTTCGGCACGTTCAAGCTCGCCAGGCTGGTTGGCATCGTAGAGAATCAGCGGATGCAGATTGCCGTCGCCAGCGTGAAATACGTTAGCGACACGCAACTGATAGATCTGCGACAGCTCCTGCATGCGCAAGAGAACGCGCGGCAACATGGCGCGCGGGATGGTGCCGTCCATGCAGTAGTAATCGGGCGATATGCGCCCGACGGCCGGAAAGGCCGCTTTGCGGCCCGCCCAGAACAACAGCCGCTCCTGCTCCGACGTCGATGCGCGCAGACTGCTGGCGCCGCAAAGCTTCGCGGTCTCGGCGACGCGCTCGACCAGATGATCGACTTCGCTGCGCGGTCCGTCGAGTTCGACGATGAGGATCGCCCCGACGTCGAGCGGATATCCGGCATGGACGAACTCCTCGGCTGAATAAATGGCCAGTTTGTCCATCATTTCGATACCGGCCGGAATGATCCCGGCACCAATAATGCCGGCGACACAAGCACCTGCCTCCTCTGAGGTAGGAAAACCGATGAGCAGGGCACGCGCGACCTCGGGCTTTTTCAGAATCCGCACGGTGACTTCGGTGACGACACCGAGCAATCCTTCCGAACCGATCACGATGCCAAGCAGATCGTAACCTGCGGCATCGAGATGCTTGCCGCCAAGCCGAACGATCTCGCCGGTAACGAGCACGATCTCGCAGCCCAGCACGTTGTTTGTTGTCATGCCGTATTTGAGGCAGTGAACACCGCCGGAATTTTCCGCCACATTGCCTCCGATCGTGCAGGCAATTTGCGACGACGGATCGGGCGCATAATAGAAGCCCTTTTGCTCCACTGCCTGAGTGATGGCGAGATTGGTCACGCCCGGCTCTGCGACGACAACCCGATTGGCAAAATCGACCTCGATGATCCGATTGAATTTCGCCATGCCAAGGAGCACACCGTCGACCAGCGGCAACGCACCGCCAGAAAGCGAAGTGCCTGCCCCGCGAGCCACCACTTTGATGCCGTTCTGATAACAGTAGCGCAGCACGCGGCCCACTTGATCGGTGCTGTGGGGCAATACCACAACCATGGGAAGCTGGCGGTATGCCGTCAGGCCATCCGACTGATAGGGGCGCATTTCGCGCTCCGTATCGATCACTCCCTCGCCAGGGACGATATTCCGGAGCGCCCGCACGATTTCGTGACGGCGCTTGAGCACCCCCTCATCCCGGCTGGGGATCGGTACCGCCATGTGAAACTCTCCTTGAGACACCATTCTTCTAGCGCGGAAGGCGAACCCTGTGAAACACGACACCGTGCCGCTGGGCCCTGTTGGCAGGTCCCAGCGCGTGGCTCTGCTTTGACCCTTGTGTTGCGTTGCGGCCGCTCATTCGCTTGATTCGCCGTTGACAGCTGGCTTCAGGCGCGCCATTCGAACCATTCTTGGAGGCGCGTCGCCATGTGAGCGCCTGCGGGCGCAATCCCGGAGGCCGAAATTATCAGGAGGATCCAAATGAGGCATGCGTTGTTTGTTGCTGTTGGACTTGTCATATCAACCGGGACGGCATTCGCCCAGGACGTAGCGGCGGGCGAGACTTCGTTCCGGAAGTGCGCGCCCTGCCATTCGATAGGCCCTGACGCCGCCAATAAGGTAGGTCCCGAATTGAACGGCCTGAATGGCCGCAAGGCCGGTATCATCGACGGGTTCAACTACAGCGATGCCAACAAGGCGTCCGGAATCACGTGGGATGAGGCGACATTCAAGGAATACATAAAGGATCCGCGGGCTAAGGTCCCGGGCACCAAGATGGTGTTCGCCGGCATCAAGAGCGAAAAGGAACTCGGTGACCTGTGGTCCTATGTGTCGCAGTTCGACAAGGACGGCAACACCAAGAAGTGATGAGGTAGCGCCGCGGGGCCGGGTGCACTGCCCCGCGGCGTCGGTTTGACGCGAATCAAGACCGGTCGGGTGAACATGGCTTTGAATGGGCGCAAAGAACAGTTCGGGAGTTCAGGCCATGATCAAGGATCTCGTGGTGAACCTGACCGTGGGTGCCGAGCGCGATCCGGCCCCGCATTTCGCGGTTTCAATCGCTGCGGCGTTCGGAGCGCACATCGCAGGAATCGCCTTTGCTTACCATCCGGTCGTCACCCCGACCGTTATGGACCGGCTATCGGCCGGCTGGCTGGATGCTCAGCGGAGCGAAAACCACGCCGCTGCTCGGGAGGCCGTCGATCGGTTCGAGGCCGCCGCGAAGCGTGAAGCCGTTTCTGCAGAGCATCGGATCATTGAGGCAAGCCTCCGCAAGGCCCCGAACCTGTTTGGGCGGATCGCGCGGCGTTTCGACATTGCGGTTGTCGGCCAAACGGATCCTGAGCGGATGCTGCCGGACGATGTTTTGATCGAGGCGGCATTGTTCGAATCCGGCCGTCCTATCGTCGTTGTGCCATACATCCAGAAGGAAGGCCTCAAGCTTGATCGCGTCCTGGTATGCTGGGACGGCAGCCGCAGCGCCGCCCGCGCGATCGCCGACTCCATGCCGTTTCTCAAATGCGGAAAGTTCATCGAAATCGTGATCGTAGCCAACTCGAGCAGCAAGACGGATGACCTGCCCGGGGTAGATCTCGGCCAACATCTTGCCCGTCACGACCTCAATGTGGACGTCAAACGGCTGGTGGCCGCGGATATCGATGTAAGTAACGCGATACTGTCCTACGCGGCGGACTGCAGCGCCGACTTCATCGTCATGGGCGGATACGGCCATTCGAGGCTGCGTGAATTTGTGCTCGGCGGCGCCACCCGCGGGATTTTGCAGTCGATGACGTTGCCAGTACTGATGGCGCACTGAGGTCAGGAATCAGGAATTCGGGCATCAGGAATCAGGATTGATTCTTGATTCCTTATGCCGGGTTTCTGATTGCTGGCGACCGATATCACCATCCCGCGGGCGCGCGCATCGACGACGCCGAGTGCCCGCAGTGCGAACAATGCAAGTGCCTGAACAGCGGCGAATTCTGCATCTGGCCCTGTCGAGCGGGGGGCGAGGGGGCCGACGAGACCCTCTACCGTGGCCCCGATGATGGCAGCGGCCATTGCGGCCGGTGGCTGACCGGGCAGATGGCCGGCCGCAATGGCCGCTCGGATCAAGGTTTCGAATTCATTACCGATGTCGCGTCGGAATGCAAAGCGGCTGGCGTAGGAGCCGCCTTCGGGTGTCTCCACCAGCATTGCCAACGCCAGCCGCCGCATCCGCAGGGTACCGCCCGCAAACGTCATGATGGCTGCAGCAAGCCCCGAAAGTGCTCCTGGCGCCGCCGCAGCGGCGCCGCGGATTGCAGCAATCTGGCGTTCGGCGGTGCTCCTCACCAGGGCAGCAACGAGATCGTGCTTTGAGGGAAAATAACGGTACACGGTGCCGGCCGCGATCCCAGCCCGCTCCGCCACCGACATAATTTGTACTCCGGCCAAGCCGCTTTCGCTCGCGAGCGCCCGCGCGGCCTCGATGATGGCCTCATATCGGGCTGCAAGGCGCGCTGTCTCACGTTCGGTGCGGCGATACGCCATTCAGCGTTGTTCGTAGGATGGGTTGAGCGGAGCGAAACCCATCGGGGACTAGCCGCTGCGCGCTTGGCGATGGGTTTCGCTCCGCTCAACCCATCCTACACGCTCTACTTGGTCAACGCATCTACGCGCTCTGGCTAATCAACGCATTGTCGGTTCCTCAACCATGACGTTGCGCCAACGCGGACTCGCGAATTCTCGTAAGCGTCTGGGTCGGAGTGATGGCCTCTGGGTCGACGATGAGGTGAATGATGGCCGGCTGGCCTGACCCTTCGGCGGCCCGAAATGCTGCAGGAAAGTCTGCGGTCTTCTCAACCCTGATGCCGAAGCCGCCGAATGCGCGCGCATATGCAGCGAAATCCGGATTGCGTAGTTGCGTCGCCGAAATGCGGCCCGGATAGTGGCGCTCCTGGTGCATCCGGATGGTGCCATAAAGTCCGTTGTCCGCAACGATGACGATGACCGGGGCGTCGAATTGGACCGCGGTTGCGAAATCCTGACCGTTCATCAGGAAATCACCGTCGCCGCTGAACGCCACCACGGTGCGGTCCGGATAGAGGCGTTTAACTCCAATTGCAGCCGGGACGCCGTAGCCCATCGAGCCCGCGGTCGGAGCAAATTGGGTGGCAAATCTGCGGAACCGATAGTAGCGATGGACCCATGCGGAATAGTTGCCGGCGCCGTTGCACACCATTGCGTCGTCGTGGAGATGTTCCCGCAGCCATACGAGCACAGCGCCGAGATTGACGTCGCCCGGCACGTCGGTCGGTTTTTCAGAGAAGGCGAGGTAGTCCTCGTGGGCGGCTTTCGCCGCACCGCGCCATCTCGGATTAGCCGGCGGATCGAGTGCCGCCGCTGCGATTGCGAAGGAAGCTGGCGTCGCGTTGATGGCGAGATGCGGTCGATACACGCGGCCGAGTTCCTCGACCCCGGGATGAACATGCACAAAGGTCATCTGCGGGGATGGAATGGTGATCAGCGTGTAGCCCTGAGATTGCATTTCACTGAGCCGTCCACCGATCAGCACGACCAAATCGGAGCTTTTTACTCGCGCAGTCAGCTTGGGGTTTGGGCCGATACCGAGATCGCCAGCATAATTAGGGTGCAACGCATCAAACAGGTGCGCGCGGCGAAACGTGGTAGCGATCGGAACTGTGAAACGCTCCGCAAACCGCGCAATGGCGGCACAGCCCGCGTCGGTCCACCGGCTGCCGCCGATCAAGATGATCGGACGTTCGGCCCGCCCCAGCAGAGTGGCAAACTCATCCATGTCATCCCTGCCCGGATAGGTGTCGACGGGCTGATAGGGTGGCGCGTCGGCGACCGCGACCCGCTCCGCCAGCATGTCCTCGGGCAGCGCTACCACGACCGGGCCAGGTCGGCCGTTGGCTGCGGTGTGAAAGGCACGCGAAACGATTTCCGGCACACGGGCCGGATCGTCGATTTCGGTCGTCCATTTGGTCATGGAGCCAAACACGGCGCGGTAATCCAGCTCCTGGAACGCCTCGCGTCCTCGCATGTGGCGCGCGATCTGTCCGACGAACATGATCATCGGGGTAGAGTCCTGATGCGCGATATGAATGCCGGCAGAGGCGTTAGTAGCGCCCGGGCCGCGGGTCACGAAGCATATACCGGGCCGGCCGGTGGCCTTGCCAACCGCTTCCGCCATCATGGCCGCACCGCCCTCCTGGCGACACACCGTGACGGCCAGATCGCGATCATGGAAGGCGTCAAGGACCGAGAGATAGCTTTCGCCAGGCACGCAAAAAGCGTGGCGAATTCCACTGACAATTAACTGGTCGACCAGCACCTCGGCGGCGGTGCGCATGTTGGCGGTCATCTCAAATTTCCGAGCCTGTCGGCGCAAACGCGCCTGTGAATGCACGATTCTTATAAAGGCATCCTGGCCTGCTATCCCCAATAATCGGCGGATCGTCAACTCGCATTGTCGTCACCGCGAACGCGGACGCCCCGATAACCCGCGCCCTACCCAGGAGTCCTTGGCTCCGCTCCCCGCCTCCACGGGACAAGGAATAACAACCGGCGAGTTGGCACGCGCTACACCGGTTCCATTTCACCCGAAACTGACCCTGGAGAACAGCATCGGCCCACGGCGATGCCGTGGGCCGCCAAAAAGCACGTATCGATGCGTTGCCGTATCAGCCCTTGCGTACCTCTATCTTCTTTTCCTTCTTGGCGATCTCGGCCGGCTTCGGGAGGCGGACGCGGAGCACGCCCTTATCGAACTTCGCGTCGACTTTCGTGGAATCCGGATCATAAGGCAGCGCGATGGTCCGGCTGAACGAACCGTAGCTGCGCTCGGTGACGTGCCAGTTCTTGTCCTTGTCGGTTTCGCTGCGTTCCGCCTTTTTCTCGCCGCGGATGGTCAAAACGCCATTCGCCAGCGTGACGTCGATGTCCTTCTCATCGACGCCGGGCAATTCGGCCGTCACCTCGATCCCGTCTTTGCTCTCGGCGACATCTATTTTCGGCGCCGACATGCCGTCGCCGAACCCGGCAAATGCCGCAAATGGACTGCGACGGGAAAAATCATCGAAGGTTTTTTCGATCTCTCGGAACAGTGACCCCAAACCTTCATTGCTGCTCCTGGATGGAAGATAGGAACCTGCCATGAGGACCTCCTGCTGTGGTGGCTTCGGGGGATTACTTCGCTCTCTTCCGGTCTCCCGGTTGGAGAATGCCAATCCGGTCGCGCCCCGACTTAGAGATGGAGCGTCATGCCGGTTTGACAAGCGTCCATCGAGCCCGATCCCGGAACGCGCGTTCAGGTCGCGTGGTGCCGGCAATGATTTGATTTTAATCAGTGCGGAATGTCGTAGCGCGGGCAAGGCGATAGCAACGCAATGACACAAGGACGGCGACCCAGTGCACAATAACGACCGATGCGACAATTGCCAGAGCGACGTGTTTGCGCTTCTGGCCAATCCGTCGACCCATGGAGGCGCGCCGGTGCAACGCATCGACACGCATTCTGCAGCGATATTTCTCGCCGGCGATCGCGCCTTCAAAATCAAGCGCGCAGTTCACTATCCGTTTCTCGATTTCTCCACGCTGGCAAAACGCAGAGCAGCCTGCGAGGCGGAGCTTGAAATCAACCGTGTTTTCGGGCCCGAACTCTATCTGCGTGTCACTCCCATTACCCGGGAGAGTGACGGTGCATTGCGACTCTCAGGATTTGGCAAGCCCATCGAATGGGTGGTGGAGATGCGCCGCTTCGACGAAACCAAGACGCTCGACCACCTGGCGGACAGCAATGCGATCGACCTCGCGCTCGCGGACCAACTCGCGCGCGCCGTGGCGGCGACCCACGCGCGCATCCGGCCGGTGGAAAGCGGGCCGTGGATCGAAGCGCTTTCAACCTATATCGACCAGAACGATGCGGCGTTCCGGGCAAAGTCGGATCTGTTCGATTTGGCGCAGGCGGAAGCGCTCAGCGGCGACAGCCGAAACATGCTGGATCGTCTTCGACCGCTCCTCGCCGCGCGGGGCGCGCAGGGCATGGTCCGGCGCGGCCACGGCGACCTCCATCTTGGAAATGTGGCGCTGATCGACGGCCATCCGGTGCTGTTCGACGCCATCGAGTTTGATCCGCTGATCGCAGCCGGCGACCTCCTGTACGACCTCGCCTTCCTGCTGATGGACCTGGTCGAGCGCAGTCTTGCCGCCGCAGCCAATGTGGTGCTTAACCGCTATCTCATCGAAACACGCCGCATCTCCGATCTCGATGCGTTGGCCGCGCTGCCGTTCTTCATGTCGTTGCGAGCTGCCATTCGGGCCAATGTCGCGGCGTCCCGCGCCGCAATCGCACAACCGGCCGAACGACCGGCAACCCGCGCTGACGCGGCCCGGTATTTCGCGCTGGCGTGCCAACTGATCCGACCGTCTCCTCCAATGTTGATTGGTATCGGGGGGTTGTCAGGCACCGGCAAATCGCAGCTCGCCCGCTCGCTTGCGCATGAGCTTGCGCCGGCGCCGGGTGCCATCCTCCTGCGCTCGGACATCGAGCGCAAGGCGCTGGCAGGGCGGGGCGAAACCGATCAGCTGCCGCCGGAGGCATATACGGCCGAAAGCGCGCGGCGCGTCTACGCCGCGCTCACAGAAAAGGCAACGCATGTCATCGCGGCGGGCCATTCGGCAATCGTTGATGCTGTGTTCGCTCGACCGGACGAACGCGACACACTGCGCGACGTAGCGCGAACAAGCGGCACCGCATTCCGTGGACTGTTTCTCACAGCTGACATGGCAACCAGGCTCGTGCGGATCGGATCCCGGCGCGTGGACGCGTCCGATGCCGGCGAGGCTGTCGTGCGCGCCCAGGAGCAGTATGCGCTCGGGCCCAATGACTGGTCGCGAGTCGACGCCTCCGGCACGTCGGAGCACACTCTGACGAGCGCCCGCATGCTCGTGTCATAGCATCTGTTGTGCTTTCTCGATCCGCTGTTATTAAGCCGTATGGGCATCGATTTTCGGCGCCTCGCCGTCGCCACTGCGGGCTTCTCCACCTTCCTGCATCTATATGCGCCGCAGGCGCTGTTACCGGAGCTTGCGCGCGAGTTCGGGGTTGGGGCCACGCAAATCAGCGCGTTGATTACCGCCGGCACGCTCGCCATTGCGTTAACGGCGCCGTTTACCGGCGCCGCGGCGGACGTACTCGGACGTAAGCGCCTCATCACCGCGGCGATGTTTGCCGTCACAGTGCCGATGGTCATGGCGACGATCTCGACTAGTGTCGAGGTCATCATTGTCTGGCGGTTTGTTCAGGGCCTCCTGCTGCCGCCGATCTTTACGGTCGTGCTTGCCTATATCGGAGACGAGTGGCCGCCCGCCGAGGTTGCCGAGGTTGCTGGCCTATATGTTTCGGGATCGAGCTTTGGCGGCTTTTGCGGCCGCTTCATACCGGGCGTGCTTGCCGATCTCGTCGGTTGGCGCCTCGCATTCGTAGCTCTTGTAGGGCTCGGGCTTGCCGGCGCGCTCCTGGTAGCCATGAAGTTGCCGCGAGAAAAGCGCTTCGTCCGCTCGGAGGGATTCCTGGCCTCAGGCCTGCAGATGCTGCGTCATTTGTGCAATCCGCAGCTGGTAGCGACCTATGCGGTCGGATTCGGCGTCTTGTTCAATTTCATTGCGATTTTCACCTATGTGAGTTTCCATCTTGCAGCACCACCCTACAATTTTTCACCCTCTTGGCTGGGCGCGCTATTTTTCACGTATCTGATCGGCACGTTATGCGCGCCCCTGACCGGGCGTGCCGTGACGCGTTTCGGGCGACGCCTCTTCATGATCGGCGTGATTGCCATCTGGATGGCGGGCCTTGCGTTTCTCCTGGCATCGCCGGTGGCCGTCATCGTAATCGGCCTCGCGCTGTGCGCGGGCTGCGGAATGCTGTGCCAGGCGACCTCGACGGGCTACGTGACGGCGACCGCCCATGAAGGACGCTCATCTGCGATCGGGTTGTATGTGAGCTGTTTCTATGTTGGCGGCAGCGTCGGCGGCTATATGGCGGGTGTGCTCTGGAACGCAGCCGGATGGCCGGCCGTGGTCGCGCTGTCGGCGATCGTTCTTGCGTTGATGGGGATCATCGTCACGTTTGTGTGGTCGGCACGGCCGGCCCAAAGATGAAAAACGCCGCGCGATGCGCGGCGTTTTTCTCAAATGAACCTACACCTATGCCTGAGGCTGCGGCTCCATACCACCGGTCTCGGGGCGCGGCCGCGGCTTGCCGGCCGTGGGCACAGCGGAAGAGCGCGGTGTCGGCGGCTCAAGCACGGATTCGCGACGTGGCCGCTTACCATTCAGCAGGTCTTTGATCTCATCACCCGACAATGTCTCGAACTCCAAGAGGCCCTTTGCAAGCACTTCGAGCTCGTCGCGCTTGGCCTGCAGAATAATGTTCGCTTCGTTATAGCCCGCCTCTACGAGGCGCCGGATTTCCGAATCGATCTTTCGGGCAGTCGATTCGGAAATGTTCTGTTGACGCGATACGGAGTAGCCGAGGAAGACTTCTTCCTGGTTTTCTCCGTAAGCGACTGTGCCGAGTTCGTTGGACAGGCCCCAACGGGTAACCATCATGCGGGCAAGCTTGGTGGCCTGCTCGATATCCGAGGCGGCGCCCGAAGTCACCTTTTCGCGGCCGAACACCAGTTCTTCGGCGACCCGGCCTCCCATCATGATGGCAAGTCGCGAAGTCATCTGCTCAAGACTCATGGAGAGCTTGTCGCGCTCGGGCAGCTGCATGACCATGCCGAGGGCGCGGCCGCGCGGGATAATCGTAGCCTTATGAACCGGGTCGGTCGCCTTCACGTTGAGAGCAACGATCGCGTGTCCGCCCTCGTGATAGGCAGTGAGCAGCTTCTCTTCCTCTGTCATGACGAGCGACTTACGCTCGGCGCCCATCATGACCTTGTCTTTGGCATCCTCGAACTCGACCTGCGTCACCATCCGCTTGTTGCGCCGCGCCGCCATCAGAGCGGCCTCGTTGACGAGGTTCATAAGATCAGCGCCGGAGAAACCCGGTGTGCCACGCGCCACCGTCTTGAGGTTGACATCGGGCGCGAGCGGAACCTTGCGCACGTGCACCTTGAGTATGGCCTCTCGGCCGACAATGTCAGGGTTTGGCACCACAACCTGGCGATCGAATCGGCCGGGCCGCAAGAGCGCCGGATCGAGCACGTCGGGCCGGTTGGTGGCGGCAATCAGGATGATCCCCTCGTTTGCCTCAAAGCCATCCATCTCGACCAGCAACTGATTGAGGGTCTGCTCGCGTTCGTCATTTCCGCCGCCGAGACCGGCACCACGATGACGGCCCACCGCATCGATCTCGTCGATGAAGATGATGCAGGGCGCATTCTTCTTCGCCTGTTCGAACATATCGCGCACGCGGCTCGCCCCGACACCGACGAACATCTCCACGAAGTCGGAGCCCGAAATGGTGAAGAACGGCACGTTGGCTTCGCCTGCGACCGCGCGTGCAATAAGCGTCTTGCCGGTGCCGGGAGGGCCGACCAGAAGCACCCCGCGCGGAATGCGGCCGCCGAGGCGCTGGAACTTGCCCGGATCGCGAAGGAATTCGACGATCTCCTGAAGGTCCTGCTTTGCTTCATCGACGCCGGCGACATCCTCGAACGTGACGCGGCCATGGGCTTCCGTCAAAAGCTTCGCCCGCGACTTTCCAAAACCGAGCGCCTTGCCGCCCGCCCCCTGCATCTGGCGGGATAGGAATATCCACACGCCGATCAGCGCAATGAAGGGCAACCAGGAGACGAGCAGCGAAACGAACCACGGAACATTATCCTGGAGCGGGCGCGCCGTGATGGTGACCTGCTTGCTGTAGAGTCGCTGAACCAGGGACGGATCGTTGGGCGCGTAGGTATTGAAGCCGCGGCCATCGGTGTAAGTACCGTGGATTTCCTGGCCCTGGATCACGACATCGCGAACTTTGCCCTGATCGACGTCATTCAGCAGTTGGGAGAACGAAATATCTTGCGATACCGACCTCTGCCCTGGGTTCTGGAAAACCGTGAACAGCGCCAGCAGCAATAGAACGATGATCACCCAGAGGGCGAAGTTGCGCAGATTGGCATTCATCCAGCGACCCTCATGGTGCGAGGCCAAGTGGCTTCAATCATTTGCCTTCAATCGCCTTCGGCATCGGAGCCTTCGACAATCAGCAAACTTCAACGACATGACGCTTCCGGCTGCCCGCCCGACTCCCCACAGCGACAATGTAGGTGCGCGGCCCGCCGCTGCCAAGCGCGCCCACGGGATTTCGGCAAATATAGCACATCATTGGTGAATAGGGCTTTTCTGCGCCAACGCAACCTACGCGCCGGCCTTGCCGTGCCGAAAAATGGGGTCAGGTTTGCGCCGCGTAGCTCGATCTTGCGGCCGGAAACGGCGAGCCGGCGCCTGCTCAATAACGATGTAATTCCCCCGCAGCGACACCATGGCGCCAGCCAAGGTACGGCAGAACCGGGGGGCTCCTCCCGACAAGGCAACGCCCAGCGTATCGCTGAGTGCTTCGAGTTTGCCTAACTTGACAGGTCCTTCGTTGCCGATCGCTCCGATTGCCCGACCGAGCAGCCGCAGCGAAATTTCGCAGGGAATTTTGCACCAATCAGCGCTGTCCAACATCACCTTTCGCTTATCGGGACCTAAACCGAGCTGTTTCGCCGCCCAATTGACGGCGGCTTCATGCGCCGCCTCGCTGCGTTGCACCCGCTGCGCGAAACGGGCGAGGCGTTGCGGCGTCAATCCCTCGCCCGCCAGCGCCGGCATAAGCTTACGTAGACGAGACCGGGTGAAACGCGGATCGACGTTGCTCGGATCGTCCGCATAGGCGATCCCGGTCCCCTGTAACGTGACGATCAGCCGCGCCTTTGGCACGTCAAGCAGAGGCCGCACGAGGAACACATTATTCGCCCGCTCGGGCAAGGCCTTCGCCCCGCTAACAGGATTGCGCCCTGACCCACCTCGTACGGAACGAACGAAATCAGCAGGTCGCCCGAATCCCGCAACAACGTCGTCGATCGATACCTTGCGCGTCATTCCGCACATGCCGGCAAGCCCGCTGCCGCGCGCCATACGGAACAAAAGGGTCTCGGCCTGGTCGTCGAGGGTATGAGCCGTGAGGACACAACTGGCGTTGGCGCGACGCGCTGCGGTCCGGAGCAACCGGTAACGCGCCAAACGCGCGGCCTCCTGAATCCCTGTCGAAGGTTTCGCCCCGCTCCAGCGCATGGTGCGATGTTCGACACCGACGTTTTCTGCAAAGCGTTTCACCATGGCTGCTTCGCGCCGGCCCTCGGGCCGCAGGCCATGATCGATCGTAACGGCAACCACGTGCGGAGCTGGCTGCCGCCCCGCGCGCCACCGCGCTACGAGATGCAGCAAAGCCGTCGAATCCGGGCCGCCGGAAATCGCAAGGATCAGAGTCGGCTCAGTGACGAGATCGGCGAACAATGCAGCGGCTTCGGTCTCGCTAACCGGGCTGTCAACAGCGGACACGCTTTTGTTCCCGCTCGATCGCCTGCTTGACGCTCGGCGCAGCGCGAGGATATTTGCGGCCCACGTCTCCAAAGGCCACGCAGGCGAGCTCTTTCTCATTTATTGCAGCGAGCGATTGGCCTAGCCGTAGCAGCGCATCGGGCGCTTTGGCGCTGGTTTCGTATTTTTTCGACAGCACCACGAACGCATTCGCTGCATCGTGATAGCTCTGACGCTGGAAGAAACTCTCACCCAGCCCATATTGGGCGTCCGCCGCCAGCCTGTCAGATGGGTATTTCTTCAGAAAATCTCGGAACACCTCCTCGGCCAGGGCGTATTCCTTGCGCTGGAGGTAACCGGTACCGAGATCGAAAAACTCCCGCGGCGATGACGTCGGTGCCGTTGCAACCGGGTAAGATCCTGTCGAGTCTAGGCTTCGTGTCGCTGGCCCCGTCGGAACTCGCGCGGAACCGGGTTCCAAACCCGCGGTTGGCGTTGTGCCTCTATAAGGCGTTGGCTCTTCACCTACGATTCCCCGCTCACCTGTAATTCCCCGTGGCGAAATTGCAGGTGCGGGCGCTGATGGAGGGATCGAGCCGAGCACACGAGGTGCTCCCGGAGCGTTAGGATTTTCCGTGGGATCAAACGCGTCTCCGCGCCGCCCGCCGGACACTGGCGGCAAACCGGACACCGGCGGCTGGATCGGCGGCCCGACTCCCGGGCGGGACGGGGCTGTCACGATGGGCGGTCCACCACGGCTAGCGAGGTCCTGAGGCGCGCTATCACCTTGAAGCCGCCTGAGCGCCCCCTCAAGTTGCTGGTTTTGGTATTGCAGCTGCTCGATCAGGCCGTTGAGCTGGCGGACCTGATTCTCTAATCGATCTATCCTGACCAAAAGCTCGGCGGAGCCGACTTGCGCAAACGCCGCAACCGGGGCCGCCGCCGCACAAATGACGGACGCAATGGCGGCAAAGGCGACGCGTGTTGACATCGTTTGCATCATCGACAAGAAGGAGCAGAAGGCCCCAAACATAGCCGAAGCTACGTCGAAATTGTGACTTCAGCGCGTCAACTCCAAGATCACGTGCATCGAATCCCCATACATGCAAACCGAACGCCGGCCCGCGTTTCAGCTGTCATCCGTTGCTCCTTAAACCCCGAAAATCAGGAACTGGCATTGAGCACAGTTACGGCGCGGCGGTTTTGTGACCAACACGAGATATCGTTGCACACTGCAACCGGACGCTCCTTGCCGTAGGAGATTGTTCGCATGCGAGAGGGATCGATGCCGCGTGACGCAAGATAGTCCCGCACCGCCTGCGCGCGCCGCGCGCCGAGGGCGATGTTATACTCGCGCGTGCCACGTTCGTCCGCGTGACCTTCGATAGTGAATGCGTAGCGATTGTAAGTGGTTAGCCATTGCGACTGCTTGTCGAGAGTTGTGCGCGATTGGACCGTAAGATCGGACGAATCAGATTCGAAAAAGACGCGATCGCCCACATTCACGACGAAATCCTGCTGGCTCCCGGGGGCGGCAGCGCCGCCGCCAAGTCCAGCGGCCCCGAGTTCATTCGCCTTGTTGGCACAGGCCGCTACCGCAAGCGCTCCCACCAGGGCGACGACAAATCTGGCATTTCGGACGACGCGCATGACTTTCGGCATGCGTTTACTCCTTCTAGCGTTTTGCGCGGCCGGCCTAGTCCCGGCCCGTGGTCGTGATCCCCGATTTAGCAGCGCGTTCGTTAAACGAAGGTTTTATCAACCTTGATGCAGCCTTGCTGCGTACGGATAATGTCGCTCAGTGTTTGGAAACCAATTAGAATGGTTATTAAAGCGTTAACGGGGCGATAGCGAGGCAACCCCCACAGTTCGCGATCGGCTACACGTTGCCGGCTGAAAAGCAGCATAATCGGCCGCCGCTCCGAGCACCGTTTTACGCCAGCAACGGCGACCATGCAGGGTCCGACGCAAAGCTTGGTGTCGGTATCCTCAATTCATTGCGGCCCGTAATATCAATCGTATAGAGCGACGGCCCCCCGTTGCCACCCGGATCGCGGAAGAACATCAGCACGCGGCCGTTGGGCGCGAAGGTCGGCCCCTCATTGTGATAGCCCTCGGTAAGAATGCGTTCACCTCTTCCATCAATGCCCATGACGCCGATTGCGAAGCTGCCCTGGCTTTGCTTGGTGAAGGCGATGAGATCTCCACGCGGAGACCACACGGGGGTGGAATAGCTCCCGTCCCCAAAGCTGATACGTTGCGCCGCCCCACCGCCCGCGGACATGATGTAGACCTGGGGTCGCCCGCCGCGGTCCGACTCAAAGCAGATGCGCGTGCCGTCCGGAGAGTAGCATGGCGCCGTATCGATAGCGGCCGTATCGGTCAATCGTGTCGTCGCCTTGGAACGCAGATCCATCACGAACAGGTTCGAATTGCCGCCCTGCTGCAAACTCATGATCACGCGTTGCCCGTCAGGTGTGAAGCGCGGCGAGAATGTCATGCCCGGAAAGTTGCCGACGATTTCCCGCTGCTGCGTTTCGGTGTTGAACAGATAGACGCGCGGCTCGCCCTGGCCGAACGACATATACGTGATTTCCTGGCTCGACGGCGAGAAACGCGGGGTGAGCACGAGGTCGGCGCCATTGGTGAGGTAGCGCACGCCGGCGCCATCCTGGTCCATCATGGCGAGTCGCTTGGTCCGTCGGTCCTTGGGACCGGTCTCGTCGACGAACACGATGCGGGTATCAAAATACCCCTTTTCGCCCGTTAGCCTCTCGTAGATCTGGTCGGAAATGATGTGAGCGATGCGGCGGAAATTATCCGGTGTGCTGAAAAATTGCTGGCCGGCGAGGTGGACGCCGTTGTCCACGTCCCAAAGGCGGAACTCGGCCTTGATGCGGCCGTCGGATTGGCGGGTCACCCGCCCGGTCACGAGCGCTTCGGCTTTGATGGGGCGCCAATTCGCAAAGTCCGGCTTCACGTCGAAGTTGGTGATCTTCTCGATGAACGCAGTCGGATCGATCGGTGCGAACAGGCCGCTGCGCTTGAGATTTGCCGTGACGATCTGGGAAATGCCTCGCGCCGATTCCCCATCGGAGCTGCTTCCGGCAAGGAAATCCGGTAACGCGATGGGCTTCGGTTGTATATTGCCCTGATTGAGATCAAAGCGAACGACCGCTTTGGCCGGACTCCCGCCGAACCCCGCAACGGCGCCAATGCCGGCTGCAGCGCCAAGAATAATTGCGGAGCGGCGCGTCAACGGGACATTGCCGTCACCGAAGGAATCGTTGCGGAGATTGTGGATGGCAGATTGGTCGTACATGGCAAATTACCCCGAGGATCCGAACCTATGTTCCGTCACGACGACACATCAACCGCGGAACATGTCGTTAGGATCGAAATTGACTTCGACTTCCTGCCACGCCTCGTATTTCGAAGCAGGAAGCCGAAACGGCTGACAGCGGCGCACAGCTCTGGTCGCGCTTTCCGCGGCGATCTGGAACAGGGCGTTCCTTCCGTGATTGAGCACCATCGGCTCGCCTGAGAGCGAACCATCGCGGTTGAGAGAGAACCTCACGGTTACCACCAGGTCCTTGGCTTCGGAGACCCCTACCGGAGGATTCCAACAGCTCATGAGCTGGGCCTTCAGCATGGCGATTTCGTTCTGAGATAGTTGCGGCGCGGTGCCGGTCGTCGAACCAAGCGAGGGCGTTGGATTGAGCATCGTGCCGGTTACGGCCTGACGCTGCGGCGCGCGTTTGTCGAGCAATGCCGTTTCGATGCGGTCGAGGTCCGATTTCACCTCTTCGCGCTTCCTGGCCTCTTCGCGCTTGCGGGCTTCCTCGCGCTTACGAGCCTCTTCGCGCTTCTTCGCCTCCTCAAGCTTCTTGGCCTCTTCCTTCCTTTTCGCCTCCTCACGCTTGAGGGCTTCGGCGATCGGATCGGGCTCGGGTTTGGGCTCCGCCATGGCCGCCGGCGGCGCAGCATCGGGCTTGGTTTCTGGCGGCTTGGCCTCGGGGGGCTTCGATTCTGGCGGCTTGATATCGGGTGGCTGCGGCGCAGGCGGCTGCGCAGCCGTCATCTGTACCTCAGGCTTGTTGGAAACCTTCTGCACTGGGTCCTTGGGGGACTCCTTCACATCGCCGATCTTGTCTACGACCGGGACCGGCTTGGTGACTTGCTTTGCGGTCTTCAACCCTGCAGTGAGCTGGTTGAACTCGCTTTCCGAAATGACGTCGGCCATCACCGAATCGACCGGCGAGGCGTCGAAAGGCTTGGCGGAAAACGAAATCAACCCCCATCCGAGTACAAGGGCGTGCCCTATTACCGATATGGTGTAATCGGTTCTCATATCAGGCGGTTATCGCCCCTGTTCGACTTCCGTGACAAGTGCCACCCGGCGGAATCCCGCCGACGAAATTCGCCCCATGACCCGCATCACGGTGCCGTAATCCACTTTACGATCGCCCCGCACATAAATGCGCTCGTCGTAGCCGCCCCGTGCATCGGTTACGGCCTTGAGCTTAGGAACGAGTTCCTCGATCGGAATCTCGCTGTTCTGCAGAAACACTTTGCCCTGCAGGCTGACCGACAAGGTCAGGGGCTCACGGTCCTGGTCTAGGCTTTTTGCCTGGGTTTGCGGCAGGTCGATCGGCACCCCGACCGTCAGCAGCGGCGCCGACACCATGAAGATGATAAGCAGCACCAGCATCACGTCCACCATGGGGGTGACGTTTATCTCGCTCATCACGACCTTGCGCCGGTGCCGCCTTCGGCCCAGCGCGCCCTCGGCCGCGATTCCTCCAGCTCCCATATGACGTCCCCGCTACGCGCGCTCGTCGATCTGCCGCGACAGGATGGCGGCGAACTCGTCCGCAAACCCCTCCAGGCGTTGCGCCTGTTTGTTCACCTCGGAACTGAACTTGTTATAGAAAATCGTCGCCGGTATGGCGGCCACCAGCCCGATCGCGGTGGCGAACAGAGCTTCCGCGATGCCGGGCGCAACGACCGCGAGCGACGTATTCTTTGATGCTGCAATCGATTGAAAGCTCGTCATGATGCCCCACACTGTGCCGAACAAGCCGATGAACGGCCCGGCGGAACCGACCGTGGCGAGCACCAGCAGCCGGCGCTCCAGGCGTTCGATTTCCCGCATGATGGTGACATCCATCACCTTCTCGATGCGCAGTTGCAGCCCTGCGAATGAGCGCGGTGCTCCCTCGAAACTGCGCTTCCATTCACGCATGGCGGCAACAAACAACGCAGCCATAGAGTGATTCGGCCGCGACGACACCATTCGATAGAGTTCTTCCAGCGATTGCCCTGACCAGAAGGTCTGCTCGAAGCCATCCATGGCCCGGTTGGTGCGCGAATAAAGGATGGTCTTGTCGACCGCAATCGCCCATACCCAGACCGAGCAGGCCATAAGGCCGATCATTACGCTCTTAACGATCCAGTGGGCCTGCCAGAACAGGGTGAAAATGGACAGATCCGACGGCGCCACATCGGGTGGGATCATGATTCGTCCTTTCGGCTCGGTGACCACAGCGAACCCGGCTGGCGCCGATGCAAGGACCTCCCAAAGGGGTCTGAACCCGTCAACCTTCGGGGTCTCGCGCGAAATCGATGAGCCGCTGTGGGCGAATACGAATTCCCCGCGAAAAATGTCCAATCTTTGGCGGCGTCGCCGGTGATCGCCCCCGAGCCATAACGCGGCATCCGTGGTTAACAACCGGTTAGCGGATGCGCAAGGATGCCGTATTGCGGCTCGCATGGGCCCGATGGTCGCACCGAGGCGAGCCCTATTCAAACAGTGATTGAAATAAAAAAAGCCACCCGCGATATGCGGGCGGCTGATCTGCTTGGATTCCCTCCCCTGCTTTGCGGGGGAGGGAATCACGCGGGAGCGAATGACGTTAATGGGACGCCGGCGGTGGTTCGGGCGGTCGACCAGTCTCCGGCGGACGGTTGCGGCGCTCCGCCATGAATTGGTCGAACTCGGCCTTGTCCTTGGCGTGCCGCAGGCGATCAAGGAAATCGCGGAACTCGCGCTGCTCCTCTTCAAGCCGCCGAAGCGTCTCGGCGCGATATTCATCGAAGGCGCGATTGCCGCTGGACGGTGGGTTGCCCCACCAATAGGCGCCGGGGCTCATTCTTCCGCGCATGCGGTCCATCTTTTCCTGCATGCGCTCCATTTTGCGTTGCCAACGGTCCATTCCGTGTTGGTTCCAGCAGCTCATTCGTCCACTCCCTATGATGAAGGCCAGTGTCGCAAGGCCCAGCGGCCACCAGAAACAAAACCCGAGGACCATGAGCACGATCCAGGCAGGCCTTCCTAACTCGTCCAGCATTGAAACGATGGGCATGATGGCCTCACGATTGTGAAGGGATAACTACTCGGCGTGAATGTTAATCACATTTACATACCTACGAGCAGCCGCCGAACTTGTCAAGGTGCGACATCGTGGCACCCCACACGACTCAGCTGACGGCCGGATCGCTTGGCAGGCCAAGCCCACGTAAATAAACCAGAACTCCTGCCTCCAGCAGTTCATCGGGAGACATCGGAACCTTGCGTCGCCCGGCGTCGCCGCGTCCGAACAGCGACGCGATACCGTGCGCCATCGCCCACACATGCAGTGCCACCATAAGGGCCGGGGGACGGCCGGCAGCTGGAAGCTGCGCAACGAGGCGTTCCGCGGCGGTGCGAATCGCCGCGAAGGCGCGGTCGCCGGCTTCACGCAGTTCCTGGCTGACATCGAGCGGGACACCGGCCTCGAACATGGCCGAGTAGTAGGCCGGCTCCGTGTGGGCGAATTCCAGATAGGCGCGACCCATGCGCTCAAAAGCCGTGAAAGCATCCGGCTGGCCATCATTCCACGCACGTGTGAGCGCCGCCTCGAACAACGTAAAACCGCGCCACGCCACATTGGCCAGGAGTTCGTCACGGTCGCGAAAATGCCGGTAGGGCGCCGCCGGGCTGACGCCGGCAAAGCGCGCCGCCTCCGCAAAGGTGAACCCGGACGGCCCCTTGCGGGCAATCAAGTCGAGCGCCGCGCGGATCAGCGTCTCCTTGAGATTGCCGTGATGGTAGCCGCGCGGCGGCGGGCCGTCGTCTTGATTCCACGTCATGTTAAATGTGTTTACATTATTGCGGCCGCGGCGTCGACCGGCGGGTACTGTTCAAATTGTTGACGCGGCGTTGCTGCTGCCCTGCAACGCGATTACCAACAGGTCCACGCAATCGCATGAAAAGTCAGATTTGCCGAACCAACGTTGAGGCGGTACCGGGCGTCATCAAGCCGCATGCAGCATCACGTCGACGTGGATGGCATCGAACGGAAACACCACGAGCCCGTCAGATGTCTTGCGCAGGATGCCGGCATTTAGCAGCGCACGCACGTCGCCGTGTACCGCCTTGACATCGCGGTTCACCCGGCGCGCCGCTTCGCGGATCGTCACCGGGCCTGCTCCCGTCAATGCCCTGATCAATTCCCACCGCTTCGCGGTCAATAGTCGAAACAGCAGTTCCGGCGTGGTGAAGCTGATGCGCGAACCTTGCTTCTTGCCCCTGAAGGCATCTCGCGCACGCCGCTTCACGTCGGCGAGCGGCGAAACCTGCAGCGTCACGGTCGTCATGTCATAGTCTCCACGTCACGCCAGAAATCGGCTAGCAGCGCGTCCGGGTCGGTAAACTCATAGGGCTCCTCGACATTGCGGATGTGTCGATGGTCCCCCTTGCCGACCTCATTGTCGTAACGCAGCACGCAAATTCCGTCGATGACGAGCGCCAATCGATATTTGAACCGATGGAGCGAACCCCGCACCGGCCGCGGCAACCGCCAAACCACGATCTCAACGAATGCCCGGCTGCCAAGCAGATGCCGTTCGTCAGTCAGCAGTTCCGCTTTCATGTTGGAGAATACAACAACACCATGTCGCTGTTGTCAAATACTCCAACATCCAAGGCCAGCAAAATGATCGCGCGGCTATCCTTATCGAGCTTGCCAGTCGATGGCAAATGACAAGTGCCCGCCACAAGTTTTGCCTTGTTTACCGGCAGCTTCGCTCCGAACCCCGCCCGCAATCCGCCTGCATGGCCATGCGCAACGGCTTCGGAATCGGCCGCGCCCGGCCGCCGGAGACGAAGGCGACGCGGACATGGGCCTCGACCAGCACCTCGTTCTCGCGCATGACCTTCTGCAACAAGGTCATCGATGCGCCCTTGACCTGTTCGGTCTCGGTGATGACGGCAAGGACGTCATCCATGCGGGCGGGCTTGAGGAACTCGATCGCTATTGATCGCACCACGAAGGCAAACCCGGGCGCTTCCCGTTCCGTGGCCTCAAACAGCAAGCGGTGATCAGTGCCGACCAGGCGCAGATAGTTGGTTCGGCCGCGCTCCATGAAGCGCAGGTAGCTTGCGTGATAGACGATGCCGGTGAAATCCGTGTCCTCGTAATAAACGCGCACCGCCATTTGATGGCGGCCATCACGGATTTCGCCATCGAGGTCCGAGGCCGTCACTCAGCCTTCCTCCGGATAGCTGTCGCGGATGTCGCTCTGCGCGAACAGGCTGAACTGCGCCGGGTCGCGGCGCGGCTCAGCGAGGCCGAGATGACGGAACGCATGGCCAGTGAGCAGGCGCCCGCGCGGCGTGCGTTGGATGAAGCCCCGCTGGATCAGGAACGGCTCGATGATCTCCTCGATGGCGTCGCGCGGCTCCGACAGCGCCGCCGCAATAGTCTCGATGCCGACCGGACCGCCACCGTAGTTCACTGCAATTGTCGTAAGATAACGCCGGTCCATGGCGTCGAGCCCCGTGGCGTCGACCTCGAGCGCAAGCAGAGCGCGGTCGGCGACCTCGCGGTCGATCGCCATCGCCTTTCCGACCAGCGCGAAATCCCGTACCCGGCGCAGCAGCCGGCCAGCGATGCGCGGCGTGCCGCGGGCGCGGCGCGCAATTTCATTACCGCCATCCGCCGTCATGCCGATACCGAGCACGCGCGCGCCGCGATTGACGATCAGCTCAAGCTCGGCTTCGGTATAGAAGTTGAGCCTGATCGGAATGCCGAAGCGGTCACGCAGCGGATTGGTGAGGAGGCCGGCCCGGGTGGTGGCGCCGACCAAGGTGAATTTCGCCAGATCGATCTTGACGGAGCGCGCCGCCGGTCCCTCGCCGATGATAAGGTCGAGCTGGAAATCCTCCATGGCCGGATAGAGAATTTCCTCGACCGCCGGATTGAGCCGATGGATCTCGTCGATAAACAGCACGTCGCGCTCTTCCAGGTTGGTGAGCAGCGCTGCAAGATCGCCGGCCTTGGCGATCACCGGGCCCGAGGTGGCTCGGAAATTGACGCCGAGCTCACGCGCCACGATCTGCGCCAGCGTGGTCTTGCCGAGGCCCGGCGGGCCTACCAGGAGCACATGATCGAGCGACTCACCGCGCGTGCGCGCGGCCTCGATGAACACGCGGAGATTGGCGCGCGCCTGCTCCTGGCCGATGAACTCGCCGAGCTTTTGCGGGCGCAGCGAGGCTTCGGCGATGTCGTCGTCGCGGAGCTCGGCAGAGACCAGGCGTCGGGGCGGCGTGCTCACTTTGAAAGCTCCTTGAGGCCAAGTCGGATCAGCCGCGCCGTATCGGCGCCGTCGCCGGCCTCACGCACCGCCGTCGCGATGGCAGCCATCGCCTGTGGCTGACCGTAGCCAAGATTGACCAGCGCCGAGACGGCATCCGTGACTGGACGCGGCGCACGCTTGTCGTCGATCGCGCCGGACAGCCGCACCACCACGGGGTCGACTACAGTCAGCGCCGGCGCCTTGTCCTTCAGTTCGGTGACGATCCGTTCTGCAACCTTAGGGCCGACGCCCGGCGCGCGCGTGATGATCGCCTTGTCGCGCATCGCAATGGCACTGGCGAGATCGGGGGGCTTCAAGGTCGACAGGATCGCCAGCGCCACCCTGGTGCCGACCCCCTGTACGGTCTGCAGCAACCGGAACCACTCCCGCTCGCCGCTGGACAGAAATCCGAACAGGCGGATCTGGTCCTCGCGCACATGCGTCTCAATCGCCAGCATGGCTGTCTCGCCGACCGACGGCAGCTCCTGCAGGGTGCGGGCCGAGCAGTGCACCAAGTAGCCGACGCCGTGGACGTCGAGGATCACGAAATCCTCACCCACGCTGTCGATCGTGCCGGTGAGCTTGCCGATCATGGCAAGCGCCCCCTCTCCCTCGCCACAATAGGGGCGCCTCTGCCTCCGGCCGTCCGACCCTCCCCCCACAAGGCGCGGCAATCGAATTTGGCACCGGCTTTTGGGTACTCCTGGGCCTTCACCCCTCCCCGCCTGCGGGGAGGGGGCGACCCCCTCACCCCGACCCTCTCCCCGCAAGCGGGGAGAGGGAGCAGAGGTGGCCTGTCAAATGCGATTGCCCTGCTCTTCAGGGGAGGGTGACCCAGTGCGATTGCCCTGTCCAGAAAGGGCGAATCGCGTCGTGAATGGCAAGTTCCGATCATCGCGCCGCCACCCTCAGCTGCGCGCACTGCCGATGATGCGCGTGCGTGATGGCGACCGCGAGCGCGTCGGCAGCGTCGTGGGAGGCCGGATTGGCCCGGGGGAGCAGCACGCCCAGCATCATCCGAACCTGCGATTTGTCGCCATGGCCTACGCCCACTATGGCCTTCTTGACGAGATTCGGAGCGTATTCGGCAATCATCACGCCGGCCTTGGCGGGTACTACCATGGCGATGCCGCGGGCTTGGCCGAGCTTGAGCGTGGCCGCGGCATCCTTGTTGACGAACGTCGCCTCGACCGCCGCTTCATGGGGCCGGAATTCGTCGACCACGCGCACCAGCGCGTCGTGGAGCATAACCAGCCGTTCGGCGAGCGACGTCCGGTCGTCGGTCTGGGCCGAACCGCACGCCACGTAGATCAGCCGGTTGCCCGCAGCATCGATCACGCCCCAGCCGGTACGGCGAAGCCCCGGATCGATACCGAGAATGCGAATCGGGCGTACCATGATGTTTCCGTGATATCAAATTCGTTGAAGCGGGCCACTAGTGATCATGGATTCAAGGCTCGCCGCTTCGCGGAATGACGTCGATGGGTATGAAAGCGGCAGAAATCACCACAGTCACAGCACCAATGACAGTCACCAATGCGGTTCCCGATCATATTGAAGCGCTGCTACGTCTCCGGCGCCGCAGCCGGGCTTGTCCCGGCCACCCCGATCGTGCTTGCTCTGTTTGCGCTTGCTTTGTGCCCCAACATTCGGGGCCGCCGGGACAAGCCCGGCGACGACAGGGGGATGTGATTCAGTCCGCTTTAGCGGCCATAGCCGATCAGCGGCCTCTTTCGGCGACCCAGCAATATCAAAATAATCCCAATGATGCCGAAGACCACGGCCGCCGGCGCGTTGAGAATAGTCGTGGCCACCGGATTCCATATCCATGGTGGGGCGTACTTCTCGATGAACGGCTGTAGTTGTTGCAGACTCCCCGCATGCACCAGCGACCAGATTTCATCCACCTTGGAATACAGCAGAGCATTGGCGGCGATCGACTTTGTACCGTCGTAAACGACGAACACAAACGCTGCAGCAAGTAACAGGAGGCCGAGGGTCCGAAACAGGAAACGGATCATGGCGGTTCTTCGTCGGTGTGAAAACATTCTTCGGTGCAGCCTTCCGCTTACCCCGCGTCGACGCCCGGTTCAACTCGTGGCGAATCAAAGCTGTGCGACATGCCCGGCCTGCCCGGAGCGGCAAGAGGGATCAGACGGATCGCGGTCGGGCTCGGGTTATCGCGTGGTGCGCGGCACAACTGGCGTAATTCCGCTTAATCCGTGGCTGATACGCCTTGAGCAGACGTGGTGAGTTCCGGTAAGTTCCGCCGCCGCTCTGGGGCTGGCACTTGGGAGATACGATGGCTGGCAAATTCCACGGCCGCTGCAACAGGCCGACCTTTACCGATCAGGAAGCCTTGCTTTTCCATAGTCAGGGGCGTTCCGGCAAACTGGAAGTGGTCGCAACCAAGCCGATGGCGACGCAACGCGATCTGTCGCTCGCCTATTCACCCGGTGTGGCCGTGCCGGTGCTGGCAATCGCTGAGAACGAGGCGCTGGCATTCGACTATACGACCAAGGGCAATTTCGTCGCCGTCATCACCAACGGAACGGCGATTCTCGGACTCGGCAATCTGGGCTCGATGGCCGCCAAGCCGGTGATGGAGGGCAAGGCGGTGCTGTTCAAGCGCTTTGCCGATATCGACTCAATCGACCTCGAAGTGACGTCGGAGGACCCGGACGAATTCATCAATTGCGTCAAGCTGCTTGGCAAGAGCTGGGGCGGCATCAATCTTGAGGACATCAAGGCGCCCGAGTGTTTCATTATCGAGCAAAGGCTGCGCGAACTGCTCGATATCCCGGTGTTCCACGACGACCAGCACGGCACCGCCATCATCGCGTCCGCCGGTCTGCTCAATGCCCTCCACCTGACTGACCGTGACATTCCCAACACCAAGCTCGTCTGCAACGGCGCCGGTGCCGCCGGCATCGCCTGCCTCGAGCTTCTGCGAGCGATCGGATTCAGGCCCGAGAATTTGATTCTGTGCGACACCAAGGGAGTGATTTACGAGGGCCGTACCGCCGGCATGAACCAGTGGAAATCCACGTTTGCGATCAAAACCAAGGCGCGTACGCTGGCCGATGCGATGGAAGGCGCCGACGTTTTCTATGGCCTGTCCGCAAAGGGCGCCGTCACGAAGGACATGGTCAGGTCAATGGGGGCAAAACCGATCATCTTCGCAATGGCCAATCCGGATCCCGAAATTACCGTCGAAGAGGTCGAGGAGGTTCGTGACGACGCCATCATGGCCACGGGACGCTCGGACTATCCGAACCAGATTAATAATGTACTCGGGTTTCCCTATATTTTCCGCGGCGCCCTCGATGTACGCGCCACCACCATTAACATGGAGATGAAGATTGCCGCCACCCAAGCGTTGGCCGATCTTGCCCGCGAGGACGTGCCGGACGAGGTTGCGGTCGCCTATGGGACGCGGCCGAAATTCGGAGCTGATTACATCATTCCAGTACCGTTTGATCCGCGCCTCATCTTTGCGGTCCCGCCGGCGGTCGCCAAGGCGGCCATGGACACCGGTGTCGCCCGCAAGCCGATCGCTGACATGGACGGCTATCGCGAGCAACTGCGTTCGCGCCGCGATCCTGTTGCGGGATTGCTATCAAACATCTTTGTGCGGCTGCGACGGGAGCCGAAGCGCGTCGTGTTCGCGGAGGGCGAGGAGGAGCAGGTCATCCGCGCTGCTGCGAGCTTCGTGCACCAGGGTTTAGGCAGTGCGATTCTGGTCGGACGCGAGGAGCGCGTCCGTGCAACCGCCAAGAATGCCGGCATTGAACTCGGCGAAGGCATCCAGATCCACAATGCCCGCGTGTCGAAACGCACTGCCAGATATGCGGCCTATCTCTACGAGCGTTTACAACGCAAGGGTTATCTCCAGCGCGATTGCCAGCGGCTGGTCAACCAGGACCGCATTCATTTTGCCGCCTGCATGGTGGCGCTTGGCGATGCAGATGCGACCGTCAGCGGCGTGACCCGCAACTTCTCCACCGTGCTCCAGGACGTACTTCATTGTATCGACGCCAAGCCCGGGCACCGTGTCATGGGGGTATCGCTGGTACTGGCGCGGGGCCGCACTATCGTGGTGGCCGACACGGCGGTGACCGAAATGCCGAGCGCGGAGGAGATTGCCGCCATAGCGATCGAGGCCGCGGGCGTGACGCGCAAGCTTGGCTATGTTCCGCGCCTGGCATTGCTTGCATTCGCGACTTTCGGCCATCCGCCGGGCGACCGCTCCCGGCACGTGCAGGAGGCGGTTCGCATTCTCGATCGGCAGCGTGTCGACTTCGAATATGACGGCGAAATGGCCGCCGATGTCGCCCTCAATCCGGACTTGATGGCCGCCTATCCGTTCTGCCGCTTGTCCGGCCCCGCCAACGTGCTGATCATGCCGGCATTCCACTCGGCTGCGATCTCCACCAAGATGGTCCAGGAACTCGGCGGTGCCACCGTGATCGGGCCGCTGCTGGTCGGCCTCGACCGCTCAGTGCAGATCGTTGGCCTGTCCGCAAAGGACACCGATATCGTCAACATGGCGGCACTTGCGGCCTACGGCATCAGTGGCTAATCCGGGCCAAGTTGCGGAGACCTATATGAACGAGTTCAAACTGAGGGGTGTAATTGCGGCAGTTGCCACCGCGAGCGATGGCGCGGGTGAGCCTGATTGTGCCCGCTCGGTCGCCCTCGCACGATTTCTGCTCGATCACGGCTGCGACGGGCTCAATGTGCTCGGCACCACCGGCGAGTCCACATCCTACGGGCTGGCCCAACGCCAAGCCGTCATGAACGCCTATCAGGCTGCTGGTTTGCCGCTTGACTGCATGATGGTGGGCTCAGGGGCTGCCGCGGTTGCCGACGCCGTGGCATTGACTCGGCACGCCGCCGATCTCGGTTTCGGCGGCGCCCTGGTGTTGCCGCCCTTCTATTACAAGGGTGTGCCTGATGATGGGCTAGCGTCCTACGTGGCGGCTATCGTCAAGGCGACGAAGGATCGCCCGATTCCGCTCTATCTCTATCATTACCCGCAATTGTCTGGCGTCCCGTGGCACGTGAAGCTCCTTCGCCGTCTGCTTGCCGCCCATGGTGACCGGATCGTGGGCTTGAAGGACTCCTCGGGAGACATGGCCTACGCGCGGGAGGCGGCCGCGATCGATCCCGATTTCAGGGTATTCCCCTCGACGGAGGCGGTTCTGCGGGAAGCGCGGGGCGGGGCGTTCGCAGGCTGCATCTCGGCAACCGCCAACGTCAATTCTGACTTATGCGCGCGAGCCTACCACAGCGGCGATGCGGCAGCCCTTGAGGCGGCGGTGACGATCCGCAGACTATTCGACGGCCGAGCGCTGGTACCGGGCGTAAAGGCGCTGCTCGCCCATGTCCATGATGATTTCGCTTGGGCGGAGGTGATGCCTCCGCTGGCGGTATTTCCGGCCGCTGACCGCGCCGCCGTGATTTCCGGGTACGAGCAGGTGCGGGCAAAGCGGGTGGCGTGAAATGCTGCATGACGGCAGACCTAACGTTGACGGCTCTGCGCCATCCCACTATAAGCAATGCCATCCCGGCGGCGATATCGCCGCCGCTTTTTTTACGTCGGCTGTCATGCCGCCGCGTTAGCGGTCAGGGAAGCAAATCGGACGGATCATGGCCAACACCAAATCGGCCAAAAAGGCCACGCGCAAGATTGCGCGCCGCACGGAAGTGAATAAAGCACGCCGCTCGCGCATGCGCACCTCGTTGCGCAATGTCGAAGATGCGATCGCGAGCGGCAATAAAGCTGCTGCGCAGGCCGCTCTCGTCGCGGCCGAGCCCGCTCTTATGCTGGCGGCCCGCAAGGGAATCATTCACAAGAGATTAGCGAGCCGCAAGGTGTCCCGACTGACTCACCGGATTGCCAAACTCGGCAGCTAGTTCGGCGTTCTTGAATTTCAAATCATATGCGGCGTTATTCCGGGCGGCGCCAACGGCTCCGGCCTCCGGCCAGTTCGATGACAAGGCTCGGCGGCGAGCCCGGAATCCATGACCACTGGCCGAGGATTATGGATTCCGGGTTGGCCACCTTCGGTGGTGACCCCGGACGAGCGCGCTACGCCTATGACCGGTTCCATTGACACCGGCCCACTCTGGGGATGTTGTCTTGCAAAATGAATCTGTTCTGTTTCAATTTCGATACTGTCATTTGTTGCAGAAATATCACAATAGCTTTAGAAAAGCGTCATCGAGGCTTAGCGGCCCCAATTTTGTGCTTGCCAGACTTTTGCCCTTTGCGCCGGATTTTGCCTGACCTGTCCGGGGGTTACCCTATAAAAACGGACAAGAAAATCTGCGTAGTCACAACGCGTTAACTCGTAAGCACGATGTCGGGGTTGGGAAATGACCAAGGCGGGCCGGGGAGATGAAAATTCTTTTTGCCACAATTGCCGGCAGCCTTCATCCACACCTGTCTAAAGGCAGATCAAATTAGAATTGCAGATTCAATAATTTGGTTTGGTGCACTTGAGCAGCACGAATGCACATTACACACTAGCAACCTGACAGCAAGCTGTCAGGTTGCTGTCGCGCGCCACACATGATTGCGAGCGGATTTCGAGCGGTCTATGTTTTTGGCGCTGCACACACGGCAGCATTTAGTAAAGCATGGCGTTTGCGTTCGCAGTGTATGAATTTTGGTTGGCTTCTTCCTGGGATGCGTAATTTAAGCCCGGGAATGCGAGCAACTAAGCTGCCGATCCACACAGGCTGGGCCGTATCTATGCTGTCGGTCGACAGTTTAGCATCGGAATAGTCAGTATGCGGTGCATGTGTAACCTTGCACATGCTGTACATCAACTTGGGAGACAGGGGGCATCAATGAATATGACCCGACCGATGTTTGCGTGTGCGCGCCAAATTAAGCCCTTGCTCGATGCTCGCTCCGGTGCGGTGACGGCCAGCGCCAACAGACCCGCTGCTTTCGCCCGACGGCGGCGCAAGGATCCGATGTCATCGGTCACCGGCTGACCGTCACCTCCCCGCTATTCCGTTCAAATCCGGCTGAGTTTCGCCTCGCCTTCATCGGCGGCATCCCTTCGCGCTTGCGAGGACGAGAAGCCGCCTTCCGATCAACGAATCGTTGCGTCCAAGGGACGCCGAAATGCCCGTGAGAAACTGAAATGTCCGAGATTCCCGATGAATGCTGGACGCGCGTTAAAGGACGTCTTCGTGCCGAGGTTGGGGAAGCTGTTTACAGCAGCTGGTTTGCGCGTATGGAACTGGAAAGCATCGAGGCTGATACGGCGCGCATATCCGTGCCAACGCGGTTTTTGAAAAGCTGGATTCAGTCCCATTACGTCGAGCGACTGCTCAACTGCTGGCAGTCTGAGCGCCCGGCGGTAACGCGGATCGACCTGTCCGTGCGGTCGGCCGCGATTCGCGGCACGCAACCTTGCGCCGTCACCCCCCCGGCTGCGGTCCCCCATTTGGAAAAGCGCGATATCAATCACTTTCGCCACGAAATGAAATCCGTCTCAGGACCCGGCATGGCCGTGCAGGATTCCCGGGGCGGCTCGCCACTCGATCCGCGATTGACGTTCGAATCCTTCGTGGTCGGCCGCTCCAACACGCTCGCTCACGCTGCATCCAAGCAGGTCGCAACCGCACGGCGCGGCGATTCGGTGATGTTTAATCCGCTCTACATTCATGCCGGCGTGGGCCTGGGAAAGACACACCTGCTCCAGGCCGTAGCGTTGAAGACCAACAGTTCTCCTGAGCGCAACGCGCTCTATCTCACCGCCGAACGCTTCATGTACGGCTTTGCGTCTGCGTTGCGGAGCCAGACCGCGCTCGCCTTCAAGGACGCGCTGCGGGGCATCGACGTACTGGTAGTCGATGATTTGCAATTCCTTCAAGGCAAGAACAGTCAGGCGGAATTTTCCCACACACTCAACTCGCTGATCGACGGCGGCCGTCAGGTTGTGGTCGCTGCCGACCGGCCTCCCACCGAGCTTGAAAGCCTCGACGAACGCATCCGCTCGCGCCTTGCTGGCGGCCTGGTGGTCGAAATCGGCCTGCTCGGCGAGGAGTTGCGGCTTGAGATTCTTTCAGCCCGCGTTCAGGCAGCGCGGGCACATCATCCGGGTTTTGACGTGCCGGCGCCGGTTCTCAGCTATATCGCGCGCGCCGTGACGCATAACGGGCGTGATCTTGAGGGCGCATTGAACCGCTTGCTTGCCCACAGCAAGCTCACCAGCCAGCCGATCACGATGGAACTTGCCGAACGCGAATTGCGCGATCTGGTGCGTCCATTGGAGCTCAAACGCGTACGGATCGAGGAGATCCAGCGCATTGTCGCCCGTCACTACAACGTGAGCCGCAGCGATTTGCTGTCCTCGCGTCGCACCGCGAACGTCGTGCGACCGCGCCAGATAGCCATGTATCTTGCCAAGACGCTGACGCTACGCTCGTTGCCGGAAATCGGTCGGCGTTTCGGCGGACGCGACCATACGACGGTGTTACACGCCGTCCGCAAGATTGAATCACTGATAGGGGTCGATAATGCCCTTGCGGCCGAAATCGAGGCATTGAAAAGCCAGTTGCAGGAGTGACGGGCTGCACCGGCGGGAGCCGCGGCACCGGATCACCAGGCCCGCGCCGGCCCCTCGGGCCGGCGCGGTGGTTTTGTCCCCACCTAATTGCTTGTCGAATCGACATTGGCACGGCACTTTTGGATATTGACGTCGAGGCGCCAGCGGTGCACCGCTCCGGCGCCCGGATCCATGTATTGAGGCGGGGTTCCGCATGAAGATTACGGTCGAACGCGCCGATTTGCTCAAGTCGCTATCCCACGTGCATCGCGTGGTCGAGCGTCGCAATACGATTCCGATCCTGGGCAACGTCCTGCTGCGTGCCAAAAACGCCGATCTCTCCTTGAAGGCCACCGATCTCGACCTCGAAGTCATCGAATCCGTAACGGCCGAGGTCAATCCAGGCGGCGTTACGACCGTTCCGGCCTATATGTTCTACGAGATCGTGCGTAAACTGCCGGAAGGCGCCCAGATCGTGCTGGAAGCGCCGGGCGACCGTGCCCAGATGTCGATTCGCGCTGGACGCTCCAAATTCACCCTGCAGACGTTGCCGGAGAGCGATTTTCCCGACCTGACGGCGGGCGAACTCACCCACAAATTCGTGATCGGTGCTGCGGATCTCAAGCGTTTGATCGACAAGACTCAATTCGCCATTTCAACTGAAGAGACTAGGTACTATCTCAACGGTATCTATCTCCATACCGTTGGCACCGGCACAGGCTTGATGTTGCGTGCGGTCGCAACCGACGGTCATCGGCTCGCCCAGTTCGAGCTCGAAGCGCCGCCCGGCGCCGAGGGCATGCCAGGCGTCATCGTTCCGCGCAAGACGGTTGGCGAGGTGCAGCGGCTGCTCGACAGCAGCGTAGGCGAAATCACGATTGAATTGTCGCAATCGAAGATCCGGCTGGCCTTTGATGGCGCCGTCCTGACCTCGAAGCTGATCGATGGCACATTCCCGGACTACGGCCGGGTGATTCCGCTTGGCAATGACAAGCTGCTGGAAGTCGATAAAAAGGACTTCGAACAGGCGGTTGATCGAGTCTCGACGGTTGCGAGCGAACGCGGCCGCGCCGTCAAGCTCTCGCTTTCGGCCGGGCGTCTGGTGCTTTCGGTCACCAACCCGGACTCGGGCAGCGCCACCGAGGAACTTGAAGTCGGCTATGAGGCCGATCCGCTCGATATCGGGTTCAATTCGCGATATCTACTTGATATTGCGGCCCAACTCGAAGGCGATACGGCGGTGCTCAAGCTGGCAGACCCTGGTTCGCCTACATTGCTGTGCGAGAAGGAAGCAAAGGGGGCGCTTTATGTGCTGATGCCGATGCGGGTCTAGCGCGCAGCGGCCAAGAGGCCGAGTTCGTGACCGATGCCGCCCGCATATCCCGATTGACGCTCACCAATTTTCGCAGTTATCGCAGCGCCACTATGGCGCCCACGGCAAATCTGCTAGCGCTCTGCGGCCCCAATGGCGCCGGCAAGACCAACGTGCTGGAGGCGATCTCGTTCCTGTCACCAGGGCGGGGACTGCGCCGCGCCCAGCTCGACGAGATCGCCTCTACAGACGGCGACGGCGGGAATAGCGGCAGCCGCCGCGGCCGTTATGGCGGGTCATGGGCGGTTTCCGCGGAAGTCGACGGTGCCTTGGGGCTGGCTACGCTCGGCACTGGCATAGAGCCGGGAATGGCGGATGAAGCGGTGCTGTCCCGAAAGTGCCGAATCGACCGTGAGCCCGTCGCCTCCGCGACCGCGTTCGCGGATCACCTGCGTGTGGTGTGGCTTGTCCCTTCCATGGACGGCCTGTTTCTCGGGCCCGCATCGGAGCGGAGGCGATTCCTCGATCGCTTTGTGCTTGCCGTCGACGCAACTCACGCTTCGCGGGTGTCGGCGTTGGAGCGCGCTTTGCGATCACGCAACCGGTTGCTCGAGAACCATGAACCCGATCCGCATTGGCTTGACGCCGCCGAGCACGAGACCGCTGAAGTTGCAGTTGCGGTTGCGGCGGCCCGAGCCGAGACTGTGCGGCGCCTCTCTGCCGTCGTGGCAGGGCGGCGCAACGCGCAATTTGGCTTTCCGTCCGCCGAGCTCTCCCTCGATGGCTGGTTGGAGTCCGTGGTGCTGACGCACCCCGCCGTCGACGTAGAGGATCGCTATCGGGTGGTGCTCAAGGAAAACCGTGCGCGCGATGCCGCCGCCGGCCGCACGCTTGAGGGCCCGCATTTGACTGATCTTGTGGTGCGCTACCGCGAAAAATCTATTGCAGCAGGCAACGCTTCTACCGGCGAACAGAAGGCCTTGCTGATCGGACTGGTACTCGCCCATGCGGCGCTGGTCGGCAGGATGACCGGTACGGCACCGGTCATCCTGCTCGACGAGGTCGTGGCGCATCTTGATCCGCAGAGGCGCGGCGCGCTCTTTGATGCGCTTGATCGCCTCGGATCACAGGTATGGATGACGGGCGCTGATCCAACGGCGTTCGACCACATCGCATCGCGCGCCGACATGATCGACGTGCGAGATCTCTGAGGTCTATGCATCACGATTTGAATGCGAAGGCCCTTGCGGGGGCTGCCGGAACTTGGTCATGTCATGCGGTTCCGCGCCCTAAAATGGATGGTCAGTTTCACGCGATTCGCACTGCAGCAAGGGCCCGCCGAAATTCGTAGATCGCACTTGAAATTTCATTGCAAGACAACCACTTAAACTATGTCAATTTGCGCTGTACGCCGCCCCGGATTCGTGTCAGATGAAGAGACGCGGAGCCGTCGCAATCCCGGAACCGAACGACATCCTTTTCATGGCTGAACCCGCCCGCAAAACCGCTATTTCCGACTATGGCGCGGAATCGATCAAGGTCCTCAAAGGCCTCGATGCGGTGCGTAAGCGCCCGGGCATGTATATCGGCGACACCGACGACGGTTCGGGTCTGCACCATATGGTCTATGAGGTCGTCGACAACGCGATCGATGAGGCACTGGCCGGCTACGCCAAGGAGGTCACCGTCGCGCTCAACCCGGACGGCTCGTGTACGGTGCGTGACGACGGGCGCGGCATTCCGACTGACATTCACAGCGAAGGAGTGTCGGCCGCGGAAGTGATCATGACCCAGCTTCACGCCGGCGGCAAATTCGACCAGAACTCGTACAAGGTTGCAGGCGGCCTGCATGGTGTCGGTGTTTCGGTCGTCAATGCGCTGTCGAGCTGGCTCAAACTCCGGATCTGGCGCGAAGGCAAAGAGCACTTCATGGAATTTCGCGATGGTGATGCCGTCGCGCCGTTGGCCGAAGCCGGTCCGGCCTGTGACCGACGGGGCACGGAGGTGACGTTCCTGCCGTCGCCCCGCACGTTTTCCATGACAGAATTTGATTGGGCAACGCTGGAACACCGCCTCCGCGAGCTGGCGTTTCTCAATTCCGGCGTTCGCATCGTGTTGTCCGATCGGCGTCATGCCGTCGAGAAGCGCGAGGAAATTCGCTATGAGGGCGGCGTCGAGGCCTTTGTGCGGTATCTCGATCGCAACAAGACGCCGCTGGTCTCCAAGCCGATCATGGTCAAGGCCGAGCGCGACGGTATCGGCGTGGAGTGCGCGCTGTGGTGGAATGACGGCTACCATGAGGCCGTGCTTTGCTTCACCAACAATATCCCGCAGCGCGACGGCGGTACGCATCTTGCTGGCTTTCGCGGCGCCTTGACCCGCCAGGTGACCGGCTATGCGGAGCAGGGCGGAGTCGCAAAAAAAGAGAAAGTCGCGCTCACCGGAGATGACTGCCGGGAAGGCCTTACCGCTGTATTGTCCGTCAAGGTGCCGGACCCCAAATTCTCCTCGCAGACCAAGGACAAGCTGGTCTCCTCCGAGGTGCGCCCGGTGGTCGAGGGCATCCTCAACGAAGCGCTGGCGGCTTGGTTCGAGGAACATCCGAGCGAAGCAAAGACAATTGTCGGCAAGGTGATCCAGGCCGCCGCGGCCCGCGAGGCCGCGCGCAAGGCGCGGGAGATGACCCGCAAGACCGCGCTCGGGGTCTCTTCATTGCCCGGCAAGCTCGCCGATTGCCAGGAGCGGGATCCGGCCAAATCGGAACTGTTCATCGTCGAGGGCGACAGCGCCGGCGGCAGCGCCAAGCAAGGACGCAACCGCGAATTCCAAGCCGTCCTGCCGTTGCGCGGCAAGATCCTCAATGTCGAGCGCGTCCGCATGGACAAGATGCTGTCAAGCCAGGAGATCGGCACGCTGATCACGGCGCTCGGTGCCGGCATCAGTGACGATTTCAATGCCGACAAGCTGCGCTACCATAAGATCATCATCATGACGGACGCCGATGTGGATGGCGCTCACATCCGCACCCTGCTGCTCACCTTTTTCTATCGCCAGATGCGTGAGGTCATCGACCGCGGGCACCTTTTCATCGCCCAGCCGCCGCTCTACAAGGTGACGCGCGGCAGGTCCGAGCAGTATCTCAAGGACGAGCGGGCGCTTGAGGACTATCTCATCACCGGCGGCCTTGAAGAAGCGGTGCTGCGTCCCGCGAACGGTGGCGAGCGGGCCGGCGAAGACCTGCGCCGACTCGTCGAGGAGGCCCGGATTATCCGTAATGTGCTGGCGGGGCTGCATAGTCGCTATAATCGCCAGGTCATCGAGCAGGCCGCGATTCTCGGGGTGCTCAACGCCAGCATCTTCGGCGATTCCGAAAAAGCGATGGCGGCCGCCCCCTATATCGCGCGGCGGCTCGATGCGCTCTCCGAGGAAACCGAGCGCGGATGGGAAGGCTCGTTCCTGGAGGGCGAAGGCTTTCGTTTCGAGCGGACCGTCCGCGGCGTCAAGGAGGTCGCGGCTATCGACCATGCGCTGCTCGGTTCGACGGATGCCCGCAAGCTGGACGAACTTGCTCCCTCGCTTCGGGAAAACTATCCGCGCTCCGGTGTCCTACGTCGCAAGAGCGAGGAAATTTCCATCCATGGCCCGGTCGGTCTGTTTGAGGCAGTCACCGCCACTGGCCGCAAGAACATTACGCTCCAACGTTACAAAGGTCTCGGCGAGATGAACCCGAGCCAACTATGGGAAACGACGCTCGACACCAATGCGCGCTCGCTCCTGCAGGTGAAAATCAAGGAGGCCGATGACGCCGACGACATCTTCACCAAGCTGATGGGCGATGTGGTCGAGCCGCGCCGCGACTTCATCCAGGAAAACTCCCTCAGCGCTACCATCGACATCTGACGCGAAGCGCGGGTGTCGGGGAACGCAATTCCCTGACTCAATTTACGCACAACCCTGACTCAGCAACTTTCTACCAAAGATAGATCGAGTATGCTTGGAGCAGGCGCCTCCGTAAGGCACCCCAT
>DATGCX010000359.1:0-60151 GCA_035311445.1 Xanthobacteraceae bacterium | reverse complement strand
AGTCCTCGATCCGACAATCGAGGGAATACAAGGACTTGCGTTGCGGCTTAAGGAAAGTTCGGCCTAATACGGGCCGCGTTTTCATCCGCCGAGGGAGGACTTGGCCGACGGATCGCGCCTTTGATGTGCCCGGCTTCACTGCAAGTGGGCGTAGCCGTCGCGGCCGCGGCCGCGGCCGGTCTGTCCATAGTTTCCGTCGGTCGCGCGGACGCTTCGGTCCGGCCGCGGTCGGCCGTGTCCCAACGCTTCAGCGCAAGGACGTTTACACCAGCCCACGAAGCCATAGCGCGCGAACCAGAGAGGAGAATTACGATGCACACGCAATCGGGGCGAGTCCTGGCTGCCGCCGGCCTCATTAGCGCGGCGCTTGTTAGCGGGGCGGCCGCCCAGCAGGACGACAAGCTCGGCAAGGTGAGCTTCCCGACTTCCTGCGATCCCAAAGTGCAAGCCGAGTTCGACCGTGGCGTCGCCACGCTGCATTCTTACTGGTTCCTGTATGCGCGCCGGACGTTCGAAGCGGTTCTGCAGCAAGACCCCACCTGCGCGATCGCCTATTGGGGTGTGGCGATGGATTACCTCGGCAACACCCTGGCAAGCACGCCGACGCGGGCCGAGGCGCAGGCGGCATGGGACGCACTTGAGAAGGCGCGGGCGATCGGAGCGAAGACGCAGCGCGAGCGCGATTGGATCGAGGCGCTGAGCGCCTACTTCCGCAACCACGACAAGGTCACCGTGGATGCCCGCCTGGTCGCTTACAATGGCGCCATGGAGCAGATGGCGCAACGCTATCCCGACGATTACGAAGTGCAGGCCTATTACGCGCTGACGCTGCAAGCGTCGGCGAAGAAAAGCGACCTCACCTATGCTAACCAGCTCAAATCCGCGGCGATTCTGGAGAAACTCTTCGACCAGAACCCGCAGCATCCTGGCGTGACGCATTATCTGATTCACACCTACGATTTCGCGCCGCTTGCCGACCGGGGCGTTGCGTCCGCGCGACGCTATGCCGGAATCGCACCTGCGGTGCCGCACGCGCGGCACATGCCGTCGCATATCTACTCCATGGTCGGGCTGTGGGAAGAATCAGTCGCCTCGAACGCGTCGGCGCTCGAGATCCAGCCAGATTACTACCATGCGGCGGATTTTACGGTCTATGCACACCTGCAGCTCGCGCAGGACGCCAAAGCCGCGGCGATGACCCAGAAGTCGCTCGCCGCTGCCGACCGCGGCGACCGCCCGATCAACTTCGTCAACTTCACCGCCAAAGCCGCCATGCCGGCGCGCTATGTCCTCGAACGGGGGGACTGGGCCGGCGCTGCTGCGCTGCCCATGACCACTACCCAATATCCCATGGCGGATTCGTTGATCCGCTTCACCCGCGGTCTCGGCATGGCACGCGCAGGCAATCTCGCCGGCGCCAAAGACGAGGTCGAGGCGATGAAGGGGTTGCGCATGACGCTGCAGCGCGCCGACCAGTCCTACTGGGCTGACCGCACCGAAGATCAGATGCTTGCCGTCCTGGCATGGGTGGCGCTGAAAGAAGGCGCGCGCGACCAGGCCGTGCGGTTCATGCGCACAGCCGCGGACAGCGAAGACGGCAGCCTCAAGCACGTCGCGATGGAAAATCGCCTCTATCCGTTGCGCGAACTGCTGGCGGAACTGTTGCTTGAGATGGAGCAGCCCGCAGCTGCCCTGAACGAGTTCGAGACCGCGCTCAGGCAGACACCCAATCGCTTCCGCGCGTTCTGGGGAGCCGCCCGCGCCGCCGACAGTGCAGGCGACCGCCGGAAGGCATCCGAGTATTTCGCCAGGCTCGTCGACCTGGCCAAGAACGCCGATACCGAGCGGCCGGAAATCCGCGAGGCCAAGGCATTCCTTGCGCAGAAATGATAATATGGCTCGGTGCACAAAGGAGACCCCCGGGCTGCTTGGTACCACACCCAGCAACCGCGAACCCGAGAGGCAGTAATGGTCCGCGTGCTCGCTTTGGCTGCAGTGCTCGGCGCATTGGTTGCCGGCGTGGTCGTTTACGCCATGAGCCTATCGGGATGGCAGGACGCGATTGCACAGTGGCTGGGCAAGCCCGACCGTCGGGCTGAGGTCGCAATGGCACTCGAAAATTTGCCGATCTGCACCGCCATGGCATCGGTCGGATCGGATGCCGACTGGGCGCAGCTCGATCCCGACTTCAAGGCCGGCAAAAAGGCGCTCGCGGCTGAGGATTGGAATGGCGCAGTCGCAGCTTTCGAAGCCGCTGCGCTGCGCGACCCGGGCAATGCCGACATCCAGAACTATATCGGCTATGCGTATCGGCGGCTACGTCAACTTGGGCCGGCCATGGGCTATTATCAGCAGGCGCTGATACTCAATCCCCGCCACCGCAGCGCTCGCGAGCATCTCGGCGAGGCCTATCTGGTGCTTGGCGAGCCCGCCAAGGCCGAGCAACTCCTGGCGGAACTGGAAGACCTCTGCCTCATTCCCTGCGAGGAATACGATGAACTCAAGCAGGCGATCGCGGTATACAAGAAGCTTGCCGCGCGATGAGGTTCAGGTTGGGGGCGCCATAACGATGCCTCAGAAGGACTGATGCTTGCGCCATGAGGGCACCGGCGTTGATCAGATCGCATCGGTTATGAACAACGACGAGATTCGGGCTATGCTGGCATTTTCGCAATGCCCGGTTCCCGAAACGATGAGGTCCCCGCAATGCACGACGTCCCCGGTTCCCACTGGCACGAGCCCATCGCTGGCAGGCGCGCCGGATTTGGCAAATTCGGCCGGCCGAAGACGCCCTACGATCTGTTCATGGAATCCGAGGGCATCCCGGTGTTTCGCGACATCGGGGTCAATAAGGTCCAGAATCTGCGACTCGCGCCCTGGGAGCGCGTCGGCGGTCGCGGCACCTACATTCAGCTTCACGGCACCGAGGGCAAATGGGGCTGCTATGTGGTCGAGGTGCCGGGCGCCGGCGCGCTCAATGCCGAGAAGCACCTTTATGAGGAAGTCTATTTCGTGGTCGAGGGCCGCGGCACCACAGAGGTCTGGCTCGATGCCGATTCGAAGCGCCATGTGTTCGAATGGCAGAAAGACTCACTGTTCTCGATCCCGGTGAATGCATGGCACCGCATCGTCAATGCGAGTTCGAGCCCGGCGCTGCTGCTGGGCGGGACCACGGCACCGAACCTGATGAATCTCATCAACAATGTGGGCGCGATCTTCGACTGCCCATACCAATTCCGCGACCGCTTCAGCGGGGCGGACGATTTCTACAAATACAGGGACGACATCGAGCCGGACCCGGTGCGCGGGCTTGCCATGCGACGGACCAATTTCGTCCCCGACATCGTCAACTGCGATCTGCCGCTCGACAACCGCCGCTCGCCCGGCTTCCGCCGTGTCGAGCCGTTCATGACCGGCAACACCTTCTATCTATGGATCGGTCAGCACGAGAACGGCCGCTACTCCAAGGCGCACGCCCACACGTCAGCGGCCGTGCTGGTCTGCATCAAGGGTAAGGGCTACACCTATACGTGGCCAGAGCACGCCGGCGTTACGCCTTGGAGGGATGGCAAGGCGCATCTCGTCAAGCGTGTCGATTACGAACCGGTCGGCCTCGTCTCGGCGGCGCCCGGCGGCGCGCGGTGGTTTCACCAGCATTTCGGCGCATCCGGTGAGCCGCTGCGGCTCACCGCGTGGTTCGGCCCGCACAACCCCGGCCGCGAGCCGGGCCCGCCCGGCGAGGTCCACATCGATTACACGGCTATGGACATTCCCGAAGGCGGCACCTCCATCCCGTATTGGATGGAGGACCCATATATCGCTAGGGAATACGGAGAGATCCTCGCGCGCGAGGGCGCCCTCAATCGCATGGAGCCGCAGTTTTATGACAAGGACTACAAGGGCGAGTTGCCGAAGGGAGTTTGATGAAAATCGAAACCGATGAACAGGGCGGCCGGATTTTCTTTTCCAGCACCGGCCGCAGTCTTGAGGGCGAAGACGAAATCTGCATCTTGAGCGTTGGCGTCGATATCGGCTCGTCCACCTCGCATTTGGTGTTTTCCCGCATCGTTCTGGAGCGACTCGACAGCCGTTACGTGGTGACGGAACGCGAGACCTTCTATCAGTCCGACATCCTTCTTACGCCTTATGCCTCAGAGGACGCCATCGATGCCGACGCGCTCGGTGCGTTCTTCGAAAAGCAATACGAGAACGCCATGGTGGACCCGGATGAGATCGACGCCGGTGCCCTGATTCTCACCGGCGTCGCGGTGAGGCGCAGTAATGCGCGCCGCATCGGTGAATTGTTCGCCCGCCAGGCCGGCAAGCTCGTCGCAGTCAGCGCCGGCGATAATCTTGAGACCGTGATGGCGGCCTACGGCTCTGGCGCGGTTGCCCGTTCGATCCGCGAGGTCGCGGCGGTTATGAACGTGGATGTCGGCGGCGGCACGTCCAAGATCGCAGTGTGCCATGACGGCGCCGTGGTGGCCATCACAGCGATCGACGTCGGGGCTCGCCTCATTTGCACCGATGCTGCGGGGCGCATTACCCGGATCGAGGAAGCAGGCCGACGCTTCGGTGAAGATCTTGGGCTCAAGCTTGAAATCGGCGGCAACCTGGCGCCGCAAGACGCGAAGCGTTTGGCGGCCCGCATGGCTGACAGCCTGTTCGCCGCCATCAAGGGCGGTTCGCCGCGGATCGGCGCGAGCGGCCTTTTGCGTCTCGATCCTCTCGTCTTTGCGGGTCGCATCGACGCCGTGACTTTCTCAGGCGGGGTTTCCGAATACATCTATGGCTGGGAGAGCGGGAATTTCGGTGACCTCGGTGGATTGCTTGCAGCCGAGATTCGCAAGCGTGTGGGGGCAAGCGGGATGCGGCTGGAACCACCGGCCCAAGGCATCCGCGCCACTGTGATCGGCGCGTCGCAATACACCACACAGGTGAGTGGCAGCACCATATTTGTCTCGCCTCTTGACGCCGTCCCTCTGCGCAACCTCCCGGTCATCGCACCGGACTTCGCGCTCGACGGCGAAACGATCGACAGCACCGCAGTCGCGTCCGCAATCGAGAAGGCGCTGCGGCATCTGGACCTGACGGACTCCGAAACTCCCGTCGCGATTTTTGTCCCATGGCGGGGCTCGGCCACCTTCCACCGGCTTGACGCCTTCTGCCGTGGAGTCGCGGCGGGCTTGGCCGAGTTGTTGGGGCGCGGCTTTCCGGTGGTGCTGGCCGGAGATGGCGATGTCGGCGGACTTCTGGGTATCCATTTCCGCGAGGAGATGAAGCTTACCAATCCGGTGATCTCAATCGACGGACTCGAACTCAAGCAGTTCGACTTCATCGATATCGGCGAAATGCTGGAAAGCTCCGGCGCGGTTGCGGTGGTGATCAAGTCGCTGATCTTCCCGGCGAGCGCTGCCCTCGGCCAGGAATGGAAGGCGAACGAGACGGCGACGGTTTAGCGGATTTCGCTTGCTATGAAGCGCACATCGGTGTCGTCGCCGGGCTTGTCCCGGCAACCCCGGATGTCGAGGCATTTAGCAAGAACGATCGGGGTGGCCGGGACGTGCCCGGCCACGACATGCGAGAACTTCCAAGTGAGCTGCAGCCGTGTCTTACCGGGATCTTCGCGAATTCATTGCCCAGATCGATGCCCTCAAGGGGCTGCGGCGTATCGACGGCGCCGACCCGCACCATGAGATCGGCGCCATCACGGAGGTTGCGGCCGGGATGGCGGAGTGCCCGGCGCTGCTGTTCGATCGTATAAAGGGCTATCCGCCTGGTTTCCGCATCGTGTCGAACGCAGTGACGAGCCCGCAGCGCGCCGCGCTCGCGCTCGGCATCGATCCGATGTTGCGCCCGCTCGACACGCTGAAGGCCTGGATGGCAAAGCGCCAGACATTGGCACCGCGTAAGCCGGTCGAAGTCGAAAACGCGCCATTCCTGGAAAATTCGCGACGCGGTGCCGACCCCGACCTCGCCAATTTTCCCGCGCCTGTGTGGCACAAGCAGGATGGCGGCGCCTATATCGGGTCTGGCAGTCTCGTCGTCATGCGCGATCCCGAAAGCGGCTGGATCAACGCCTCGATCTACCGCGTGCAGGTGCATGGACCGCACACGGTCACGGTTCAGTTTGACCATGGCGGGCGGCACGGCGCCATCATTGCGCAGAAATATTGGGAGAGCGGTAAGCCCTGCCCTATCGCCGTTGTCAATGGCGAGGACCCGGCGCTGTTTATCGCGGGCTTTGAGTATCTGCCGGCCGGCACCTCCGAATACGATTTCGCGGGCGCGATCAAGGAGGCACCGATCGAAGTCCATCCCGGCCCCATCACCGGCCTGCCGATCCCGGCTTACGCGGAAATCATCCTTGAAGGCCATCTGTTTCCCTCAGCCGAGGCCTCCCTGCCGGAAGGGCCGTTCGGCGAGTTCACCGGCTATTTCGCGGCGGACCGGCGTCCATGTCCGGTGATGGAGGTAGCTGCCATCCACCACCGCAACGATCCCATCCTGCTCGGCTCGCCTCCCATGAAGCCGCCGCGCTTCCATTTCGGTCTGCCGCTGCGCGCCGCCGGCATCTGGGGCAATCTCGAATCGGCCGGTATCACCGATATCGTCGGGGTTTGGCAGCACGTGTCGCAGCTGATGACCGTGGTATCACTGCGGCAGCGCTACGACGGCCATGCCAAACGCGCCGCGCTGATTGCCGCTGCCCACAGCTACATGGGCCGCCTCATCGTCGTGGTGGACAACGATGTCGACCCGTCGAACCTCGCGGATGTCCTGTGGGCGGTAACGACGCGCTGCGAGCCGTCGGAGCAGACCGACATCATCAAAAATGCCTGGAGCTCGGCGCTCGATCCGCGCATTCCGCCCGAAGCCAAGGAACGAGGCGTCACCTCCCATTCGAAGCTCATCATCGAGGCCGTCAAGCCATTCGCCTGGATCGACAGGTTCCCGAAGTTATCCGCGCTCTCTCACGAAGACGCGCGCGCAATCGAGGTGAAATGGGGCGAAGTGTTGAGGGGAAGGTAGAAGGTAGGGTGGGCATCGCGCCCGCGGCGTTTGTGACGGGATCTGCTGGGCAGGGCGCGATGCGCACCCTACGGCTCAGTCACAGACGGCAGCCCGAGCGCTGCATCGACCAGCGCCGCCGCGCGTTTGTAATCGTAGAAGCGGTTGACGTTCTGCTTCACGAGGAACGACGCGCCACCATAAAACTTCTCATATTGGGCGTGACGACTGCCGAATTCCGTGCCAAGGAAATCCCATACCAGCCGCATCAGCGCGACCCGCTCACGTGCCGGTGTCGTCGCCGATTGCATATATTTCTCGATGTCGCGCGCCATCTCGGGATTATCGAAGTCGCGTGCCGACGACGGCAAGGTGATCATAGCGGCGCCAGCAAGTTCGCGGATCGTCTCCAGCATGCGTCCGTTGAGCTCGGACTGCAGCGCCATGATGGCATAGAGCCCGGTCTGCGACGGCCACACTACACCGTCCGCATCGATGCGACTCGTGGCCTCGTGAGCGAGCAGCATCTGCTCCACGATGGTGACGATGGCGGCAAGTTCGCCCATCTCGACCTGCACGGCCTGATGGGTGTCGTTGCCAGTCATCTCGTTCATACGCTTGGCGAGCCCCAGCATGAAGCGGAGCTTCACCGCATAGCGGCACTGGGCCTGATGGTTACCGTAAAGATGCGCCGGTGTCTTCCACCACTGGTCCCAGCAGATCTGCAGGTTGCGGTAAATGTACATGCTCTCCCATGGCACGAACACATTGTCGAATACACACAAGCAGTCGGTCTCGTCGAATCGCGCGGTGAGCGGATAATCGAAGGCACTCACGCGTTCGCTGGCGAAGGTCCGGCGCGAATAGAGTTTGAGCCCCGGCGTCCTGATCGGGATCACCAGACCGTTGGCATAAGCCTCGTCGCCCGGTCGCAGCGGATGAATGCAGGAGAGATGCAGATAATCTGCAAAAACGCCGGCAGTCGCAAGCTGTTGGGCGCCCGAGATGACGACCCCGTCATCGCGCTCCTTCACCACGCCGGCATAGAGCGTCGGGTCCTTTTGCTGGTGGGCCGGCTTGCTGCGATCAATCTGGGGCGGCACGATCGCGTAGGTGACGTAACAGTGGTTGTCGCGTAGATTTTCGTAGATCTTCAGGAGATTGTCTGCGAAGCCCTGGCCGGCGGCAGCAAACAAGCTTGGCTTTGCGGCGTAACCGGCGATGAACCCCGCCACGTGATCGGGCGTGCGCCCCATCAAGCCGAAGGTTGCCTCTGCCCATTTCTCGGCAGCGAGACGCTTGATACGCAGATCGGTGTAGCTCTTCGGAATCTGCCAGGCGCGCCATACCGGCGCGCCTGTCCTGGGCGACGGATAGGTCATCAAGTCGCGGTGCTCGGGCGCCGCGGCAATATCAAAGAGATATGCGAGGCTTTTTGCCGCCTGGCGAAAGGCCGAATGAGTGGTGACGTCCTTGACCAGTTCGCCATCCACGTAAACATGGCGGCCATCCCTGAGCGAACGCAGATATTCCTCGCCGCTGCGCATTTTCTGGGCTTGGTTCACTTGGTTCATCGCCCGCCGCTCCATCATGTGGCGCCCCTCGTGCAATGCCAAGCGTGGATCGCGTCAGTGCGTCACCACCACGGGAGTATGATAGTCTACACGATTGAACAGGTCGGTAATGTCCTGGTTGTACATGCGAATGCAACCATAGGAAACAAAGCCGCCAATCGACCCCGGATTATTGGTGCCATGGATCGCGTATTCGCCGCCCGATAAGGTCATGGCGGCGACACCCATGGGATTATGCGGCGATCCCCCCGGTATCACGGCGGGGAGGTTAGGCTTGTCGCGCCGAATGTCTGAGGGCGGTGCCCACGCGGGGTTGAGGTATTTGCCGTTTATGAAGGAAGTGCCCGTCCATTGCATGCCGGCCCGGCCCACGCCAACCGGATAGCGCAGCGCTTTCCCATCGCCCAGGTAATAGTAGAGCCGCCGCTCGTTGGTGCGAATCACGATGGTGCCCTGGGCATAACCGGATGCAGCCACCATCTCACGAGCGGCCGCCGGCACGGGGACGAGAAGAGAAGGGACCGATAAAGTTGCCACAATCGCGCCGGCTGTCCAAAAAATTGATCCAACTCGCGTCATATTTCGCATTGATCGACCCCCATCAGAGCTAAGAATGGCCAAGGCGATGTTAACTAGATCGCGCGGGCAAGCTCAAGCCGATGCGGCAAGACCATGGAATGTATGCAAAAAACGCAGCCAACACGGCGTTTTCCAAAAATTCGAATCATGGCGAGCGACTGGAGGGGCGATTAGGCTCAATCCTCCAAATTCCGTACCGGCACAGGAAACTTTTGAGCACGACAATCATCAATTTGGGCGTTTTGAGTGTGTTGTTTAAGCCACAACGGTTCATAAATATACTTTTGCCTAATTTTGTCCAACTTTCCACCTCCAGTTTGATGTTCATGCTTCGGTGGTTCTACGAGGGGGTGTGAGACTGTCGTGAAGCTGCGCTCGTTCGTGGTGCATTGAGGACTTAGGGAAACGGGGAGCACATGATGAAAAATCTCTTGCTTGTTGCTGCTTCAACTGTCGCGTTCGTGGGTGCTGCAGTTGCGGCCGATCTACCGACTCGCCAGCCGCCACCTCCGACTCCGGTTGTCGGCAAAGCTCCCATTGGCAAAGCTCCGATTGGGAAGGCTCCAATTGGTAAGGCCCCAATCGGCAAGGCACCGGCCCCGGTCGTCACGCGCGGGTAGACTGAAGCTACGATGGGTCAGCCTTGTTGAGCTGATTCAGGCACTTATGTCGGCAAGTGTACCCCGGCCAGGCTCGGGGCGTTATTTCGTTGTAGGATTCCGAACTGACCGAGAGGCTTTGGATGCTCTCAATGAGATATACCCCGAGAAAGAAGGATATCGGGCCAAGGGTGCAAGTTCGTCTGCGGATAGGATGGGCAATCGCTTTCGGCGCGGTCGCTATGTTGGCGGGGCCGCAAATGCCGACCGCAGATGCGCAAGAGGTTCGTGCCTTGCCGGTCATCAACGGAAACGCGGAGGTGCCAGCGATCGCAGCGGCTCCGCTTTCCACCCCGAAACGATCAAGGCTTGCGGGACGGTATTTCGTCGACTTTCGCGCCAGGACCGCGGCCAGCTACGGTCATGCCTTTGTGTGGTATGGCCGACTCAACGAGCACGGCAAGGTCGATAAGATCGAAGTCGCTGGCCTGCATCCGGCCAGCGACAGCCCTGTTCCGTATATTCTCGGCCACATCATGCCTGTCCCGGCCGAAACCGGTAAGAGCTATGGCGATCTCGATGAGCAGTATTTGACTGCGAATTATCGGGTCTATTTGAGCGAGGCAGACGCCAAGAAGGTGTTTGCCTACATCCAGCACAAGCAAGCAAATTCGCCGTTTTGGTTTAATGGCGTCTATAACTGCACCGCGTTCATAGCGGATATTGCGGCGTATATGGGCTTGCGCACTCCGCCCACCGCGACTTGGATGTACCCGGAAACCATGGTCAATGCCCTTAAGGAAATTAATCACGGGCGCGAGGAAATTGTGCTCGCTGCGAGCCATTGATTTCTGACGACATCAGCCAACAACACCACATTGCAGGAAACGGTGTCCGTCTGCAGGTCGTGTTCGTTGTAGCGGATCCAGCGTTGCCCATAGCGCGCTAGTTTGTCTTGACATCAAGATGAAGACAGAGAATTATAGAACAAAAGGCGAACAAGCATGAAATGAACGCATGTCCGTCGAATCGCCCGAAACCCTGCATGTGCTACGCCGTAGCGTTGCGGACCTCACGGCCGACGTGCCGGGCTACAGTCGTCTTCTGGTAAGCTTCGGCGTCGGCTCGCTTGATCAGGCGCTCGCCGGCGGGCTTGCCTGCGGGGCGTTACATGAGATCGGTCCCGCGGCTCCGCTGCAGGGCGTCGCCGCAACGGGATTTACCATAGCGTTGGTCGCGCGGGCGCTGCGTGAGCGCGGCCAGGCGGTATGGATTCAGCCTGATTTCACCGTCACTGAGGCGGGCGCCCTCTACGGTCCAGGGCTCGATCTTATGGGCCTGTCGACGGAGCGCCTTGTCATTTTACGAGTGCCGCGCCCGCGGGATGCACTTTGGGCCATGGAGGAGGCGCTCAAATGCCGCGCCGTGAGTGTGGTGGTAGCCGAATTTTCGCGCGAGGAAGCCGATCTCACGGCGACTCGTCGGCTCGCACTCGCTGTCCGCGCAGGCGGCGGACTCGGCCTCATCCTGCATCCGAACGTGTGCGGCAGCAGGCTTCGTAGCCAGCCCTTTTGCCGCCACCCCAGCACTGCCACGACGCGCTGGGAGGTCGCGTCCGCCTGCGGCGCACGCGACCGTTTCGGTGGACTCGGGCCCCCCACCTTTGTGCTTTCGCTTGTCAAAAACCGCCGCGGTCGTGCCGGCCAATGGCGCTTGTCGTGGGATCATCATGAGCGTGCCTTCACAACGTCGCTATCTCTCCCTGTGGCTCCGCCGACTCGCGACGGATCGTATCGCAAAGCGTTGCTTCGCGACGAGCCGCCTCGCACACAACGCCGCATACGCGCCGGGTGAACCTCTGGTCATCACCCGTCTGATCAAGGGGTCGCTGCGCATTGTCGCCATGGACGACGCCGCACAGAGTCTCGGCCTGCGACCTGGCATGCCGCTTGCCGATGCACGCGCCATGTATCCGACGCTTGCGATCGCCGAGAACGACGAAGAAGCAGACCGGCACCTCATCAATGCTGTCGCCGATTGGTGTGATCGTTACACACCGCTGGTCGGCCTCGCTGCGCCCGATGGCCTTATGCTCGACATCACCGGTTGTGCCCACCTGTTTGGCGGGGAGGCTGCCATGTGGCGGGATATCCTCGTACGCCTTGCTGACCAGGGCCTGCATGCTCGCGCCGCTATCGCCGATACGGTTGGCTGCGCCTTCGCGGTCGCACGTTTCGGTGACACGTTCCTAGTGCCGCCGGGTGGCGCTCGCCACGCTCTCGCGCCGCTGCCGATGGCGGCCTTGCGGCTGGCGCCTGAAATCGTTGAGGCGCTCGCCGGGCTCGGCCTCAAGCGCATCGCAGATATTATCGACCTGCCGCGTGCGCCGCTCGCTGCCCGATTCGGTGAAATCCTTGTTCGCCGCCTCGATCAGGCGCTCGGGCGTGCCGACGAGCCGATTACGCCGCGACTGCCGGTGCCGTCCTATGTGGCCGAGCAGAGCTTCCCCGACCCGATCGGTCGCGAACGCGATGTGCTAGGCACTATCGCGCGGCTCGCCGCCAGGCTTGAGGCCGCGATGGAGCGACGCCAGGACGGCGCGCGACTTCTACAGACTGCGCTGTTTCGCACTGACAACAAAATCTACCGCATCGAGGTCGGCACCAGCGCGCCGGTGCGCAATGCAGCCCTTATCGCACGCCTGTTTGCCGATCGGCTGGCCGTGATCGGGGAGGCCTGTGATCCCGGTTTCGGCTTCGACATAGTGCGTCTCACCGTGCTGGTCACGGAGCACAGCGATCCGATGCAGCGCGGTCTAGGCCAAAAAGGAGGCATGCGAGACGAGTTCCTGCAAGATGGATTCGGTTGCCTCGACGACGAAGTCGCTTTCTCCCATCTTATCGATCGTCTCGGCGCCCGCTTCGGGCCGCGTCGCATCACTCGCTTGGTAGAACAGGACACCCATATCCCGGAATTCGCCGTCGCCGCCCTGCCGGCGCATTCGGTGCCGACTCCCCTGCATGCACATAATCATCGCGTATGGCTCGGCGCTTCTTCTCCCTCTCCGCGCTTGCGGGGAGAGGGTCGATGTGAGGGGGCTCGGACTCGCGGAGAGGCCCCCTCACCCACCCTTCCCTCCCCCGCAAGCGGGGGAGGGAAGGGTGGGGGCGACCTCTCCGCGCAAGCGGGGAGAGGTGAGAAACAAGATAGCCTCTCTCCAACTCGCCCGGTGCGTCTGTTCGGATGGCCGGAGCCGGTGGAGGTGATCGCGGAAGTCCCCGACGGCCCGCCGGCGCGATTTCGCTGGCGGCACGTGCTGCATGAGGTCGCGGCAGCGGAAGGTCCTGAACGCATAGCCATGGAGTGGTGGCGCGATACGGACGGTCAGAAGCCCACGCGCGATTATTTCCGCGTCGAAAGCCGCGAAGGGTTGCGGGCCTGGCTCTACCGCGAGGGCCGATATGACGATGCGACGCCCGCACCGCGCTGGTTCCTGCATGGATTGTTCGGCTGAGCTAAGCTATGTCCGCATATGCGGAATTGGCCATCACCACCAACTTCTCGTTTCTACACGGAGTCTCCCATGGGGAGGAACTCGTGGAGCATGCTAAGGAGCTTGGTCTTGCGGGACTTGGCGTCGCCGATCGCAATTCAGTCGCCGGCGTCGTGCGCGCCCATCTGGCCGCAAAGGAAATGGGCCTGAAATTTGCTCCCGGTGCGCGTCTCGTGTTTGCCGACGACACGCCCGACATTCTCGCCTACCCGCAGGACCGCGCTGCATGGGGGCGTCTCACCCGACTTCTCACCGTTGGCAAGCGCCGCGCCGAAAAGAGTCAGTGTCTGCTCAACCGCGACGATCTCATGGCGCATATCGGGGGGCTCAATCTCATCGTGTTGCCAGGGCGCTTGAAGCAAGCCCGCTCGGCTCTCCGCGTTCCATCCTTCGAGACGGCGCCTTCGGCGCCTCCTCAGGATGAGGTTTCATTTTTTCGAAGACCTCATCCTGAGGAGGCGACCGAAGGTCGGCGTCTCGAAGGATGGAACGCGGCATGGTCTAAAACCTCTGAAACGAACGATAGAAAGCTGACGATTTTCCTCCGCCTCCTCCGCGAGGCTGCACCCCGCGCCGTGTGGCTCGGCGCCAGCATACTCTATCGCGGCGATGATGCCCGCCGCCTTGCCCGGCTCGCCGCCGTCGCAGGCGAGGCACGCGTACCACTCATCGCAGTCGGCGACGTGCTTTATCACGTACCGGAACGGCGCGCCCTGCAGGATGTCGTGACCTGCATTCGCGAACACCTCACCCTTGCGACAGCAGGCCGTCGGCTCGAAGCCAATGCCGAGCGCCATCTCAAGCCACCCCACGAAATGGCGCGGCTGTTTCGCGACGCGCCCGAAATCCTTACGGAGACCCTGCGGTTTCTCGAGCGCTGCCGGTTTTCCCTCGATCAATTGCAATACGAATATCCCGACGAGACCCGCGAAGGCTTCGCCACACCCCAGGAAGCACTCATCGCCTACACCATGGAAGGCGCGCGCCGGCGCTATCCGCAGGGCATTCCGCCAAAGGTGCGCACCGCCCTCGACCACGAACTCGCCCTTATCGCCGAACTCAAATACGCGCCCTACTTCCTCACCGTACATGACATCATGCGCTATGCGCGCTCACAGGAGATTCTGTGCCAGGGCCGCGGCTCGGCGGCAAACTCCGTGATCTGCTTCTGCCTCGGCATCACCGAGGTCGATCCTGTGCGCGTCGATCTCCTGTTCGAGCGCTTCGTCTCGGCGGAGCGGCGCGAGCCGCCCGACATCGACGTAGATTTCGAGCATGAGCGGCGCGAGAAGGTCATCCAATACATTTACGATCGCTATGGCCGCCATCGTGCTGGCATCGCTGCCACCGTGGTCACCTACCGCACCCGCAGCGCCATTCGTGAAGTCGGCAAGGTTTTTGGATTGTCGGACGATACCCTCGGAGCGCTTACCGGCATGTTGTGGGGCTCCTCGGCGGAGGCGATTTCAGAACGACAGGCGCGTCGCGTCGGCCTCGATCCTACCGATCCTCATCTCGCCAGGGTGCTGGCGCTGACGCGCGAGCTGATCGGCTTTCCGCGCCATCTCTCCCAACATGTTGGCGGTTTCGTCATCACCCGCGGCCGGCTCGACGAGGTGGTCCCGATCGAGAATGCAGCGATGGAGGAGCGTACTTGCGTCGAGTGGGACAAGGACGATCTCGACTCGCTCAACATCCTCAAGATCGATGTGCTGGGTCTCGGCATGCTGAGCTGCCTGCGGCGCGGATTCGATCTGCTGAACAAGCATTATGGCACGATAGGGCAGCTCCCTCCTCCGTCTTCGGGCGAGGTTATCGCAATTGACCACCCTCCCCTGCAGGAGGAGGGTCGGACTGCCGGAGGCAGTCCGGGGTGGGGTGCCCCCCTTTCTGAGCCTCCCCCGCATGCGTGGAAGGCTGCTGAAACGCTGTCACCCCCTCCCGGCCCACTAAAGCGGGCCGACCTCCCCTCTCCAGGAAGGGCAATCGCCTTTGACGGGCCGCCTGTGCTCCCTCTCCCCGCTTGCGGGGAGAGGGTCGGGGTGAGGGGGCCTCTCCACAAGCTCGGACTCGTGGAGAGGCCCCCTCACCCGGAATTTGCGCGAAGTGCGCAAATTCCGACCTCTCCCCGCAAGCGGGGAGAGGTGAAGCCCGCCGTTTCAAACACGATTGCTCTGCCCGCAAGTAGGGAAGGGATAAAAAACTTCTCCCTCACCACCATCCCTCCGGAGGAACCCGCGGTCTATCGCATGCTGTCGCGCGCCGACACCATCGGCGTGTTCCAGATCGAGAGTCGCGCCCAGATGTCGATGCTGCCGCGGCTCAAGCCGAAAAAATTCTATGATCTGGTCATCGAGGTGGCGATCGTGCGCCCAGGACCGATCCAGGGCGACATGGTACATCCCTATCTGCGACGTCGACTGGGAGTGGAAAAGGTCGAGTATCCCTCTCCTTCTCCGCCTTATCCAAAGAATGAGCTTGAACAGGTGCTCGGCAAGACGCTCGGCGTGCCGTTGTTCCAGGAACAGGCCATGCGCATCGCGATCGTCGCGGCCGGCTTCGAGCCCGCTGAAGCCGATAAGCTGCGCCGCGCCATGGCAACGTTCCGCCGCGTCGGCACCATCAAATATTTCCGTGACAAGTTCGTCGAAGGCATGGTGTCGCGCGGTTATCCACGCCATTTTGCCGAACGCTGCTTCCGCCAGATCGAAGGCTTCGGCGAATACGGCTTTCCGGAAAGCCATGCTGCGAGCTTTGCACTTCTCGTCTATGTCTCTGCCTGGATGAAGTGCCGCTATCCGGACGTATTCGCGGCGGCGCTGCTCAACAGCCAACCCATGGGTTTTTATGCACCGGCCCAGATCGTGCGAGATGCTCAGGAGCATGGCGTCGAGGTGCGACCGGTCGACATCAACCACTCCTGTTGGGATAGTACGTTGGAAGTGGGAAATGCGAAGGCGCATTACCTGCAGAGGAAAAGGACAGATAACCTCTCCGGTGTCATCGTCCGCGAAAGCGGACGATTCAGTACGCCGCAGCATTGCGATAAAGCCGCAAATGTTGAGATTACTGGATGCCCCGCTTTCGCGGGGCATGACACGTCGAAAATGGGAGCCTCCCGCATCAACCTCCGCCATGCGGAAATGGCAGGCGACATCCGCACCACCCATGTGGTGCGGCTTGGCTTTCGCCAGATTAGCGGGTTTTCCGAGGATGACGGCCATGCGATCGAGCGTTGTCGCGGCGCAGGCTTCGATTCGGTCCGCGACCTCTGGCTACGGAGCGCCCTCAAGCCGTCGGTGCTGGAACGGTTGGCGGCGGCTGATGCCTTTCGTTCTCTCGGCCTCGATCGCCGGCAGGCGCTGTGGGCGGTGCGTGCGTTGCGTCGCGCCGGCGACAAAGACGATCTGCCGCTGTTTGCGAGTACCGCTGTGCCGCCGCTTGAGCCAGATGTCGCGCTGCCGCCTATGCGTATCGGCGAGCAGGTGGTCGAGGACTATCGCCACCTGCATCTATCGCTCAAGGCGCACCCGGTTTCGTTCCTGCGCGGCGAGTTCGACCGCCGCGGCATCCTACGTCACGAGCAGCTTGCGGAGATTTCATCTGGCTGCCGCGTCACCGTCGCGGGCCTTGTGCTGATACGCCAGCGACCCGGCAGCGGCAACGGGGTGATCTTCATGACACTCGAGGACGAGACCGCCGTCGCCAATATCATTGTGTGGCCGAAAACCTTCGAGATCTTCCGTCCGATCGTGATCGGGGCGCGGCTCGTCAGCGTCACCGGAAAACTGCAGAACGAATCCGGCGTGATCCATGTGGTAGCCGACCGGCTCGATGATCTCACATCGCTGCTCCGTCGCCTCGCCCATGATACTGGTTGCGTCGAAACCCTTGCCCATGGAGATCACGTCAAACGCAGCACTTCGGATTGGCGCGCACCTCTGCATTCCATGACCTCGCCCATGAAGCCAATCGAGCCTGAGTTTGCATTTACTGAGGAGTTCGCGCCGGTGGAGAGAGTCCAGGCGGTTATGCCCAAAGGTCGCAATTTTCATTAGCCGATCGGCTTCAGCCAATCTGATTGGATTGGCGCATCAACCAAGTCACAACGTTAGAGAGGCCGCACAAGCGGCGTCCCTGTAGGGGCGACCCTTGTGGTCGCCCTATCCCCAGATGCGACGACGAGACGACCACAAGGGTCGCCCCTACATTCTTCCCTAGGCAATGACTCATGAGGAGAATGCCGACAAATCGCGTCGGGGCCCCCCATTCCGAACTCACTCTGCCGCAGCCCGTTTTGCCGCCACGATCTGATCGGCCTGCTTGCCGGTGAGTTCCGCCATGTGATCGAACTTGAAGGTGAAGCTGCCAACGCCGGCAGTGGCAGAACGTACCTCGATGATGAGATCACCGATCTCGGACTCCGGCATCATGGCGCGTACCATGTCCCAGCCTTCCCAGCCTTCGCGGGTATCGAAGCCGAGAATCTGGCCACGCCGGCCGGACAGGATGGCGTTGATCTTGGTAGAGGCGTCCGATGGGCAGGCGATCTCGACCATGTGTATCGGCTCCAACAACACCGGCTGGCACTGCGGCAGTGCCTCGGTAATGCCGATACGGCCGGCGATGCGGAACGCCATATCAGAAGAATCCACCGCATGATAAGAACCGTCGATCAGCGCGACCGCTATGTCGACCACCGGAAATCCGAGTGGACCATGCTTGAGCGCATCAAGAATGCCCTCTTCGACTGATGGAATGTAGTTGCGCGGTACCACGCCGCCCGTGATCCTGTCCTCGAATGTGAAACCCGAATTGCGCGGTAGCGGCTTGATGTCGAGGACGACATCGCCGAACTGGCCGTGCCCGCCGGACTGCTTCTTGTGCCGGCCGCGCTGCTGGATCGGCTTTCTGATTGTTTCCCGATAGCCGACGGTCGGCCGACGGCGTTCGATCGCAATGCCGAATCGCTCGGCCAGCCGCTCGGTAGCGACGCGCAGGTGCATCTCGCCCTGCCCCCATACCACCGTCTCCTGAGACTCGGGATTTTGCACCACAGTGAGCGAAGGATCCTCCTCGAGCAGCTTGTTGAGCGCAAGACCGAGCTTCACGTCATCCTTGCGTTCCTTCGCAGAGATCGCGATGGCGAGTACGCCCGGATAAGGCTTTACCACAGCAACTGCGGGGTGCGGCTGCTTGCCTGAAGACAGTGTGTCGCCGGTCTTGGAACTATCGAGCTTGCCGAACCCGACCGTCTCGCCGGCAACGGCTGGGCCGCGCTTCTCGGTCGACTGGCCCAACAGTTTGGAAACACCTGAGACGCGCCCTACCTCCACGTTCGGCGAACTCAATGTGACACCATCGCCAATCTGCCCGTTGAGTACGCGGGCGATTGAAAGCTTGCCGCCATGGGTGGTGTGAAAGGTCTTAAGTACCGTCGCGACCGCATCACCATTGGCCTTGACGCCGAGCCGCTTCGCCGTCGCCGCAATGCCAGGTGCTTCGTGACGCAGCGCCTTCAACAGGCGGAGCACGCCGTTCGAGCGGGTAGCAACGCCGATCAACACGGGGCACACGAGCCCGTCGCGAAGCTCCTTGGCGAGATCGTCGAACACCCGGTCGCGGGGCGGCGGAATATCGGCCAGCAACTGCTCCATCAGCTCGTCGTCGTGATCGGCAAGAGTTTCCAGCATGCTGAAGCGGGCGTCCTTCTGCGAGTCGAGTGCCTCGCCATCGAGCGCGATCACCTCGGACGGCGCATGCTCCCGATAGACGAAAGCGCGCTCCAGCGCGAGGTCAACGAAGCCTGTTATGATTTCGTTCTTGAAGATCGGAATCTGGCGTAGCAACAGGGGCACGCGCGATGCCGGCTGCAACAGCTTGAGGCTTTCGCGCATCGGCTTATCAGCTTTGTCGATCTTATTGAGAAACAGGAAACGTGGGATTTTCAGATCTTCGAGTTCACGCAGGACAAGTTGAAGCTGCGCCACCTTGCGGTCGTCAGCTTCGCACACCACGACGGCGGCATCGATCGCCGGCGAAACGGCGCGCGTGTCCTGGACGAATTCAACCGAGCCCGGGCAATCAAGAAACGTATAGCTGTCACCCATGAAGGTCGTGGTCGCGGCCGTGACCTCCACACTCATTTTATGGTGGCGCGCCTCCTTGCTGGCATCGCCAACCGTTGTTCCCGCTTCAACCGTGCCCTGACGCTGGATCGCGCCGGTGCGGGCGAGTATCGCTTCCAGAAGGGTGGTCTTGCCGCTCTGAAACGGCCCCACCAAAGCAATACATTGTGGGCCTCTCGGTCCGCTTTCCCTGTCTCCCATGACTGCCTCCCTCGATCGGCGAGATCGGTCCTCCGCCGGTCCGTGCTGCTATCGTTTCAGGGGAACGGGGGGATTGGCAAGTGCGCATTTTTGATGGAGGTGTGACAATACGACGTGGCACAAATTTTGTTGGAGCTGAGCAAGCGCGCGGAAATCAAACCATCGCCAGAAACACAAAAGCCCCGGATAGGCCGGGGCTTTTGATCATCATGCCAACCTTGTCAGTGTCTGTGGTGCCGTACGCGGTGCGGCACCAGGAGGTCGACCGAGCGCAACTCAAGACCCGCCACGCCGGCCGAGACGTTGAGGCCGGTTTGAGCCTCGGCGCTAACGGGCTGCAGCGCGAAGGTGTTGTTGGAGCCGCCGACCAATGCATTGGCGCCCAGGCCGACACCGACTGAAGCGTTGCCCTGCACACCACCGTAATTGCCGGCGAGATCACCCGGATGGATGACGCCGGTCGGAGCGAAGACCACCCAACCTATCGACACGGCCTGAGTAAAACCAAGGTCAACTCCGATTCGACGAATGACGCCGACATAGCGATGCGGCGGGCCGCCGGCCGATGGCATAAACAGACACTGGAAGTTAAGCACCGAGCCGACTACGTAACCGACAGCACCGGGACTGCGGCAGGTGAGGCCGCCGACCTCAACGCTGGCCTGGGCGCCGGGCGCAGCCGCCATCAGCATTGCGGCCGCCATCGCAGAAAGACATCTCGCACGCAGAGTCATAACAATCTCCCCTCTTGTTTGGATGAGCCCCTTTTTGGATTGAAAACTGGTGCATCAACGCGCCCAGCGTAGATCGATGCCGGCAACGCCGGCAGCGACGTTCAAACCGGCTTGGCCTTGCAACGAAACCGGTTGTAATTCGACGGTGCGATTGGAACCGCCGATAAGTACATTTGCTCCGACACCCGCTCCCACAGTTGCCTCGGCGGTGGCGCCGCCATAGCTCCCCGAAAGCGCGCCAGCCGGCCGCGAGGTGGGGGCATAAACGAGCCACACCATTGCGCCCCCCGCAGTGACGCCGATATCGACCCCAAGCTTGGTCAGGGTACCGGCATAGAATTCGACCGGCCCGGAAACAGACGGTGTGAACGTACAATTCAGTGTCCGTTGCGAGCCAAAGATCAATCCGACGCCGCCGGAAATGTCGCAGGTAAGTTGGCCCGCCTGTACGCGCTCCTGTGCTGCCGTTCCGGCGATCAGCGCCGGCGCCGCCGCAATGACCGCAAGCTTACTGAATTTTCGCATGAAAGCCCCCCGTTGCCATTCGGCATGTCCAGCTGCCCGGCAGGCCCAGATGACGGAATCCGCCTGCGTCCCCATGCCTGATATACGGCATAATGGAACCGCTGTCGCCCCCTCACCCTAAGCAAATCCCATCGATTGAGAACACCTTGGCCGGACCGCCTCAGCGGGTTACCGCAGATCGGCACAAAACCGCTGAATGCGTTCGCACGCCTGCTGCAACGACGACGTCGCTGTCGCATAGGAGATTCGAAAAGCTTCGCCAACCCCAAAAGGCGTGCCCTGCACCACCGCGACGCCTTCCGCCTCCAAAAGCGCGGTGACGAAATCCTCGTCGGTGCTGATCCGGTTACCGGACGGCGCCGTTTTACCCATGGTTCCGGCGCAAGACGGATAGACGTAAAATGCGCCTTCCGGCTTTGGGCATTTGATGCCGTTCGCCTGATTGAGCATGGAGACGCACAAGTCGCGACGCTCCTTGAAGATCTTGTTGTGCTTTGGAATAAAATCCTGAGGGCCATTGAGCGCCTCCACCGCAGCCCATTGCGACACCGCCGCCGGATTGGAGGTCGATTGCGACTGAATCATCGCCATCGTCTTGATGAGCGGCTCCGGTCCCCCCGCAAAGCCGATACGCCAGCCCGTCATGCAATAGGCTTTGGACACGCCATTGACGGTGAGGGTGCGCTGGTAAAGGCGCGGCTCGATCTGCGCCGGCGTGGTGAAGCTAAAATCGTCATAGACCAGGTGCTCATACATGTCGTCTGACATCACCCACACGTGGGGATGCATCACCAGCACATCGGTCAGCGCGTTCAATTCTGACTGGGTATAGGCGGCGCCGGTCGGATTGGATGGCGAATTGAGGATGATCCACTTGGTCTTGGGCGTAATCGCACCCTCAAGCTGCTCGGGCTTAAGCTTGAAGCCGGTGTCGGCTGTTGTTGCCACCGCCACCGGCGTGCCGCCAGCGAGAAGGACCATCTCAGGATAGCTGACCCAATACGGCGCGGGAATGATGACTTGGTCGCCCGGATTAAGCGTTGCCATCAGGGCGTTGTAAAGTACTTGCTTACCACCGGTACCGACCGTGATCTGGCTCAGTTTGTAGTGAAGCCCGTTTTCGCGCTTGAACTTTGCAGCGACCGCCTCCTTGAGTTCGGCGATGCCGTCCACGTTCGTGTACTTGGACGACCTGCCGTCCCGGATCGCCTTGATGGCCGCTTCTTTGATGTTGTCTGGGGTGTCGAAATCGGGTTCGCCGGCGCCGAGGCCGATGACATCGCGGCCGGCCAATTTGAGCGCCCGCGCCTTATCGGTTACCGCGATGGTCGCTGATGGCTTGATGCGTTGTAGTGAGTTGGCAAGAAAGCCCAAGACAACCTCCTTAACGCCGGACCGCGAAAAATTGCTGACTATCGGGCCGGCTGACATGGTCGATCCGAGAAATTTCCCATTCCCGAACCACGAGCGACCGTTTCCTAATGTCCTGACGTTGTAACGGCAAGCACAAACGTCCGGATTACGAAAGACCGCACTCGCGGCTCTTTCGCTTACGCCGCTTGTGGCAAGAGGATTCGCCGGAGCGATGCTGCTCCCGATTGGTGTGCCAGCCACGGCGGTCGTGCTCGGCTTGATGCTGCGGCGCGTCATCATGATAACTAGGTCGCCGCTATGGTGGCGTTCGGTGCAGATCTGGTAGGATAATACGTGCCGATCTGCCGTGCGACAGATGGCGGCATGACCAAGCCGTATTGAGGTCGCATTCGGTAAGCTAATTTGCTGCGCGTTTCTATGGCGATGCGCGCTGGAGAATGTTCATTCGAGAAACCGAAGCCGGGACAGAGGAATGCTTACGCTCTATTCGATGCAGCGCTCCGGCAATTGCTACAAAGTGCGGCTCGCACTCGCGCAGCTCGGTATTCCCTACGAGTTGGTGGAATTTGACGTCCTCAGGGGCGATACGCGCACACCGGAGTTTCTGGCGAAGAACCCGAGCGGACATGTACCGCTCCTTGAAGCCGCGCCCGGTCGTTATCTGCCGGAATCCGGCGCAATTCTGTGGTATCTGGCCGGCGGTACACCGCTCGCGCCCGAGGATCGGCTTGATCGTGCCGAGACGCTGCAATGGATGTTCTTTGAGCAACATAGTCTCGAGCCGTATGTGGGCGCCGCGCATTTCTGGCTTGTGCTCATCAAAGGCGGGCGCGAGCTGCAGGTGCATGCTATCGAAGAGTGGATGGAGAAGGGCTATCAGGCACTGCGTGTGATGGAGCAGCATCTCGAACATCATCGATTCTTTGCTGCCGGCCGCTACACGATCGCGGACATTGCGCTCTACGGCTTTACGCACGTCGCCAACGAATGCGGCTTCGATCTTACGGGCTTTCCGGCCGTCCGCGGGTGGCTCAAGCGCATTGCCGAGCAACCAGGTCACGTCCGCATGGATTGGCGTCCGACCGCCCTAGAGATCGCAGAGTAATGTGGTAACCCGCATGGAGCGCCGCTCTTGGCGCGCAACGGCGGAACACCCAAGCCCAATGGCACCAGCGCCGGTAGCTCGGATGGAGGGATCACGGTTTTGCGGTCCCGTAATCCGGGATCAGCGCGTCTTGTTGCGGCAAGGCCGCCGTGGACTACGCCGCGCTCTCCATCCGGCCTACGTCTCCTTCCAGGGGATGACCTTCCGCTCGATCTCCTGGAACAGCACCGTGGTGATCAGTCCCAGGATGCCGATCACCACGATGCCGACGAACATATCGTCGACCTTGAGGAGTTCCCAGGATTCCCAGATCAGGCGGCCGATGCCGGTCTTCGAGGCCACAAACTCCGCTGCGACCAGTACAACGAAGGATACGGCGAGCGCGATCTTGAGACCGGCGAAGATCAGCGGCAGCGCGCCGAAGAACTCGACGCGGGTGAACATCACATAACTGCTGGCGCCGAAGTTCCTCGCCACATCCCGATAGATCCGGTCGATGTTGGCGGCGCCCGCATAGGTGTTGATGATCACTGGAAAGAACACAGCGATCGCTACCAGCGCGATTTTGGACGCATCGCCGAACCCGAATGTGAGCAGTAGCAACGGCATCAGGGCCACCTTTGGAATCGGCATCAGCGCCGCGATCAGCGGGTCGAAGAAAAACCGCGCGGGCCGGAACATCGCCATCAGGAGGCCGATCGCGACCGCTGGTACTGACCCGATGAAGAATCCCGCGAACACCCGCCAGAGTGTTACCGCCGTATGTCCGATGAGTTCACCGCTTATGGTAAGTTCCCAGAAACGCACCGCGACGTCGCTCGGTGCCGGCACGAAGCGGCGGTCGCCAAACCCCAACGCAAGCAGCATCTCCCAGACCGCCAGCAGCCCGATCGGCGAGACGAGGTAGAGCAGCCGCTCCTGCAGCTTCGGCACCGGCTCGCTCATCCCTCGATCTCCGCCCTGGCACGCATCACTTCATCCTCCAGGATGCGCCAAATCGCCAGCTTGAGAGCGCCGAATTCCGCCGTCACCGACAACTCCATCAGATTGCGTGGATGCCGGAATGGAATGTCGATGATCTTCTTGATGCGGCCCGGCTGCGCCGTCATCACCACGGTGCGGTCACCAAGCAGCAATGCCTCATCGATGGAATGCGTGATGTAGACTACGGTCTTGCCGGTTTCCTCCCAGATGCGCACCAGTTCGGCTTGCAGGATCGTGCGGTTCTGCGCATCGAGGGCGGCGAATGGCTCGTCCATCAACAGCATGCCCGGATCGGTCACGAAGGCGCGCGCGATGGCGCCGCGTTGGCGCATCCCTCCGGACAGCTGATGCGGATAGTGACGGCGGAAGCGGGTCAGTCCGACGAGACGCAGCGCGGCGTCGACGCGACGGGCAGCTTCATCGGACGGAACGCCACGCGTCATCAGTCCGAAACCGACGTTCTTCTCCACATTCATCCATGGAAACAGACCGCTTTCCTGGAACACCATGGCATTCGCGACCGGCCAGCCCGCCGCGTCGACATCGATCGTCCCGCTGCTGGCCCTTTCAAGGCCGGCCAGAATGCGCAGCAGTGTCGATTTTCCGCAGCCGCTCGGGCCCACAACGCAAACGAATTCGCCGGGCGCAATGATCAGGTCGATGCCGTCTAAAGCGATGACGCGCTGCCGCCCGTCGCCGTATTCCTTGCGCAAATTCGCGATCGCGATCGCCGCGCCACGCCGCTCCTCCATGCGTGTCCTCTCGCTCCCGTTCCCTTCAACGGCAGCCTTCGAGCTTGGAATCCTTGTTGGCGGGAACGAACGGCCCCAGTTCTTGCACGGCAAATTCTGCGTAACTGGGATCGACCAGACGCTCCGCCGGGAACTTCGCCCGCGAGAAGCCATTCTTGATGAACCAGTCCTGCATGTCGAGCATGCTCGCAATGTTGATGCGGCCGTCGGGGCTGCGTGCCGGCCACGGATATTTGTGCAGCAGTTCCGGCCGCCGCTCGGAACCGTGCCGGATCAGTGCCGCAATGATCTCGTTCTTGATGGGCGCTCCGTGGTAGGCGTTGCAGTAGTCGCGCACACCGCGCAAGTAGGCGGTGTAGTAGTTGCGCAGCAATTCGGAATTCTTCGCCGCCCAGTCGGTATTGACCATGATGACCGCAATGGTCATGGGGCTCGGCGTGATGAGCAGATCCGGCTCGGCGAAACCCACCGCGTGGCCCTGCTCAAGAAATTGCGATACGAACGGCGGAATCACGATGCCGGCATCGATGGCTTTGTTGGCAAAAGCCACTGGCATCTGGGTAAACGGAATGATCTTCACATCTACGTCAGCAATCGAGACACCCGCGGTCTCCAGCATCTTGCCGGCTTCGTAGGTGGACACGGATCCCACGCCATTGCTGGCGATGACCTTACCCTTCAGTTCTCCCAAGCTCATGATCTTGCCCTTGAGATCGGGTCGCAACATCAGGTTATGGCCGATCGGCGTCGATACGCGGTCCGCGATGATCACAATCGGCAGGCCCTTCTCGATCGCATTGAAATAGCCGGCCGAGATGCCACCGGCGATGATCTGCAGCCGGTTCGTGGCAAGCAGTGCCATCGTGTTTGCGGACGTGTCGATGTCGTCGATCTCGACCTTGATGCCGACGTCGCGAAAATAGCCCTTTTCGATCGCGATCAATTCGGCCCCGTTCGAAACTGAGCGCGCGATCCCGATGCGGACATTCTCCTCGGCCGCTGCAGGCGGCGCCAGGCAGACCGCCGCTGCAATGCCCCATGCGGCTGACTTGATGCCGCGCAACGCACTCATATTGCCTCTAACTCCGCACACGCCGTCAAATCCGTTATTAGCATGTCTGTGGCCCGGCCCCTTTGCGGCAACAGCGCGCAGCATCGGCTCACGAGTTGCCGGCCGGCTTGACGAAATAGCACCCGTCGCTGTCGCGACCGAGCTCCACGCTGGTTCGCAAGGCTTCAAGCTCGCGTACGATTTCGCGCCCGTCGCGGCTTCCCACCGCAGCCATGAGCTGCTCGAAATGTTTCGGTCCATCGGCAAGTGCGGCCGCAACCGAGGCGAAATGCTTGCCCTCGAAGCGCGGCGGCTCGGGGACGCGGGATTCGAGGCGGTCGTGACTGCCAAACGGCCAGGTCAGATCGAAGCCCGCCTTGGCGCCGATCCGGCTACTGGTGATGGAGGGATCGAGCGGCAGCGTACGCATGCCGGACACAATCACGAGGTCGCGGTCGGGCTGGAACCGCGTCGCCATCGCCCAATCCATCTGTTCGTCCGAGGTGATATCGATGTCAGGATCGACCACGTAGATGTTCTTCACGTTGACGAGTGCGCCCATACAGGCCGCAATGGCGTTACGCGCCTCGCCGGGCACGCGCTGGCGCAGCGCCACGCGGACGTTGAAATTACCGCCGCTTGACGTCGTCGCATAGACGGCGACGGGCTCGCGCACCGCGCTCTCAAGCGCCTGCCAGATCATTACCTCCGTGCGGACCGACGTCAGGACGGCGGTGTCAGTGCGGCTCATGGCGCGTCCCCCGATGGTCGCGGTCTGGAACAGGGCATCGCGACGGCGCGTGATGGCGGTAAGGTGGAACACCGGATTGCGCTTCACGGCGCCGTAGTAGCCGAGGAACTCGCCATAAGGGCCTTCCGCCTCTACGTGACCTCGCGGGTCAAAGTATCCTTCCAACACCACCTCGGCGTCGGCCGGCACGCGGATGTCGTTGGTGATGCACTTGACCACCGGCAGCGGTACGTCGCGCAGCGATGCGACGATACCGAGTTCATCGACCGGCATACGCATCATGGCGGCAACGTGGTCGATCGGATGCGCTCCGACCACGAAACTGACCGGCAACGGCCTGCCAGCGGCGGCGCTCGCCTCGTAGAGCGCGCGCAAGTCGCTCGGCGATACCAGGTCGACCCCGGTCTCACGACGCCCGCGCAGCATTAGCCGCCGGATGCCCACATTGGTCCAGCCGGTCCTGGCATCTACCGCATAGTCGATCGACGCCGAAATATAGGGAGCGCCGTCGAGGCCGTGCTGGAGATGCACGGGCAACGCCGTCAGGTCAGCTTCTTCGCCAACGAGCACTACCTCTTGGGCCGGCGCTTCCGCAGCGCTCACCTCCACGATCTGCAGCTTATTGGCGAGCCGGCGCCTGATCTCCGCTGCCAGCCGTTCCGGCGGGACCCCAAAAGCGCGAGCAATGCGGCTTCGGCACGACATCACGTTGCCGACCAGTTCCTGTTGTTCGGGGCCAACTGCCAGAAAGTGTACCGCACGCGGATTGCCATCGAGGATTTCGGCGATATCGGCGAGGTCGACCCGCGCCTCGCGCCGTTCAAGTTCGTCGGCAGCGGCAAGATTCTCGATGAAACGGCGCAGGCGGAACTGATCGAGGTCTGCTGTTACAAGACTCGTCCCGGTACCGGGTTTATCGATTACATCCATGCCTGACCTTTGGGTTTACCCGTTCGCATGAATGTACTGCACTCGAGGGTATCCGCAAAATGACGCTTGCGCTTCGTTGTCAACGGCGAGGCGGTGCAATAAACAATGCGGGCGCATTCACGGAGGAGCCCATGCTTTCGGAAGCTGACCGCAACAAGGCTGCCGACATCCTCATGACAGCTGAGAAGGAGCGCAAACAGGCGGTTCAGCTCTCCAAAACTTGGCCCGAGATCACACTGGACGATTCTTACGCCATCTCGACCGAGGTGATGAAGCGCAAGGTCGCTGCCGGCGCCAAGCTGATCGGCCACAAAGTGGGCCTCACATCGAAGGCAATGCAGCGATCGTCCCAGATCGATGAGCCGGACTACGGTCACTTGCTCGACAGCATGATGATCGCCGACGGCGCCAAGGTACCGCACGAGAATTTCTGTCTGCCGCGGGTGGAGGTTGAACTGGCCTTCGTGCTCGGCAAACGGCTCCTGGGGCCCGGTATCGGACTTACGGATGTGCTGCGCGCAACCGAATACGTCATACCGTCGTTGGAGATCGTTGATGCACGGATCCAGGACCCGCGCAAGATCGTAGATACGGTGGCGGACAACGGGGCCGCCGCCGGCATCGTGTTAGGCGGGCGACCGGTCGGGCCAATGGACGTCGATCTGCGCTGGGTCGGCGGCATTATGTATCGGAATTCCGAAATCGAAGAAACCGGCGTTGCAGCGGGCGTGCTTGGACATCCGGCGCTGGGCGTTGCGTGGCTGGCCAACAAACTCGGCGCCCACGGCGTCGCACTGGAGCCCGGCCATCTCGTTCTGGCGGGCTCGTTTACCCGGGTGGTGTTCGCCAAAAAAGGCGACACGCTGCACGGTGATTTCGGCGCCCTCGGCGGCATCGCGGTTCAATTCGTGTAGATGCACATGCCACGCAACAACGGGGGTAAAGTGAAGCGCGCCCACCCTCCAGTGCGTCCAATTAATCGAAAATCGGCTCCAAATTGGAGAAAATGATGGAACTCCCCCGTAATCGTTTCAAACACGCCATCGCGGCTCGACAGCTTCAAATCGGTCTATGGTGCAGCCTGTGCAGCAATATCGCGGCCGATATCGTACGGGACTCAGGCTTCGACTGGCTGCTACTTGATACCGAGCATTCCCCCAATGAAATCCCCGACGTTCTGTCGCAATTGCAGGCGGGCGAAGGGGGCGCCGCAACTCCGATCATCCGGCCGGCGTGGAACGACATCGTCATCATTAAGCGGTGCCTCGATCTCGGAGCGCAAACGTTGCTGGTGCCTTATGTACAGAATCCCGATGAGGCGAGACGCGCCGTCGAGGCGGTACGCTATCCGCCCGGCGGCATGCGGGGCGTGGCCGTCGCAAGCCGCGCCAGCCGTTACGGGCGCGTCACCGACTATTTGAAGAAGGCAAACGCCGAAATCTGCCTGCTGGTCCAGGTTGAAACTCGCAGCGCGATGCAACATCTTGAGGCCATTGCTATGGTTGAAGGCGTCGAGGGCGTGTTCATCGGCCCGTCGGATCTGTCGGCGTCGCTCGGTCATATCGGCAATCCTGCCCATCCGCAGGTGCAAAAGGCACTGGAGGATTGCGTCCGCCGGCTCAAGGCCGTTGACAAGCCGGCCGGCATTCTCAGCGGCAACGAAGAGGAAGTGCGGCGCTATATCGGCTGGGGCTACACATTCGTCGCGGTCGGCTCCGACGTCGGTCTGCTGGCGCGCGGTGCCGACGCGCTGGCGAAGAAGTTCAAGAGCTGACCGGGCGATGGGTGAATTCGGCATCGGGCAGGCAGTACCGCGGGAGGAAGACCCCTATCTGGTGCGCGGCGCCGGGCGCTATGTCGACGATGTGCAGCCACTTGGACAGGCGCGCGCCTATGTGCTGCGCTCGCCACACGCCCACGCCGACATCGTGCGAATCGATGCGACGAAAGCGAGAGGGATGCAGGGCGTCCTTCTGGTCCTGACGGGCGAGGAGACTGAGGTGCTCCGGCTCGGTCCGCTGCGGCCGCTTACCCCGCGCAAGCGGCGCGATGGAACGCCGGCCTTTATTTCCCCACAGCCGTTCTTGGCGCGCGCACGGGTACGTTATCCGGGCGATCCTGTGGCCTTCGTGATCGCCGAAACGCCGGAGCAGGCCAAGGACGCTGCTGAGGCGATTGCGGTCGAATACGATGCGCTGCCCGCGGTGCCGACCACGGCGGACGCCGTCGCACCGAACGCCCGCGCAGTGTGGGAAGAGTGCCCGGATAACCAGGCCTTCACGCATGCGGCGGGCAATCAGGCAGCGGTCGCGAAAGCCATGGGCGCGGCGGCGCATGTGGTCCGGCATCGCATGGCTATCAACCGGCTCACCGCCAATTCGATGGAGCCGCGCGGCTGCATCGCGGAATACGCCGCCCGGGAAGCGCGCTACACTCTGCGCTGCACCGTGCAGGGACCGCACATGATCCGCCGGATCATCGCAACCGAAGTATTTGGGGTTGCGGAGACGCAATTTCGCATCATCGCGGAAAATGTCGGCGGTAGCTTCGGCATGAAGGGCGGGCTCTATCCCGAATATGTACTGGCGGCGCTTGCGGCTCGTCTCATCGGCCGACCGGTGAAGTGGATCGCAGAACGCAGCGAAGGATTGCAGACTGACGAGCACTGCCGTGACAACATCACCGACGCCGAACTTGGGCTCGACCACGACGGGCGCTTCCTGGCATTTTCGGTGCGGACCTTTTGCAACATCGGCGCCTACTACACGTCCGACCGCAATGCCGGCCCGCCGACCAACAATCTCGGCGTGCTGGCCGGCACTTATGTGATCCCGGCGATCCACGTCGAAACGACCGCCGTGTTGACTAACACGATGATGACTGGCCCCTATCGCGGCGCCGGGCGCCCCGAGGCGGCCTACGTAATGGAAACAATGGTCGATGTCGCAGCGCGCCAGCTAGGCATCGATCCAGTCGAGCTGCGCCGCCGCAACATGATCCCGGCTGGCGCGATGCCGTACAAGACGGCGCTGATATACACCTACGACTGCGGCGATTTCGGAAAGAATCTCGAGGACTGCCTCAGACTCGCGGATCATGGGGGCTTTGCGATGCGCCGCCGCGAATCGAAAGCGCGCTGCAAGCTGCGCGGCCTCGGCATCTCCTCGACCGTCGAGGCCTCCAATGCCGGTTTCATCGAGCATGCCGAAATCCGCTTCGATCCCACCGGTACTGTCACGGTCTCGGTCGGCACCCACGATCACGGCCAGGGCCACACCACCACGTTCCGGCAGATCGTCTCGGACCGGCTCGGCATTCCCCCCGATCGCATCCGCTTCAACTACGGCGACACCGATCAGATCGCGATCGGCACCGGTACCTTCGGCTCGCGCTCCACCGTGTCGGCTGGCACGGCTATGATCATGGCTGCCGAAAAGATCGTCGCCAAAGGCCGGCGCATCGCGGCACACCTGATGGAGGCGGGCGAGCACGATATCGTCTTCGCGCGCGGACGATTCGCGGTGGCCGGCACCGACAAGGCAATCGATCTCGTGCAGGTTGCCCGCGCTGCCTTCGTGCCCGCCCGATTGCCCCGGGATATCGAGCCTGGCCTGTTCGAGACCGGCACCTTCGCGGGTGGCGAGCGCACCTATCCGAACGGCTGCCATATCAGCGAGGTTGAGGTTGACATCGAAACCGGCGAAGTTGCGCTGGTGTGCTACGCCGCCGTCGATGATGTCGGCCACATGATCAATCCGCTGCTGGTCGAGGGCCAGCTTCATGGCGGCATCGCGCAGGGCGTCGGCCAGGCGCTGATGGAAAACATCGCCTACGATGCTTCTGGCCAATTGGTATCCGGCTCATTTATGGACTACGCCATGCCGCGCGCGGACAATTTCTGTAAGTTCGTACTGGGCGAAAACGCAGTGCCGACCAAAACCAACCCGCTCGGCGTCAAGGGCGCTGGCGAATCCGGCACTGTCGGTGCTCTGTCATCGGTCATGAACGCCGTCAACAACGCCCTGGCGCAGGTCGGCGCGCCTTACGTGCAGATGCCGGCGACGCCCGAGAAGGTGTGGCGCGCGATGAGGGCCGGCCTTCGTGTCGCGTAGTCGGGGCATCTTCCGTGACCCACCACATCCTCATCGCCGGCGGCGGCATCGGTGGCGTTGCGGCGGCGCTCGCGCTGATCAATCGCGGCTACGACGTCGACGTTTACGAACAGGCGCCCGAACTCAAGGAATTCGGCGCCGGCGTCCAGATCAGCCCAAATGGTACGCGCTCCCTGCATGCACTCGGCGTCCTGGAGACGCTGCGGCAGCTCTCTTGCGATACCGAAGGCAAGGAGGTCCGCCTGTGGAACACAGGCCAGACCTGGAAATTATTCGATCTCGGGGCCGAGGCGATCGAGCGCTACGGCTTTCCCTACGTCACGGTGTTCCGCCCCGACCTTCTACAGGTGCTGGTCGATGCGGTACGCGCCAGGAAGCCGGACGCAATCCATCTCGGTTGGCGCGCCGCCGGCGTGACCCAGCGTAAGGACCGGGTGATCCTCGAATCCGAGAGCGGCAAGACCGTCGAGGGCGACGCCCTGATTGGCGCCGACGGGGTGCATTCGGTCATTCGCCACAAGCTGTTCGGCGGCGACCGCGCGCGCTTCTTCGGCATGATCGCGTGGCGCGGCGTGATCCCGATGGAGCGGGTACCGCAGCACATCAGCCGCGAGAAGGCAACCAACTGGATCGGAGTTGGCGGCCATGTGGTCCATTATCCGCTGCGCGCCGGCAAGCTGATGAATTTCGTCGGTATTCAGGAACGCGCCGACTGGCAGGTCGAATCGTGGACCACGCAGGGCACTGCGCGGGAGTGCGCCACTGACCATGCGGGATGGCATGCGGACGTGCAGGCGCTGATTGCGGCGTCTCCGAGCCTGTTCAAATGGGCCCTGATGGGACGCGACCCGCTGCCGAAATGGACGGTCGGCAACGTCACATTGCTGGGCGATGCGTGCCACCCGACACTGCCGATGCTCGCACAGGGGGCCGTCATGGCGATCGAGGACGCCGTGATTCTGGGTCGTTGCTTCGACAAATATGCTGACGTCGCCACCGCGCTGTCGCGCTACCAGGATGCTCGCATCGCCGTCACCAGCCGCAGGGTCGTGGGCGCAAACGAGAATGCCGCGCGCTTTCATAATCCGGCACTCCGCACTGAGGAGGGCGGCACCACCTATGTGGATCGCGAATGGAGTCGCGAAGCCATCATTCGCCGTTACGAATGGATTTTCACCTATGACGTCAATGCGGTTGATATCTGAGCTCGTCGAGATGCGCAGCCCGCGGCACCTTATTCGCTTGGCCGGAGTTCGCCAGCGAGCCGTTCGAGCGTCGCCCCTTTCACCGCACGCTCAGCGTTCTCCGGGTGCACACGGTTAACGTCGGCGTGCAGGGCTTCGATCTCGAATTTACTCCAAAGATGTAGTACCTGTCCCCGATCGGACGCAAGGACGTGAACCGATGATCGATCTCCCCGAAGTCATCCTGCGGCTCGGCGCCGCGACGCTGATCGGCGCCGCAATCGGGCTCAATCGCGATCTCCACGGCAAGCCGATCGGTGTGCGCACTCTCGGGCTCGTGGGCCTGGCGAGCGCGATGGCTCCGCTGGCGGTTGTGTCGGACGCCGGCGAAGGCGTCGATTCCGCCAATGCGGCGAGCCGCGTCATCCAGGGCGTAATGACAGGCATCGGCTTTCTTGGCGCGGGTGTGATCGTAAGGCGCAATGTTGGTGACCGCATCCATGGACTGACCAGCGCCGCCTGCGCCTGGACCACGGCGTGCCTCGGTCTGATGTGCGGGCTGGCGGCATGGCCGATCGTCGCGGCCGGTGTGGTGCTGGTGTTCGCATTGCTGGTGTTCGGTGGGCCGTTTGAGCGCATGTCCCACCGCTGGCTCAGCTCGCGTGGCGGTGCATCGGCCGAACATGAGGCTGCCGAGAAGTCCAGGACGTCGTCCGAATGAACCGAGCACCGATGGTGACACCGCACGCTTGAAACGATCGCCTGCACCTGCTCTCATTCGTCGCCTACGGCGGCAGAAAAGGATTTTTGAGCATGCCATCATTGAGCGATTGGAATGTTCCGCCCGACGAGCAGCCTAAAGCCACCGATTATGATTTCGATCTTGAGACCGCCATGAGCGCCGTGGTGGGCCTGCGCGCGATAGTTCCGGAAGATGCTTTCACGGCCCAGATACTCGGCACCGAACGGGCCGGAAACGGCGTGGTGATCCGCGGCAGCGGGCTCGTGCTCACGATCGGATACCTGATTACGGAGGCGGAAACGATCTGGCTCAGTCCCAGTGTGGGCCCACCGGTGCCGGGCCACGCTCTTGCCTATGATCAGGAAACCGGGTTCGGTTTGGTGCAGGCTCTTGCGCGGCTCGATCTGCCGGCGCTGCCGATCGGCCATTCCGGCAAGTCCCAGATCGGCGAACGCGTTGTCGTGGCCGGCGCCGGAGGACGTAAGCGCTCGGTTGCGGCGCGCATCGTCGCCAAGCAGGAGTTCGCCGGCTATTGGGAATATGTGCTGGACGAGGCGATCTTTACTGCGCCGGCTCACCCCAACTGGGGCGGTACGGCCATGATCGGAGCCTCCGGGGAACTGCTGGGCATCGGCTCGCTGCAGCTCGAGCAGGGTCGTGAAAGGAGCAATTCGGATCATCTCAATATGATCGTGCCCATCGATCTCCTCAAGCCGATCTTCGATGATCTGCTACGCAATGGCCGACCTAGCCGCCCGCCGCGCCCGTGGCTTGGCCTATATGCGGCCGAAATCGATGACCGGATTGTGATAATTGGGGTCGCGGACCGCGGCCCGGCGCAACGTGCCGGCCTGCGCGCCGGCGATATCATAGAGACCGTCGGGGGTAAGGATGTCCGTGGGTTGGCCGCGATGTTCCGTCAGGTCTGGTCGCTCGGCCGGGCAGGAGCCGAAATTCCCATCCGGCTGAATCGCGACGGGCATACGTTTGACCAGAAGATCACGTCAGCCGATCGCAGCAGATTTTTCAAAGCGCCCCGGCTGCATTGAAAGCGAACGGTCGTTGCGTATCAGCGAGCTGACGATCCTCACTCTTCGTCCCGGTGGAGCATCATCGCCTTGCCGAGGCGCGGCCCCGTATTCCTCTTCCTCTTCAAACACGCGCTTGCACGGCATTGCCAACCAATGTCTTACCGAGCGACCAGATCGCACCTGGAACTCGATGAGTGGCAGCAATGACATCGTCGAAGGCATGCTCGATCAGGTCGCAATCCTCATCCGTGATGATGAGGGGCGGTAGCAGCTTTATGGTGTGGCTCGCGTGCCCGGCGACCTGAGTCAGCACCTGATAATCCTTGAACAGCGGGATAGTGACCAGCTGGCAAAACAGCCCCTTGTTCGCAGTTTCCAGTAAATTCCAGCTTGCTTTCAGCTTCAAAGAAGTCGGCGGCCCGAACTCGATCCCAATCATCAGACCTTTACCTCGAACCTCGCGCACGAACTCGTACCGCTCAAACAGACGCCGGAAAGTAAGCCGCAGCCGCTCACCGAGTCTTTCGGCACGGGCTATGATGCGCTCCTGCTTCATGACTTCGAGAGTGGCGATGCCGGCAGCCATGGCGAGATCGTTTTTTGCATAGGTCGACCCGTGCACTACGGCGCGATCGATGCGATCAAAAATTTTGTCGTATAGGCGTTTACGGGTCAGTACAGCACTCACCGGCACGTGCCCGCCAGACAGCGCCTTGGCAAGCAGTACCATGTCGGGCTCAACCCCCCAATGCTCGACTGCGAGGAACCGCCCGGTGCGCCCAAGACCCGTCTGAATCTCGTCGGCGACGAACAGCGTACCATGACGGCGGCACAGCGCCGCCGCATCCCGCAAATAATCGTCGGCGGGCATGTTGACGCCCTTGCCCTGGATCGGCTCGACGATGAATGCCGCAATGTCCCGTGACGCAAGTGCGCGCTCGAGTGCGGCGAGATCATTGAATGGAACCACGCGGCAGTGCGGCAGCAATGGCTCGAAACCGTTTCGGAAGATGGCGTCACCGTTGAGCGAGAGGGAGCCGTTGGTCAACCCGTGAAACGCATGCTCACAGTAAACGATGCCGGGGCGGCCGGTGGCACACCGCGCAAATTTGATTGCAGCCTCGGATGCTTCGGTGCCGGAATTCGCAAAGAACACCTTATCCAGATAGGGTACGAGTTCGAGCAATCGCTTGGCCAACAGGCCAGCGAGCGGAGAAACATCGAATTGGACCAGATTGGGCAGATCCGCATCAAGCACGCTCTTGAGCGCTTCGCGCAGTGCCGGATGATTGCGGCCAATCGCGAATACGCCATATCCACTCAGAAGGTCGAGATATTTGTTACCGTCGCGATCGAATAGGTATTGTCCGGCGCCGCGGCAGAACCCCACGTCATAACCGATTGTGCGGAGGACCCGGACCATCTGCTCGTTAAGATGGCGCGCATGCACCTCATATCGATCGGCTTCGTTCTGCGCATACAGCTGCGCAATATTCAAATTCATGAGCGGGCTGTCGGACGCATAGATCAAGTGGGGCCGATGACTCAACTGGGCTTCCTCCTCCCTTCGTAATTCAGCGGTTGCCGAAATGCCGCCGGAAACGATTGGTAAAGTGGCAGTTCGCTATAAGTTGGGTAAGCACGTCGCTACCAGGAGGCATCATGCGCTCCTTTCTCGCAATCTGGGCTGCGACATTTTTGCTTGCAGGCCACGCCGCCGCTGCCGATCCGACCGGCGAATGGCACACCGCCAATGGGCTTGCCAACATTCGCATCGACGACTGCGGGGGCGTCCTTTGGGGCATCATCTCGTGGGAGAAGGACCCTGGAGGGGTGGATTTGTATAACCCCAATCCTGCCGAGCGCAGCCGCCCGACGCTTGGGCTGCACATCCTTTTGGCGATGAAGCCGACCAAACCCGGCCTTTGGGAAGGTGAGGTCTATAACGCCGAGAACGGCAAGACCTATGATTCGCGAATCAGCCTGACTTCACCGGATGTCTTGCGAATCGAGGGCTGTGTACTTGGCTTCCTGTGCGGCGGCGAGAGCTGGACACGAGTCAAGACGTCCGGAGATCTCGCCACGCCGCAACGGTCACCCGCCCCACAACGCACCAGCAGGCCCAAGCAGGCGCTTTCTGCGACCCCCACCGCTTGTTCAGGCATTGCGGATGGCACGGGGTCGGCCCATAAGGGCGGGCTGAAATAGCACTGCCGCCGCAAGCGTGCAGCAAAGCGACAGCGCCAGCAATTTGCCCATGCTGGACGTTCCAGGATGGCTTGATAGCCAGAGGCTGCCAAATGCGGTTGCGGTCGTAGCGGCGCTGAAGATAACAGCGCGTGTCAGACTTGATTGAAGGAACTTGGTGCGGCCCGCACGCCACGCTAGGATGTAATAGATCTTAAAGGCGACGCCGACGCCGAGCAGCAGCGGCAGCGCAACGATGTTGGCAAAATTGAGCGGCAGACCGATCAGCACGCAGAGTTCCAGCGTTACGATACCTGCCAGTATGAGCGGAACGAGGGTCAGCAGCACATCGCCGAACCGGCGCAGCGTAAGCCATAAGAGCATTGTGATAGATCCCAGCGCCCAAGCGCCCGCCTCAATGAATGCCCGCACGACGGTATTGCCGGACTCGAGAATCGAAATCGGGCCGCCGATCGCGTTCGGCTCGACCGCTAGGACCGCTCTCGCAAATGCGCGGATGTTCTCGTTGTCATCGGGATTGCCTTTTGGCATCGCCTCGACACGAATGTTGCCATCCCTGCCACGCCAATTGTCGATGACTTCAGGCGGCAGATTGTCGATCGATACAGGCTTAGCCTGTACGAGATTGCGGAAATCGTCCAGGTTGCTCTTGATCGGCACGATGAATACATCTTCTGCGCGTTTGCGTACGGCCTGATCCGCCGCGGCGAGTTCTGACAATGCGGAGGCGAGACGCAGTGAAGCATCGGCCCCTCGCCCCGCCTGTTCGGCTGCCGCCTTGGTAAGACCGTCAATTGTCCGCTTGAGCGCCTCGATGTTGTCCGCATCGGACGGTGTTGGTCGCGGTGGCGCACGCAGAACAGGATTGAGGGCGGCCGCAGCCTCGGCAATCTTGCCGAGCTTTTGCGGCTGATCGGTAGGGACAAAATCCGCCATCGTCACAACGCTATCAACCTCGGGCAGCGCCTTGAGCCGCTCGGCTGTCTGATTGGCCGCAGCAGTCGAGGGCACCAGCACATTGATGGAATTGGCCGCGACGGTCGGGTCACGCCGCAGATCCAGATAAGTCGCAATCGACTCCACCTTCGGACTACGCAAGTTCATCGGGTTGAAGTCGAAGTGAAGATTGAACAACAGCGGCAAACCCGCAATCGCGAGCCCAAGGGTCACCACGATGATTGGACGCCGGCGCTTTTCCAGGAAATCGTCAACCGGCGCCAGCCAGGCAAATCCGAGCCCTTCCGGTTCTCCGGCCGGATGAAGCACGTAGAGTAATGCGGGCAGCACCGTAATGCTGGTGATGTATGCGACCATCATTCCGGCGCCGGCAATCACGCCGAGCTCCGAAACGCCCCGATACGCGGTCGGGAGGAACGACAGAAATCCCGCCGCAACAGCAGCAGCCGCAAGGGTCAGCGGGATTCCGGCGCGCACGCCGGCGTGGAGCAGCGCCTTGCGCAAGTCCGGCATTTTGAACCGTTCTTGGCGGTAGCGAACGCTGAACTGAATACCGAAATCGACGCCTAGACCGATAAACAGCACCGCGAAAGCAATCGAAATAAGGTTGAGCGCGCCAACCAGCATCAACCCGACCATGGCTGTAATGGACAAGCCAATGAGCAGAGCAATCACGACGGCAAGGATGATCCGGAGCGACCGCAACGCCAGCCAAAGAATGAACAGCACCAGCCCAAACGTGACGACCCCGTTGGCGAAAGCGCCGTCCTTGACGGTGGCGAATTCCTCGTCGGCGATCGGAACCGGGCCGGTCAGCCGCACACGGGCCTGAAAGCGCGAGGCCAGGTCAAGGCTCGCGGCGGCAGCCCTGATCGCGTCAGCCGCCTCCTTTCCGGGCTCCAGGGCTGTAAAATCAAGCTTAGGCCTGACGTCGATAAGGCGGCGCAGATCGCTCGGCGTTGACGGCGCGCCGTTCATCAGTTCATGCCAAGAGAATGTAGCCGGACGGCCGGCCAACACGTTCTCGAGCGTTACCGCTGCCGCAGCGAACGGGCCCGCCACATCGTCGAGCGTCAGTTCGTGCTCGCGCACGCCGGCCAGGACCAGCGCGATCATTTGGCTGAGGCCGCGCAAGCTGGGATCCACCACGGGAACGCGTATCAGGGGGGCGGCCGCCGCCAGTTGCGTCGTTACCCCGCTGACTTCCTCTTTTGATCTGAATAAAATCCCATTCTGCGCAAAAAAAGGCGTTCCGCCTAGCTGCGTTACAGATGGAAATAATTCTTTATTGTCTGCCAGCTTATTTGCAAGCGCGGAGCGCGCGAGCGCGGCCAGCTCGGGGGTAGGCGCGTCTACGACGAGGAGTATATTGTCATAGCGTTGAGGAATAGATTTCTCGAATTTAAGCTCTCTCTGCCGCCAGGGAAGTTTTTCTGAGATCAACGTATTTATATCAGTGTTGATTGAGAAATGTTGCTCGGAATAGTACGCTGCCGCTGCAGCGATCAACATTGCCACCGTAATCGTTCCATAGGCATGCCTAGTACAAAAGCTGATAATAGCAACAATCGCTCTCTGCACCATGCTGTCTGATTTCCTGCTCTGTCCCTCCCATAAGGGAGGCCACCTGAACGAACGACGTTCGAGTCCTACATCTGCAACCGGTTGAGATCGAAACCGTTACATAACCACACACGGCAAAACGCTAGACTATCTAGACTATATTGTGACGCACCTTCCTACCTAACGTCCCCTGGTCAGATCTTCCAGGGGGGACCTCGCAACACAGGGATGAGTTTAGCATGCTGCTTAACCACAGTTAGGGCGTAAGGCAGCCCGAGTTTGGCCTTCAACGAGAGGGCGATAGGTAGGCGATAGGTATAGTAATAATTCGAATTGGTGGTGCACCCACAACCGTGATCCATGCTAGGAACATCGGTGAGGGTGAGGGGCTTCATCCGATCAAGGTGCATAACCGGTGCCGTCAAACGGCCCGGGACGAGTTCGTTGCTGGCCGTAGAGCCGGCGGGGACGTGAGTGTCTTTTCAGAAGAAAGAGCCAGGAATGAAGATACCGTTCTTCAAGGAGATGAAGATCAGCATCTACCTGCTCAAGCAGCGGATGCTTGGCCGCAAACGCTACCCACTGGTGCTGATGCTGGAACCCCTGTTCCGCTGCAATCTCGCCTGCGCTGGCTGCGGCAAGATCGACTATCCGGATCCGATCCTTAACCGTCGACTCTCGGTCGAGGAGTGTCTGGCGGCGGTGGATGAGTGTGGTGCCCCGATGGTGGCAATCCCTGGCGGCGAACCGCTCATCCACAAAGATATCGGCGCCATCGTCAAAGGGATCGTGGCGCGCAAGAAATTCGTGTCGGTGTGTACCAACGCGCTGCTCTTGGAGAAGAAACTCGATCAGTTCGAACCTTCGCCGTACCTGTTCTTTTCCGTGCACCTTGATGGACTGAGGGAACACCATGATAAATCGGTATCCCAGCGGGGCGTATTCGATCGCGCCGTATCGGCGATCCGTGCCGCGAAAGCGCGTGGCTTCGCGGTCAATGTGAACGCCACTATATTCGAGGGACATTCGGCGGAGGATATCGCGGCTTTTCTGGACTTCGCCAAAACTCTCGACGTCGGCGTCTCGATTTCGCCGGGCTATGCCTACGAGCGCGCACCCGACCAGGAACATTTTCTCAGCCGGCGTAAGACCAAGGAGTTGTTCCGCCACGTATTTGCGCTCGGCAGGGATAAGGGCTGGAACCTGATGCATTCCGCCCTGTTCCTTGACTTTCTCGCCGGCAACCAGTCGTACCACTGTACGCCTTGGGGCATGCCGACCCGGAACATTTTTGGCTGGCAGAAGCCGTGCTACCTGCTCGGTGAGGGCTACGCAAACACATTCGCTGAGCTGATGGAAACAACGGACTGGGACGCCTACGGCACGGGCCGCTACGAAAAATGCGCGAACTGCATGGCCCATTGTGGATATGAGCCGACCGCAGCAGCCGCTACGTTTGCGCACCCGCTCGAAGCGCTACGGGTTGCACTATTCGGCGTGCGAACCGAAGGCGCGATGGCACCGGAAATATCGCTCGCGCGGCAGCGCCCAGCGCAGTACGTGTTCTCACGCCACGTCCAAAAGATGCTGGCCCAAATCGGGGAGCCCAAGGTTCGGGCCAAAGAAGCGGCGACTCGGAACTAGTGCTTGTCGCGCTGCCCAACTGTCGAGTGCGAGGCGGAACAGCGTGGGTATCTGCTTCGGGTGTCGCATCAGCGACAGAATGATGGCCTGAAAGTCGACCTCGCCGTCAGCGTTTGTCGCCACCAGCGCCGCGGGCGGCAGCGCACGGTGGGAAGGATCCGTGATGACCCGGAATGCTGCGAACGGAACCCGATGCTCGACCGCGATCCGCGCCGCCACATGAGATTCCATATCTACGGCAATCGCGCCGGTCTTTTCGTGTAGTGTCCGTTTAGCCTGGGTGCAGACGAGAGGTACATCGGACCCCGCAATATCGCCAAATGAAACGTCCCGCAGGGGGGCTCGCTGCGGTGTCGCCTGCCTAACCATGCCCATCAGCGATTGCGCCCAGGAGTTGTCACTTGCGTAGCGGCCATTTTCTGCAACGATATTGCGCGCAACCACACACGAACCCGGCCTGAGGTGCGGCGCTAGTCCCCCGGCGATGCCGAAGCTTAAAATACCGTTACAGCCCTTCCGGATTGCGACCTCGAGTGAGCGCCGCAGTTGTAGCTGCCCTCCGCCGCAAACCACGGTCACGCCGGGGCCAGCCACAATGCGCGCTTCAAAAGCAAGGCCTGTCACAGCCACAAATCGTGGCCCATTAACACCCGCCAACAAAGCCCCCTGTATTCGGCTTTCTGAAATTGAAAATGCAGAAAGCCCGCCCCTCCGGCCACCGCGCTTAGCAAAATAAGCACGTGATTTGTGAGACTTCAAGTTTAGTTATCAATTAGTTAAGGAACGTGGCTTTTGTGTCACATGCCGAATGCGATGGCGCGACTGTTGCCAGATTTCAGACTCCGGTAACGGGCCAGAGCCCATAACGGAAAGTACCTGCGATAGCCGTGGTAACGCAGGTAGAATACACGGGGAAATCCGGTCGCCGTAAAGCGGGGTTCGGCCCAGAACCCATCGTCGCTTTGAGTTTTGGCCAGGTAGGCGATGCCGCGCGCGACGGCTTCGTGGTCGGTCCGGCCTGCTGCCATCAGGCCGAGCAGCGCCCATGCGGTCTGGGACGCGGTGCTGGGGGCACGCTCGTATCCGCGATATTCGAGCTTGTAACTTGTTCCATCCTCGCCCCACCCTCCGTCAAGATTCTGGATCGAAACAAGCCAATCGGCGGCATTGCGGACGGGGTCGGATTCTGAGCCGAAGCCCGCTGCATTGAGCGCGCATAGCGCTGACCAGGTGCCGTAAATGTAGTTCATGCCCCAGCGCCCGTGCCAACTGCCGTCTTGAAGCTGGGTGTCGCGCAGATAGTCGACGGCGGCGCGCAGCATCATGCTGGTGTTGGGTCGTTCGCCGAGTTGGGCCAACATGGAAATACAGCGCGCCGTCACGTCTTCGGTCGGTGGATCGAGCAGCGCGCCATGATCCGCGAACGGAATGTTGTTGAGATAGTAATAGGTATTGTCGGCATCGAATGCAGCCCACCCGCCGTTGCGACTCAGCAAGCCTTCGATCCATTCGCGCGCGCGCGCGATAGCGTCGTCGTATTCACGAGTCGGTTGCCGCTTGCGCACGCGATCCAACACCATCGTCACCACGGCGGTGTCGTCGACATCCGGATAGTGGGGATTCTCATATTGAAAAGCCCAACCGCCCGGTCGGACGCTGGGACGCTGTGCCGCCCAATCGCCCTTCACGTCGAGGACCTGTCTCGGGAGCAGCCACTGCAAGCCGCGGCGAACACTTGCCGCTGCGGCGGCATCCCCGGCTTCCATCAAGGCGTGGCAGGCCAGCCCGGTATCCCACACCGGCGAGACGCAAGGTTGACAATAGGCCTCATGATCATTGACCACCACAAGCTTATCGACCGCGGTGCGCGCCAGCGCGGCATGTGGATGACCTTTCGGATAGCCGAGCACCTCAAACATCATCACCGTGTTAGCCATGGCCGGATAAATGGCTCCCAGGCCATCTTCACCATTGAGTCGCTCGGTGACGAAATCGACCGCGCGCGCGATGGCACGCCGACGTAGCGAAATCGGTAACCAAGGCTCGGCGGCGCGCAGGATTACGTCAATCACCCGGAATAACGCGAACCAGCCCGCATTCTGGTGAGGAGCCTTTTCGGGCGGACCGATCTCACGCGGGTTTTCCAGGAACAACTCGTCGATCGTCACGCCACGAGGGTTCTTGGCAATGGGCTTGAGCGCCTGCAGCACAAGAAGTGGCACGATGACGGTGCGTCCCCAATAGGAAATCTTGGTGAGATGAAACGGAAACCAGCGCGGCAAGAGCATGATCTCGACCGGCATGACCGGAACGCTGTGCCAACTCATCACCCCATAAAGTGCGAGCAAGACGCGGGTGAATACATTTGATTGCCTGGCCCCGCCGCGTGAGAGGATGGCCTCGCGTGCCCGCACCATATGCGCAGCGTCGGGAGAGTCGCCGATCATCTTCAGCGCAAAATAGGCTTTTACGCTCGCGCTCATATCGAAGTCGCCATCCTGAAACAGCGGCCAGCCGCCGTGGTCGCCTTGCTGGCGGCGCAGGTAGGCGGCGAATTTCTGTTCCAGCACCGGATCGAGCGGCTCATCAAGGTAATGCTTGAGAAGCACGTATTCGGCCGGGATCGTCGAATCGGCCTCCAGCTCGAACACCCAATGACCATCGCTGCGCTGACAGTCGAGCAGGGCTCGGGTCGCTGCCGTTATGGCCCTGTCAAGCGTGGAACGCTCGACGGCGGATATGGAAGATAGAGAAGATGGGTAACGCGATTCGTACTGCATGTCTGGGCGCCCGGAAGGCAGGAAGTTTGGAGGAATGGACGTTTGGATGTGAACTATTCACGACTGCATTACAAGGTCGGCCGCCCGCGCTCCAGAGCGCACTGCGCTCTCAATCGTGCCCGGCAGACCTGTGTCGGTCCAATCCCCTGCGAGTGCAAGATTGCGCCACACAGTCCTCACACCTGGACGCTTGGCATTCTGCGACGGCGTTGCCGCAAAGGTCGCGCGCCGCTCGCGCACGATCTGCCATGGCGGCAGTTCGGCCGGAACATTCGCGATCCTGCGCACATCATGCCAGATCATCTTCACCAACTCGTCCCGGCCTTGCTGCAACAACCGATCGGCTCCGCTGATGGTGACCGATATACGGTCCTCGAAGGCGAATATCCATTCGGCCGTCCCATTCAACACACCGATCATCGGCTCAAGTCCTGGTGGCGGCGCAATGCGGAAATGGGCATTGATGATGGCGCGAAATTCGTCGGGTGCTTGCAGTTGAGGGATGATCGAACGCGCCGCAGACGGCGGGACCGCAAGTACGACCGCATCTTCGGGCGCGACCGCAGTGACGCCACTATTGAAATCGAGCCCTGTAACCGTGTCCGCGACAACGATCAACCGACGCAGCTGATTGCCGAACCGAACAGCTCCAGCGTGGCGATTGAGATAGGCAATCGCAGGCTCCACGAAGGCCGCGCTCAGCCCCCGCGGTGCCAGATAGGGCCGGCAGGCCGAGCCGCCCCGCGCGATCGTTTCGCGTACAACCGCTCGCGCAAGAGCTGACGAAGACTCCTTTGGGTCGATGTTGAGGGCCGCAAGCAGAAACGGCCGCATAACCTTTTCATAGGCGGGTCCGCTACAAGAGACGATGCGGCCGAGCGGTTGGTCTGGTGTCGGCCACATCATCCGCGCCAGGGCAACGTAGTCGCGCGGCCGGGTGCCCGGTGCCCGGCGGTCACGATCGAACACCCACACTGGCAGTCGTCCCGCACCGAGATCGAGCGTCCACCGCTGCTTCGCGGCAAGGTCGACGAACGGAAAACGCGCACGCTGCGGATCGGTCAGCAGGGAGATCGCGCCGATGCGAGTTACAAAATCGAGCGCAGCCGTGTTCCCGGACAGCAGAATATGCGTGCCGTTATCAATGCGCAAACCGGTCACAGCGTCGTCATACGACCGGCAGCGGCCGCCGGCCTGATCGGTCGCTTCATGGATGACGGTTGCAATTCCGCGTGCGGCCAAAGTGACTGCGGCGGCGAGCCCGGCCAGTCCGGCGCCGATGATGTGAACCGACTGGGGCATCAGATAAGCGCGTAACGCATAATGATGGGCAGGAGCCGCATTCGACCGAGCCGAACAGGCAGACGCGGCGGCGCAAACCCGCGGGTCACCATGTGCTCCAGCTTAAGTCGGTAAACCTCGCCCATAATGCGTGGTGCCCGCACTGAGCGGCGTGAGGCGAACGACATAGTTTCATCGGCTTCGTCGAAGTGGTTGCGCGCTGCTTCGACAACCTGTGCGCAGGCGCGCTCAAGCCGCGGGCTCGCCAGAACGGTGGACGGATCAGTGGATTGGATGCCGGCCTCGACCAGGGCCTCTAGCGGCAGGTAGAGCCGTCCGGCCTCTGCGTCCTCGTCAAGATCGCGCAAAATATTGGTGAGCTGCAGCGCACGCCCCAAATGATGCGCAAGCTGCCGACCCGACTTGGGCTCAAGACCGAAGATTTTCACCGACAGTCTACCCACCGCGCTTGCCACCCGGTCACAATAAAGATCGAGATCCGACCACTTGGGAGCCCGAATATCGGCAGCGACATCCATTTCCATGCCGTCGATAACGGTCAGAAAATCCGCCTGCTCAAGACCATAATCCCGCACCGGTTGGGCGAGGTCGCAGGTGCGCACCGAAAAGCGGCCGAGGTAGAGAGCGTTGATGTCAACACGCCATGCCGCGAGTTCGGCGAACCGCCCTTCTCGCGGCTCCGGCGAATCCGCTATATCGTCGACTTGGCGACAGAAGCCATAGATCGCAAACATTGCGTCGCGCTGCGCCTTGGGCAGAATCCGCATCGCCAGATAGAACGAGCTGCCAGATGCGCGACTGGCGTTGGAGGTGCGATCGGGCTGTATCACGCGGGCACTCATGCATCCTTTGATCTGCGCAAGGCAAACCTGCCTCGCACGAGACGGGTGAGCAACCCTGTCGCCACCCCCGCCAGCGTGCCTCCCATAACGCCGATCTTGGTCAAATGCACGTTTTCACTCAATGGATCGCGGGTCTTAATAAGCCCTAATATCCGCCGAGCCAGGGTTGTGATGACGGCTACTTCAAGGGACAGCCGGAAATCCTCGATCATCGCGGCAAAACCGCGGCTCTCCTGCAGCAACGCATCAGTGCGATGCGCGAGAGCTTTCAGGCACCGCAGCAACGCCGGCGACGATTGCGCCGCGCCAAGCTCTTCGACCGTGGCGCCGGCGGCAGCCAAAGCGTCGAGCGGCACGTAAACGCGATCAAGGCGTGTGTAATCGGCGTGACAGTCCTGTATGTGGTTGTTGATCTGCAGCGCGGCACACAATGCATCGTTCGCTGGCCAGGTCGAACGGGGCTCGCCATGCACGTCGAGCACAAAGCGCCCAACCGGCATCGCCGAATAACTGCAGTATTCGATCAGCTCGTCCCAATTGTGATAGCGCCGCTTGGTGACGTCCATGCGGAACGCTGTGAGCAGGTCCTGGGCGTGGCGGGGTGGCAGGCGCCGCCCTTCAAGGACAACACGCAACCGGCGCGCCACTGCCTCGCCCTCAATATGGCCGAGAAGACCGGCTTCAAGCGCATCGAGATGGGCCAGCTTCGCATCCGGCCCAAGCGTCGGATGATCGGCGATGTCGTCGGCCGTGCGAACGAATTCATAAAAGGCAAGAATAGGGTCACGGTGCTTTGCGCTGATCAACAGGGATGCGACCGGAAAATTCTCATCCCTGTGACCTTTGCCGGACCTTAGCTCTGCCGCAGTGGTCATTTCGCCCCCGTGGCCTGAAATCGGCCTTTCCAAAAGCCACCCTTTCCACGTATCGATTGGAACGCGGAATTAAGGGTGAACATCAGATAAGCGAATGCCGTCGCCGGCAACGCCACTCCATACAAAGGCGAAATCCTATATATCCGCAGCGTCGGCAAGAACAGGAGGGCCATTATGGCCCACGCGCTGAATCCGAACAGGCGGGCGTATCCTGCTCCCGCGAGCGCTGCCATCGGCGGGACCACGAAGGTGAGCATCAGGGCCAAAACAGTGCCGGCGAGCTGCACCAGGGAATAGCCAAGCTGCGCATAGGCCGAGCGCGATACCATCTGTGCCACATCGGCCCAGCGTGGATAACTGCGGATGCTGGTGACACGATGGGTCAACCCCAACCAGATCCGCCCTTTTGCCTTGAACTTGCGGGCCAGCGCGCAATCATCGATCAGCGCATTACGGATAGCTCCGACACCGCCGATGTCCCGCAGTGTATCGGCACGCACCAGCATACACCCTCCTGCGGCGGCCGCGGTCGCACGGTCGCGGCGGTTGACCCAGGAAAACGGGTACAACATCTGAAAGAAAAAAATGAATGCCGGAACAAGAAAGCGCTCCGCCCTGCTGTCGCAGCGCAGCTTGACCATGAAGGACGCAAGCAAAGCGTCGCGCGAGATGGCGTGGGCAACGAGCCAGTGCAATATTTCGGGCGCATACACGATATCCGCATCCGACAAGAGAAAGTATTCGACCGGATGATCAAGAGCCTGGGCAACCGCGATGCCCTGGCTCAGCGCCCATAGCTTGCCGGTCCATCCGCTGGGCAGCGGCGCTCCAGATACGATCGTCACGCGATTCGCTGCGCTGCAATCGCAACCCACGCGCCACGCAATGTCCCCCGTGCGGTCGCGGCTGTTATCGTCGACCAGAACAACCGACCAAGGCCCACGATAGTCCTGGTTGAGCAGCGAATTGAGTGACGGGCCGATGACGTCGGCCTCATCGCGCGCCGGGATCACCACGGCGAGGCTGGGCCAGACCGCCGGCGGACGCGGATTGCCGTCGTCGCGCTCGGTGCAGCGCCAGAACGCACCGCGCCCAACGGCCAGATAGGACCATATCGCCAATGCAACGAATGCAGTGATTTCAAGGATCATTCTATCGTCGGTTACTTATGCGTCCGGCTTGCCGGACCTGTTGTATCCGGAAAACGAATACGCAATATAACGCGCTTGCGAGATTGAAGTTGCGGTTTCCGCGTTATCTACTTCTACAACGCCGGACGGCCGAAATCGAAGCCCTACAGCGTAGGATTTACCATGGCGGCAAATGACGGCGGCGCACAATTCGAAGCGCACCTGAGCGAGATTGCGGCGTCAACGGAAACTCTTCTCGATCGACTTCTTGGGCCAAGTCCGGCCGCCGGCGAACGCGCTCGCCCTGAACGCCTGCTAAAGGCCATGCGTTACGCGAGCCTCGGCGGCGGCAAACGCTTCCGCCCGTTTCTCGTGGTTGAAAGCGCGGCGTTGTTCGCAGTGCCACAGGAGCGGAGCCTGATGGCGGCGGCCGCGCTGGAATGCGTACATTGCTATTCGCTGGTCCATGACGACATGCCGGCAATGGACAATGACGATTTGCGTCGCGGCCGACCGACGCTGCACAGGGCATTCGACGAGGCGACCGCCATTCTGGTGGGCGACAGTCTTTTGACTTTTGCGTTCGATATTCTGGCCCGGCCCGAGACCCATCCGGACCCGGCGATCCGAAGCGCCCTGGTGCTCGGGCTTGCGCGCGCCGCAGGGCTCGGCGGCATGGCGGGAGGCCAGATGCTCGATCTCGCGGCGGAAGGTCGGTTTGCGGCGACCCAGCCGCAACTCGATCTGCCGGATGTCGAGCAGTTGCAGGCGATGAAGACCGGCGCGCTGTTGCGTTATGCCTGCGTCGCCGGGGCGATCCTCGGCAGCGCTGATGGGCGCAAGCGGACGGCGCTCGATCGGTTTGGCGCCACTATCGGAGAAGCCTTCCAGATCGCCGATGATATTCTCGATGTCGAGGGCGACGTCGCAACCGTTGGGAAGGCGACCCGCAAAGACGCGGATGCCCGCAAGGCAACCGCAGTCGGGATCCTGGGCGTTGCGCAGGCAAAGAAAAAGCTGTTTGGGCTGATCGAGCAGGCCGAAGCCGCCCTCGCGCCGTTTGGCCGTGATGCTGCACTGCTCCAGGCCGCGGCACGGTTTGTCGCAGAGAGGCGGGCTTGAGGGAAACGCCGGCCGGGTCGATAAAAAGCGGAAAGAGCGGGCCACAGGACGGGAGGAGCGATACGTGCGAATCAAGTTCATCGCGGCACGCTCTAAAATCTTGAGCGTCGTGACCTTCGCCGCCGCCGTAAGCGCCGCGTTGCCCGGCACAGCCAGCTCCAATGCGGCAGAGACCCCCAAAGTCACGATCGTGGTGTTCGCGCCGCCTTCGCTCGGTTCGGTTTTTCCAGCCATCATCAAGCGGCAGAAGTACGATATCGCCAACGGCATCGACATCAGCTTTGTCGAGCGGCCGCCTGACGCCTATGCGGCGCAGTTCAATTCGGGTGAGTTCAAGGTCGGCGGCAGCGCTTCGGTGCTGATCCTCGGCCTCGGCAATACGCGGGGCATCAGGATCGGCTACCTCTTCAACCTGTTTGATTACTGGGGCACGGCGGTTACAAACCGGTCCGACATCAAGACACTTGCAGATCTCAAAGGCAGGCAGATGGCCGCCGCCAAAGGCACTACCAATTTCACGATATTTGAATGGTTTGCGCAGCAGCAGGGGGTCGATCCGAAATCACTGCAGGTCCTCAATACGGCTACGCCAGGACTCCTTGGCTATGCGCTCGCGGATCGCGCCGATGCAGTGCAGATTTGGGAGCCCGCTTACTCGATGCTGCTTGCAAAGCGCCCCAGCATCCACACTCTCGATCTCAGCATAGCGAAGGTGTGGCACGACTATGCGGGCAGCGACTTTTTCCCAAATCTGGGAGTTGCCGCCCATCAGGACTGGATCGAGCAGAACCGTGAATTGATCCCTCGCCTCTACCGCACCTACAAACAGGCGGCCGAATGGGTCGTGGCTCATCCGGCCGAAGCGGCGCCACTGGTCGCCCCCGTCAAGGAGGACAGCGAACGTAGGGCTATTGCGGACATGATCCGCGACAATTCACGGCTGGCGATGAATCTTTATCCAGCAAGCAGGGCCGTGAAGGAGATCGAGGCGGTCTACCGGATGGGCATCGCAGTCGGTTTGTTCAAAGCGCTGCCCGATGCAACGTCGGTATACGGGGGCAAGCTTGAGTGACGCCGGAGACGTTCCGGCCAACCTTCGATCGCCGGCCAGAGAACGTGGACCCGAAGCAAGGCCGCGGCAGTTCGGTAAATTCGAGGGCGTGGTGGCGATGGCAGGCCTCGCGGTCGCGTGGCAGATCGCCTCGTACTTCTTCCCCAATTTTCTGTTTCCGACCGTTCCGGCCATTGCCGAGCGGTTCCTGGAGATATTTGTCTCGCTCGATACTGCGCTCGACGCATTCGCGACCGGCGGCCGCATCTTGCTGGGGCTCGCGGGCGCCTTCGTTCTGGGCGGCGCCCTCGCTGCCCTGATGGCGCAATCTTCCGTATTCGAGCGCTATGCCTATCCGCTGCTGAGCTTCAATCAGGGCATCCCGGCTCTGTCCTGGGTGGTCATCGCCATCATCTGGTTCAGGGGCATCGAATTTCGCATCTTCTTCATCATGGTCATGACGACGCTGCCCGCCTTCACGTTTCAGCTGCTCGATGCCTATCGTGCCATTTCCAACGATCTCTACGAGATGACACTGTCGTTTCGCCCGAGCCGTTTTGACCTGCTGCGCACGCTGATCTGGCCCGCGGTACTGCCCGGCATTCTCACGTCCTGGAAGGTCAATCTCGGCAATGCCTCGCGCGTCGTGGTGGTGGCGGAACTGGTTGGCGCCACCGGAGGGGTCGGTTATCAGCTCCTGCTGCAGCAGCAGGTCTTCGATATGGCCGGCGCGATCGCCTGGACCATCGTCCTGGTTATCTTCGTGCTGATCGTCCAAAGTCTCATCACGCTGATCGAAATACACGCCTTGAGCTACCGGGCGGTGTCGGAGCGTCACTCGTGAATGAGGAGGCGCCCGAAATCGAGTTCGACCGCGTGACCAAGTCGTTCCCCCGCACCGACGAGTCGGGCGGCACTTTCGACGCTGTGAGGGATTTGAGCTTTGCGGTGCGCCGCGGCGAGCTGTTAGCGATTCTCGGCCGCACCGGCTGCGGCAAGTCGACGACCTTCAACCTGATTTCCGGACTGCTGCGCCCTACCTCCGGACGCGTCACGGTGCAGGACCGCGATCCGTTCATGCAATTCGCATGGTTCCGCAGCAAGATCGGCATCGTGTTCCAGAACGATCGCCTGATGCCCTGGCGCACCGCCTTCCAGAATGTCGAACTGGGCCTTGAACTCAACAAGATGGAGAAGGACAAGCGTGCCGAGATCGTGGCGTCCTGGCTGGCGCGGCTCGGTCTTAAGGATCACGGCAATGATTTCCCCCATGCACTGTCCGGCGGCATGCGCCAGCGCGTCTCGATCGCGCGCGCCTTCGCCATCAAGCCGGAAATTCTCTTATGCGACGAGCCGTTCTCGGCGCTCGACGAGCACACCGCCAACGCGCTACGTGACCAGTTCCGCGTCCTGTTGGCGGAAACAAAGGCAACTGCGATCTTCATCACCCATTCGATCGAGGAGGCCCTGAAGCTCGGCGGCCGCCTGATGGTGTTCGAACGGCCGGCACGGATTGTCTATGAGGCCAGGCTTCACGCTGATATGACGGAACGCGATCGCGAAGACGTGCGGATCAACATCCGCCGCGCGCTGGCGGCGTGATGCGAGTATTCTTGTTCGAGCAAGCCCGATGGCCTGACACATTGGGAAAGAAGGGAATGGTGGAGAAGGCAACGAGCGCCGGCATCGGACAACCCGTCCGCCGCAAGGAGGATCTCCGCCTCATCACAGGTAACGGCAGGTACACCGACGACATCAACCTGCCCGGACAGGCTTACGCCGTGATGGTGCGTTCGCCCCACGCCCACGCGCACATCCGGGGGATCGACATCGCGCCCGCGCTGGCGGCGCCGGGCGTGCTCGCTGCGCTCACCGGGCGCGACCTCCTGGCTGATGGACTCCGGCCGATCCCCCACAAAGTGTGGTCGCAGCATCCCGCCGAACTGATGCTGCGGCCGCACAACGGCTTCAAGACGTTCACGGCACCCCATTATGCATTGCCGCACGACAAGGTGCGCTTTGCAGGTGAAGCGGTCGCGATGGTGATTGCCACCACCATCGCGGCCGCAAAGGACGGCGCCGAATTAGTGGAAATCGATTACGACACCTTGCCCGCCGTCAGCAATACGCATGAGGCGGCACATCCGGATGCGCCGCGCCTATTCGAGAACGCAGGATCGAACGTGGTGGTCGACGGCGAGCTCGGCGACCGCGCCGCAACCGAGGCGGCCTTCGCCCGCGCCGCCCACGTGGTCAAATTCGAGACCCGGGTGCAGCGCGTCACCGGCGTGCCGATGGAGCCACGCGCCGCTGTGGCCGAATTCGATCCCGGCACCGGGCGCTACACACTCTACGCGGGCAACGGCGGCGCCTGGCGGCTCAAGGACGATCTCGCCACGATTCTTGGCGTGCCGGCCCAACAGGTCCGCGTGATCATGCACGACGTCGGCGGCAATTTCGGAACCCGCGGCATGATCTATGCGGAATTCGCGCTCGTCGCGTGGGCGGCACGCCGCGTGGGGCGGCCGGTCAAGTGGACGGCCGACCGCCACGAAGCGTTTCTGTGCGACTATCAAGCCCGCGACCTCGCCGTAACGGCGGAGCTCGCTCTCGACAGGGACGGCAATTTCTTAGGCCTGCGCGGTTCGAACATCAGTAACGCCGGCGCTCACACGACAAACTACTCGCCGCTCCAAAAAGGCGTCGAGATCATGACCACGGTGTACCGGATTCCAGCGGCGCATTTCCGTGCCCGTGCGGTGGTGAGCAACACCTCACCGACCCGCCCCTATCGCAGCGCCGGCCGTCCGGAGGTCATGTATGTGATGGAGCGGCTCATCGATCTCGCCTGTCAGGAGCACGGTTTCGACCGGGTCGAAATCAGACAGCGCAATCTTGTGAAGGAAACCGAATTTCCCTACCGGAACGCACTCGGTATGGTCTATGACAGCGGCGCCTATCACCACACCATGGATTGGGCGTTGAAGATCGGTGATTGGGACGGCTTTCCGCAGCGCCGCGCAGCCGCCCACGCCCGCGGCAAGCATCGCGGCATCGCGGTCGCCAACTACATCGACACGGCGACCGGGGTGGCGCGCGAGCGCACCGAGATGACGGTTCACCCGGACGGCTGGATCGATGTCGTCATTGGCACGACGTCGCAGGGGCAGGGCCATGAGACGAGCTTTGCCCAACTCGTCAACGAATGGTACGGCGTGCCGATCGAGAAGGTGCGCATCATCACCCACGATACCGACATCGTGAAGTTCGGCGGCGGCGCCCATTCGGGCCGCGGCATGCGGCTCGCGAGCCTGATCATGTGGAAGGCGACGCAGGAGATTGTTGCGCGCGGCAAGCGCGTCGCTGCGCTGCTTTTGCAATCGAAGCCCGAGGCCATCGCATTCTCCGGTGGTCGTTTCGTGGTCGGGAATAGCGATCAGGGACTCGATCTGTTCGAGCTATCCGCCGCAATGCTGCGCCGCACCGACCTGCCGGAGGATTTGCGCGGGCCCCTCGCGGCGACCTGTGATCAAGTCACGCCCGAAGCGAGCTTTCCGTTCGGATCGCATGTCTGCGAGGTCGAGATCGATCCGGACCTCGGCACGGTTGCGATCGTCAAATACTCCGCCGTCGATGACGTGGGCCGCGCAGTCAACCCGATGATCATCGACGGCCAGACCCATGGCGGAATCGTACAGGGCGTCGGGCAAGCATTGCTCGAGCAATGCTTTTACGATACCCGGACCGGGCAGCTCCTGTCGGGCTCGTTCATGGACTACGCTATGCCGCGAGCCGACATGCTTCCGTTCTTCGACACCGGCATCAGCGAAGTGCCGACGCCGACCCATCCGCTTGGCATTCGTCCGGCCGGCGAGGGCGGCACGACGCCGGCCCTCGCTGTCGCCATCAATGCGATCGTCGATGCGTTGAGCGAATTCAGTGTATGCCATGTGGAGATGCCCGCAACGCCTGAGCGCATCTGGCGCGCCATGCGCGGCAAGCCACCGCGTCCACACACATTCGAACGCAACTGAGGACCTACCATGCCGATGATCCTGCGCGGTTCCCCGATGTCGCCCTTCGCCCGCAAGGTGCGCATGGCGATCCTGCATCTCCGCCTTGTGGAGAAGATCGAATTCGTGAGAGCCGATCCCATGAACCCGGAAGATGTCCTGCGGCAGAACAACCCGTTGGGCAAAATTCCCGTGCTGGTGACCGAGGACGGCAAGGCCGTCTATGACAGCCGCGTCATCCTCGAATTTCTCGACCATGCGGCCGGTGGCGGCATCATCATTCCGGACGACTGGCCGGCGCGGCTCGGGGTCTTGACCATGCAGGCCATGTGCGACGGCATCATGGACGCCTGCATCCTTATCATCTACGAGGCACGGCATCGACCGACCGAGATCCATCATCAGCCGTGGCTCGATTACCAGCGCGGCAAGGTGGTGCGCGCCCTCACGGCCTTTGCCAAGGCCCCGCCCGATCCGACGCACTTCAATGTCGGTACCATCGCGGCGGCCTGCATGCTCGGCTACCTCGATTTTCGACGCCAAGTCGACTGGCGCAAGGATTTCTCAGGACTGGTGCCCTGGCTCGACGCCTTCCGCGCCAAGCATCCGGAATTTGACGCGACCGTGCCGCCAGAGACCCCGTAGGATGCGTTGAGCGAACGCGAAACCCATCAGCGGCCGTGCCGCACGGAAAAGCCGACGATGGGTTTCGCGTTCGCTCAACCCATCCTACGCGTCTGATCGAGGCGTTTTGTGCCCTTCAATAAGCCATTGATTTTGAACCTTGTTTTGAGGGTATTTCGTTCCGCCAAAATGATGAGATAGTTGCATTTGAAACTATATGCATTGCGCCGCATTGAAACGTGAGAAGATGGAAAACCGACGGAGCGGGAGGCGATCAGCGTGGGTACCGCCGGTGGATTGATCGTCGACAGTCTGGTGGCGAACGGCATCGACCGCATTTTTTGCGTGCCGGGCGAGAGCTATCTGGGCCTGCTGGATGCGCTCTACGGCCGCGCTGATATCGACACCGTCGCGTGCCGGCACGAGGCAGGGGCGGGCTTCATGGCAATTGCGGATGCGCGGCTGACCGGCCGGCCCGGCGTCGTCTGCGTGAGCCGCGGACCGGGTGCGAGCAACGCCGCGATCGCGGTGCACACTGCCCAGCAGGATGAGGTTCCGTTCATTCTTCTTGTCGGGCAGGTGCCGATCGAGAACGTTCGCCGCGACTCATTCCAGGAGATCGACTACAGGCAGATGTACCGTGCGATCGCCAAGTGGTGCGCTGAGGTCACCGACCCGGCCCGCATGGCGGAAACCATGCTGCGGGCGATCCAGACCGCCACGACAGGTACGCCGGGCCCCGTGGTGATAGCGATCCCCGAGGACGTGCTCACGGCGCCGACCGACGCCGCCCCCGTCTACCCGCAGGCAGCGGTTCGGGCAGCCGCGACTGCCGCCGATGTCGCAACACTCCGGAGCTGGCTTGAGGCCGCCACCCGGCCGCTGGTGCTGTGCGGGCGCAGCCTCGACCGTCCCGGCGGGCGCGAAGCGCTGCGGAAGTTCCTTGAGCGGTGGGAGCTGCCGGCGGTGGTTTCGTTCCGCTCCCACGACCTCCTCTCCAACGCGCATCAATTCTATGCAGGCGACATGGGCCTCGCAAACCCGCCGGGGCAGATGGCGGTGCTGCGCTGCGCCGACCTGCTGCTGGTGCTTGGCGCCCGCATCACCGACATCACCTCCCAGGGCTATACGTATCCGGACCTGGTGCGGCCGCAGATGCGGCTCGTTCATGTACATCCTGATCTGTCCGTTATCGGGACGCATTTCGCTGCTGATCTCGCCATCGCGTGCGATCCCCAAGAATTCATTACGGCGCTCGGTGCGCCGGCGCGGCAGCCGGACGGCGCCGCACGCGCAAAGTGGATAGATGCCCTCCGGGCCGAACGCCACAAGATTACGATGCCGCGACACTTCGATGTCGATGACGGCGTGCCGTTTGAGGACGTAGTGGCGCTGGTCGGCCGGAATCTGCCGCAGGACGCGATCGTCACCGTCGATGCTGGCACATTTGGAGCGCCCGTCTATCGCGTCGTCCCGTTCGCGCCGCCGCAGAGGCTGCTGGCCCCGATTTCGGGCGCCATGGGCTTCGGCATTCCGGCCGCAGTCGCGGCCGCGCTGCGCGAGCCGTCAAGGCCGGTCATTTGCTTCGTCGGCGACGGCGGATTCCTGATGACCGGTAACGAGCTTGCGGTCGCGATGGAACGCAAGCTGCCGCTCAAAGTGATTCTCTCAGAGAACCGCACCTACGCTTCGACCTGGATCCAGCAGGAGCGCGAGTATCCCGGCCGCGAAATCGGCACAAGGTTCGTGAACCCGGATTTTGCGCTGATCGGTAGCGCATTCGGGTTCGAAGTGACGCGCATAAGGTCGCGCCCGGAACTGGCGAAACTGCCGGCCATCATCGCGAAGTCGGGTCCGCAATTCGTGATCGTCACAACAAGCCTCGATGCCGTGAGCCCAGGGAGATCGTAGATACCCTCCCGCCAGCTCAGGAAAGCGGGCTCATTTTCGACTATTTGTCCTCCGTAATCGAGCGCCGGAGCAGCCAATGATTAGCAGTATCACCCCAATGATCGCGAGTTCAATTCCAGGAAAATGAATTATGAATAGATCGAATCTCGTCCGCCGGCAGTGGCAGCATATGAACCACGCCTTCCAAGAGCTGCTGGAGGGCAGCGCCACGCCTAATGAATGACCGTGCGCAGCACCGAAGCCAATGTGACGTGCGCATCCTTGTCGTCGCCGACTCGGCCGTTCCCGCGCGCGCTCGTGGTCGTCCTTCGCGGTGCTCGATCCACGAAGGCCTGATCTGCAGTTCCCAACGGCAGTTGTCTGCTCGTCTGGGCATCCATGAATACCAGTTCGCTCCTCGGGACCATCCATCCCGAATCGACGACGGCGATCAGGTCACGCAGGTTTCTGGAGATATCGCCCTTGGCGAAAAATGCGTCGACGAGCCTGATCGATTTATGCTCGAGATTGAAATTGAGATGCAGCTCCCAATCCGGTGAAATTCGCTTGCCTCTTTTGATGGGAGCCAGCAAATAGCCGAGCAGGACGTCTACCGCATCTTCGTGGAGTGCGTATCTTAAGCCCTCGCGCTGGTGAATGAAATAAAGGCTCCAGCGGGATGTCTTTTGAGCATTAAAGAACGCCCTGATCCTTTCAAGCATAAGTAAGTCCCTGAGGCCGCAGTTCTGCAAACATAAGAACGTACGGAACGGACAGGAATCAGGGCGAGCACCTAGGGGAAGGCGCCAAGCAGCCGCGAGATGTGCCGTCGGCACTTTTCGCGTCATAGTGGCGCGCAGCAACGCGTCAAAGGCAGCATTCAAACGCGGCCGAATCGCGCGGCGATTGAAGCTGCGATCAATGCATCAGTCCACCTTGGCGGCTGCCGCCAGTTCTTCGAATGTGCCGGGGAAATAGGACACGTTCTGGTAGGGCGTCTTGCCGATCGCGTTGGCGAGCGCGCGCGCCTGCGCGCCGTCGCGGCCGAACAGGACGATGCGGGTGTTGAAGTCGTTGTTCGGCATCGGCGCCTTGCGCAGTCCGTCGGCGGCGAGCTTGTCGGCCGGCACATTGTGCGTCGCGGGCAGGTGACGCCGTGAGAACTCCTCGTCCGATCTCGCGTCGAGGAACACCGCCGTCTGATCGATCCTGTACACCCGCAGGATACCTTCCAGCTCGATCTCGACCGGCCCGCTGAGCGTGCGCCACATCGGCAACCCGAGCTGATAGCGCCGCACATTGGTGAACCCGGCGGTAACCAGCTGCTCGCCGAGCTGCCGGCTCGCCTGGCAGTGAGGACCATTGCAATAGAGCACGAGCGGCTTGGCCTTGTCGCCGCCGGCAATGCGCCCGACTGCCGCGACAGCGGCCTCCGGCGGCGCATTTCCCTCCAGCATGGGGCTCTTAGCGCCGGCAATGTGGCCCGCGACGTATTCGGCGCGTTTGCGGGAATCAATCAGGATGGCGCCGCCGTCGGCCAAGATACGGCGCACCTCCTCGGTGCTCACTTCCGGCGTCTTCTGATTTGGTTCGGCAAGCGTCGCCTGATGGACGCTGCCTTGCGCACGCGCGGTGTCGATCGAGCTCGCGGCCATCAGGCTTGTCGCGAACACAACAGCGACGACGTGGATGTAGACGGCATGACGCGACATGGTAGCTCCCTGCATCGGCGCGGGTTGGCCCGGACTTCTCAAATGGACCCCGAACGAGCACGCATGGTAGGCACTTTTCGGGCTGCCTCCAAGAGGTGTCCAAGGAGAGGGGCGACCGAATGCAGGACGAGACCTAGACATGTGTTTCATCAAAACTGAAGGGGAAGTGTATTGCGTAGGGGCGGGCCTTGTGCCCGCCCGGGCGCTGCCGCATGCTGCGGCCAGTAGGGCGGCCACAAGGCCCGCCCCTACGAAAGCGAACGTCTTGCAGACTCTTCAATTTAGTTGACGCGCTCCACTAGAATCGCCGCGATCGAGGGAGCCACGATGAGACCAGCTTTCGCGAGCGTCGCAGAAAGATGGGCTGCGAGTTCAGCACCGACCTGCATCGTGTGCGCGTCGCTTGTTGTCGCACTGGCGTTTCCCCCGTCCTTTGCGACCGACATCGCGCCGGGAGATCGCCGCTCGGGCTACGTCGACATGAGCCGCGAGACCAAGGCGATGCAGGATGACGATACGGCCAACCCCGGCATGTTGGCCGTGCTCGACGGCGAAGCACTGTGGAACCGCAAGGCGGGCACCGCCAACCGCTCCTGCGCGGATTGCCACAATGATGCCGCGGAGAGCATGAAGGGCGTCGCCGCCCGTTATCCGGCATTCGACCCCGCAAGCGGCAAGCCGGTCGACCTAGAAGAACGCATCAATATCGAGCGCACCGAACGGCAGAAGGCGCCGCCGCTGCGCATGGAAAGCGACGAACTGCTGGCGCTGTCGGCCTATGTGGCGCGCCAGTCGCATGGGCAGCCGATCGCGCCGCCGGACGACGAACGGCTCGCGCCCTTCGTGGCGGCCGGCCGGGACTTCTTCGACAAGCGCCAGGGCCAGCTCAACCTCTCCTGCGCGCTCTGCCATGATGACAATTGGGGCAAACGGCTCGCCGGCAACATCGTGCCGCAAGGGCATCCCACAGGCTATCCGGTCTACCGGCTCGAATGGCAGAGCCTCGGCTCGCTGCAGCGCCGGCTGCGCAACTGCATCTCGGGGATGCGGGCGGAAGTTCCCGACTACGGCGCGCCGGAATACGTAGACCTCGAGCTTTTCCTGATGCGCCGCGCCGGTGGCATGCCGATGGAGTCGCCGGCGGTGCGCCCGTGATGTGCCGCGTCCAATTTGCGTCAATGGTTGTGAAGGTCAAAGACACGGCTCGCAAGCAAGCCAACGCCGATCGGGAGCGATCTATCAGAATCCTCGATGGCGCGGCGGGTCGATCCGTGTCGCTACGATCGGTCGGCTCCTGACACACAAGCGAAATTAAAATTCGCTGATCTTTGGCTACCTAGTCCCAGTGCCCTGTGGGGCGAAGCTGTAGACTGTCTTGTGTGCACCGAGGACACCGATACGGCCCCCACGAAGAATCAAAACCCACGAATGGGCTAGGGCCTGTAGACATTTGGGTTGATGGGGCAGTTTTCTGCGACCGATTGACTCGGTTTGGAGGAGAGGGATTCTCAAAACAAC
>DATGCX010000358.1:0-3116 GCA_035311445.1 Xanthobacteraceae bacterium | reverse complement strand
TCGACCGTCGAGCCGATGCCGGGTAGGCTTTCCGAATATCCCTTGAACGAGAGGCCTTTGGCGATCAGTTGCTCGCCGAGGCTGCTGGCCTTGAACGGGTAGTCGGGGTGGTTGGCCTTGCTCGGGACCTGATCGCGAAAGCCGACATTCTGATTGCTGCCTGAGAACAGCCAGAAATAGTTGCCTTGACTAAAGTGCTCCTCGGCAAACATGCGCTCGAATATGGCGCCCTCTGCCGCCAATTTTCTGATATACGGCGCGTCAAACTTGACCCCGAGGATTTGTTCAAAATCCTTGTTCTCCTCGACCACAACGACGATGTGGTCATACACCGGCAGTGTCGGGGGCCACGGCGGCCTGCTAGCCGCCCCCGCGGTGCCGGCCGCGCACGACAAGAGAGCAATGACGCACGCGTGTGAAATTTTCGGCATCCGTCCTCCAACTCAGTAAATCTGTGCTTGCGCTCGAGGTCGCGAGCGCTGCGAATCCATCGGGGCGGATGCAAGCACATTCAATTGCGTGAGGATACCGGCTCCGCATTGGCTGTGCTATCACTGCATCCACGCTTTGTTGATGGCAGTCGATGCGCGCGGAGACGATCATGCTCAATCGCAGGACTGTTGCAAAACGTCTAGGCACGCCGGCGCCGGGCGGTTGCACGTGGTGAGGGGTGCCAAAACTTCGTCATTGCGCATCCAGACCGCTGCCGGAGGGCTTCTCGCTCCGCCACTCCCCGCCCGCAAGTGACTGCGAGGGACACTCCCTGCAAACAGCCGCCGAAAACGTTTCCGTCAGCCGAGCCGATGGGGCGACCTTGCGCCAGGCGCTGAGCGTTTGGCCGCGCATTGCCTTGCTGAGCTTCGGAAGTCCCGCCGTGCAGCTCGCCGCCATGTACCGCATTCTCGTCGAGGAAAAGCGCTGGATCTCCCGAGACAGGTTTCTCAATGCCTTGAACTATTGCCTGGCGCTACCGGGACCCGATGCGCAGCTGCTCGCGGCCTATGTCGGTTGGACCATGCACGGCACGCTCGGCGGCATGCTCGCAGGCGGGCTCGTCATCCTGCCGCCCATGATCTGCATGATGGCGCTGAGCTACGGATACGTCACGGGGGGTGATTCCACGATCGGCGAGATGCTGCTTTACGGACTCAAGCCAGCCATCCTGGTCGTCGTGCTCGAAGCGACGGTTCGCGTGGGAAGGCAGGTGCTGCGAACCCGACTGATGGTTGCACTCGCGGGTTTGGCATTTGTCGGAACTTTTTTCTTCAACCTGTCCTTCGTGCTCGTCGTCATTGGTGCCGCGCTGATCGGCTTCTGCGCCGCACTTGTCGGATTTTCAGCGTTTTTTGGTCAGGCGCATGCCGCAGGAGTCTACGGCGCGCCCATAGGGTCGGCCGCGGAAGATTTCGACCAACACGATTTGCCGGATCACACCCGACCAACCACGGGCCGCCTCCTTCGCACCTGCGCTTTCTGGCTCGCACTTTGGTTTGTTCCTGTCGGCGTGCTAGTCGCTGCCCTCGGCCTCGACAATGTCTTCAGCCAGATCGCAATCTTGTTCAGCAAGATGGCGGCGCTGTCCTTGGGCGGCCCCTACGCCGTCAACAGCTACGTCGCGCTCCATGCGGTAGAGCCATACGGTTGGCTCACGCGCAACCAGGCGCTGGACGGTCTTGCGCTCGCCGAGCTGGCGCCCGGGCCTGTCATCCTGTTCCAGCAGTTCGTCGGCTTCCTGGCGGCATATCGCAATCCCGGCATGCTGCCGCCGCTCGCGGCAGGGACTTTGGGCGGGCTGCTCAGCGTATGGGTCATTTCCATCCCGCCGTTCTTGTGGATTTCTCTTGTCGGCCCGTTCATCGAACGATTTCGCGACAACAAAGTCATCAACACGACGTTGAGCGCCGTCACCGGTGGCGTCCTCGGCGTCGTTCTTACCTTTGCGATTAGATTCGGCACACGCACGATATTCACGGAGTCCGAGCCGATCAGCGGCTTTGGGCTCGATTTCAGCCTTCCGAATTTCGCAAGCGCCGATCCATGGGCGCTGTCGATCGCCGTTGTCGCCGCCATCGCCATGTTCCGCTCCGGGCTCGGAATGGTTGCGACGTTGGCGGCATCCTGCGCAATCGGAACTATTCCCTATTTGATTGATGCCATCGGACTAGGGAGTCTGCGCAGCGGTCTGTTGGGATTTGTCGCCGGCGCCGCCATTGGGTTCCCAGCCGGTCCGGTTGCCGTTTGGTGCCTGCATCTTCGCATCCAGCAACGGCGAGCAATGGCGTCCGCGATCATTGCGGGCAGCGCGATCGGCGATCTCATTGTCGCATCGGTGTTCTTCGTCGTCACCGACCTTTTCGGAGGCGCCATCACTTCGCTGCAGATGCTCAAAAATCCACTCTTTCAAGGTCCGGTCTTGATCCTGGGCGGAATCGCGCTGCTGTTCGTCGTGAGCCGAAGCGTGCTCTTGGGGTTGCCGCAGCAAGCGCAGGCGCGGGACGAGGAGTGGACCTATGTGGGGGCCGGCCTCGCAGCCCTGATAGCCGTATCTGCGAGCGTAACTCACCCGGAGAACCTTCTCGCAATCGGGGCCGTCTTCGCCATCCTCGGAATTGGATCCGACAGCGGCATCACTCTGCTCGCGGGATTCTTCATCGGGACCGGACTCACCTGGTTCAGCACGATCGAATTACTTTGCCATCTGGGCGAGAAGCAGGGACGGCAGATCATGCTGCGCGTGATGCAGAGCTTGTGCGTGCTGTGCATTGCGGCCGGACTTGTCCAACTCGCCCGCGCGGCGAACCTCCTCGGCATTTGAGCGCTGCTGCCGCGCGCAAGCGATATTTTTCCTACGCGGCTGCGATCTCGATGCCTTCCTGCTCGCAGGAATTTGCCACATCGCAGACGGTGGCGCGCTGCACGTCGCGCTTCCAGCGCAGGTCGTCGAACTCGGTTCCCCGGTGCATCGTACAGCGATTGTCCCACATGACGAGGTCGTTGACCCGCCAGCGATGGGTGTAAACGAATTGCCGCTGCGTCGCGTGCGCGATCAATTCATCGATCAATGCGCGACCCTCGTGCTCGGGCATGCCGAAGATCCGACCGGCGTGCGACGCGAG
>DATGCX010000357.1:0-2907 GCA_035311445.1 Xanthobacteraceae bacterium | reverse complement strand
TTCGGCGCGGGGCATGATCGCCAAGGTCGCGCATCTCGTCCGCGTGGTCGGAGAACAGACGACGGATGAAAGATGACTGATGACAGAAAAGTACGAGTCCTCTGTCGTTGGTCTTCCGTAAAGGAAACACGCCATGAAACTCAATGAGATTTCCGACAATGCGGGGGCCCGCCAGGGACGCCTACGGATCGGTCGCGGCATCGGGTCCGGAAAGGGCAAGACCGGCGGTCGCGGCGGGAAGGGGCAGACTGCGAGGGCGGGCGTGCGCATTAAGGGCTTCGAGGGCGGCCAGATGCCTTTGCATCGCCGGCTGCCGAAGCGCGGCTTCAATAACATCTTCGCCCTTGACCTCAATGTGGTGAACCTCGACCGCATTCAGGCGGCGGTTGATCGCGGGGCGCTCGACGTCAACAATACCGTCGACGTCGAGGCCCTGGTCCGCAGCGGGGTGTTGCGGCGGGCCAAGGATGGTGTCCGTCTGCTCGGCAGGGGTGAAGTCAAAGTGGCGCTGCAGTTTGCCGTCCATGGTGCATCCAAGTCCGCAATTGCAGCGGTTGAGAAAGTGGGCGGAGCGGTCAAAGTGCTGGCGCTCCCCAAGTCCATCGAGACTGCGGCGTGAGGCCAGCCTTGCGAAGCGTGTTTGGCGTTTCCATTTTTCGTAAGCCGGCCCCCACCCTACCCTCCGCCACATTGCCGGGATGGTAGGGTGGGGGCCGGTAGCCGGAACATCACGGGCCTTCGGGAGCCAGGACCATGGTCTCAGCAGCGGAACAGTTGGCAGCCAATCTCAATTTCTCGGCCCTCGCCAAGGCCGAGGAACTGAAAAAGCGCATCTGGTTTACGCTGGGCGCACTTCTCGTCTATCGGCTCGGTACGTACATACCGCTGCCGGGCATCGATCCGGCCGCTTGGGAGCAGATCTTCCAGACGAATCAGGGCGGCCTACTCGGCGTATTCAATATGTTTGCCGGCGGCGGCATCCACCGCATGGCGATCTTTGCGCTCAATATTATGCCCTACATTTCCGCCTCGATCATCATCCAACTGATGACAACAGTTTCTCCCGAGTTGGAGAAACTGAAGAAGGAGGGCGAGCAGGGCCGCAAGGTGATGAACCAGTACACCCGGTATCTCACGGTGCTGCTGGCAGCGGTTCAATCCTATGGCATCAGCGTCGGGCTTGAGGGCTACGGTCAGACCGTCACGGACCCGGGCCTCTTCTTCCGCATTTCAACCGTGATCACGCTGACGGGCGGCACCGTCTTCCTGATGTGGCTCGGCGAGCAGGTGACGGCACGCGGGATTGGCAACGGCATCTCGCTCATCATCCTTTCCGGCATCGTTGCAGAGCTTCCGCGCGCGATCGCCGGTACCCTTGAACTTGGTCGCCAAGGCGCGCTCTCGACCGGGCTGATCCTGGTCGTGATGTTGATGGCTGTCGCGGTGATCGGCTTCATCGTCTTCATGGAGCGGGCGCAACGGCGTCTGCTCATCCAATATCCCAAACGACAGGTCGGCAACCGCATGTTCGAGGGGCAATCGTCGCACCTGCCGCTCAAACTTAATACATCGGGTGTTATTCCGCCGATCTTCGCGTCATCGCTGCTGCTCCTGCCGACCACGGTTGCAAACTTCAATGCCGGCCAGATTCCCGACTGGCTTGCCGCCATCACGGCGCAGCTCGGTCACGGGCGGCCGCTGTTTCTTGTCTTCTATGTGGCGCTGATCATCTTCTTTGCGTTTTTCTACACGGCCATCGTGTTCAATCCGACAGAAACCGCCGAAAATCTCAAGAAGCACGGCGGTTTCATTCCGGGCATCCGGCCCGGCGAGCGGACTGCCGAATACATCGACTATGTGCTGTCGCGCATCACCGTGATCGGCGCCGCATATCTTGCGGCGGTCTGCGTGTTGCCGGAAATCCTGATTTCCTATGCGGCCGTGCCGTTCTATTTTGGCGGCACATCGCTGTTGATTGTGGTCAGCGTGACGATGGATACCGTCGCGCAAATCCAGGGCTATCTCTTGGCGCACCAGTACGAGGGCCTGATCAAGCGATCGAAGCTGGGCCGACGAAAATGACGAACAGGGCCGCGGGGGCGCGGCTTTGACTGGGGGCGGAAGCGTTATGAGACTGATACTGCTGGGCCCACCGGGGGCCGGAAAGGGTACGCAGGCGCAACGCCTGGTGGAGCGGTACGACGTCGTTCAGCTCTCAACGGGAGATATGTTGCGCGCTGCCGTGAAGGCCGCAACACCGGTCGGCCTCAAGGCAAAGGACGTTATCGCCCGTGGTGAGCTGGTACCCGACGATGTGGTGGTTGCGATCGTGGCCGATCGTATCAGCGAGCCCGACGCCCGCAACGGCTTCATTCTTGACGGGTTCCCCCGAACGGTGCCTCAGGCTGAGGCGCTTGACCGCATGTTGGACGAAAAGGGGCTTGCCCTCGATGCCGTGGTCGAGCTTAAGGTCGACGAGAAAGTCCTGCTAGGGCGGATCGAAAATCGGGTCGCCAAAACGATCGCTCGGGGCGAGCCCCTCCGCCCCGACGATAATCCGGAAAGCCTCAAGATGCGCCTGGAGGCCTATCGGATCCAAACCGCGCCCCTAACCGGATACTACTCCGGCAAGGGCCTGCTCAAAACGGTAGATGGCATGGCTGCGATCGAGGAGGTCAGCACTGCCATTGCGGCTCTGCTGGATCAGATCCCCGACGAGGCGGCCGCGGCGCCGGCGCGACGTCGGCCGCTGGCGCCGCGCACCGCTGCCGCCCGCAAGGCGGCCCAACGCCGAAGTGCCCGCAGGCCGCGCAGACGCCTCCGCGCCGCCCTCGGTGGCACCGTAAGCCAGGTCGGACCGGCTCGTGGCAAGGCGAGGAGTAAGTCTGAAGCCAAGCCGTCGCCGGC
>DATGCX010000356.1:0-2398 GCA_035311445.1 Xanthobacteraceae bacterium | reverse complement strand
AGCTCGTCGCCTCGCTGGAGGCGGCGGCCAAGCGTGGCGCTGCGGGCATCATCAGCTTTGGAATTGCCGGCGGATTGGCGCCCGATCTCAATGCCGGCGACTGGGTGGTTGGATCGGGCGTCAGGACCGAGCACGGACACTTTCCAACCGACCGTGGATGGGCACGCGCACTGCTCGAGGCGCTTCCAAGCGCCGTCCACGCTGAGATCGTCGGCGCCGACGCCCCGGTTGCGGAGCCCTCGGAAAAACGTCGGCTTCACTTGCGCACCGGTGCCGTCGCCGTCGATACCGAATCACACGTTGCGGCCAGGATCGCGGCCGCGCATAGGATTCCGTTTGCCGCCTGCCGGGCGGTCATCGATCCAGCCCACAGCGTGCTTCCGCCCGCGGCGATGTACGGATTGCGCCACGACGGCACGGCGGATGTGTTCGCGGTATTGCGCTCCGTTGTGCGCCAGCCCAGCCAGCTTCCTGCGCTCACCCGCACCGCGCTCGATGCCCGCGTCGCCGCAGCGGCGCTGCGGCGCGGCCGAAGGTTGCTGGGCGCGGGACTGGGCTTCCCGTATTTCAGCGAGCCTGCGCTGGACGGCCGGATGGCCATCGAGATGGGCTGAGCCGTCGGCCAGCCGTCACCTCTTTGTGGGAGAGCCTTGGCGTTGCTGCGCCGTAACCTTCGGCACCACGCATCGCCTATAGCCTCTGCTCGGCCTCGATCAATTTTTGCAGGATTTGCTTGTAGCGCACCGGCCCCACGTCGATCGCGAGAATGACCGGATCAACCGCGGTCGCCGCGGCATCGATCATCTCTTGCTGCGCCTCGATCACCGGTGCGTCTTGCTCCTCGAATGCGAACCGACGGGTTGTCGATATCTTGTCCTTGATCTGCGCGTTCAACCGGTCATCCGCGGTTAAAACGTTGAACCGCACGGCGGTGAAGAAATAGTGGGTGGTCTTGTCGCTTTCCGGGGTGAGCATGTGGATGGCATGATAACCGGTCCCGCTCTCGGGCACGGTTCCGGGCGCGCAAATTCCCGTCAGCAGACGCAAATTGCTGGGCGCCATCCACCGCATGCGGGTGAACTTGTCGACGCGTTCCGGCGCCGACGGCATCAGAATGGCGAATAGTCCCGGCGCGGTCGCATTGCGGGCGTAACGGCCGACGACGACGTCGTCGCCGTCTTGCTCGACGGTGATTTCGGATTCGACCGTATCCGCATTGCCGAGAATTCCGTCGTGCAGATAGGACGTATGGCTCAAGTCGAGCAGATTATCGATGATGAGCTCGTAGTTGGCGCGAATGGTGATGCGGTCTCGTTTCGTCGCGTGCGTCGCCGGAACATTGTCGAGCACGCTGAAATCCGGCACTTTTGCAAGGTCGGGCGGCTGTTCGCCCATCCAAATCCAGATCGCCTTGTGCTTCTCCGTCACCGGATAGCTGCGAACGCGGGCGCGGGGAGGAATGTTCTTCGTTCCATGCGGGTTCAAGACGCAAGCGCCGGACGAGTCGAATTCCAACCCGTGATAGGGACACTGAACGCGATCGCCGTCGATGATCTTGCCCATATGCAGGGGTGCGAATCTGTGCGGACAGCGATCCTGCAGTGCAGCAAGATGTCCATCCGATTTTCGGAAAAGAACGACCGGCTCTTTCAAAATCGTCCGGCTGAGCAATTGACCGTCGGCGAGGTCATCGGACCAGGCGGCGACATACCACGCGTTGCGGAGATAGGTTCCGCTGATCATTTTCTTTTTGCTGTCGAGAAGCTCGAGCTCCATGGCGCGCGTCATCGCGGGTCCTCCATGACTGAGGCCGATTAAGCAGAGGCTCGATCTTCGCAATGGCGAGGCGGCGTGCCTGCGCGAATGCAGCGGATTATCTTTCGGGCCATCGTTGCGGGTCAAGCCGCCGTCTCGGACATGGCGCACGGCGCAAACCCGCCCGACGCCTTTTGCGCTGACGGTGGCAGCCGCGAACGATCAGTTCGCGTCGGCGGGAACCAAACCGCTCGTCGAGCGATAATCTTGTGGCGTTCCCGGAAGGCCCCACTGCCCCCCAAGAGCCAACGGGAGCGCTAAGGCCCCGGTGAAAACCTCGCCGGGGCCTTCCTATGCGCCATCCCCAACGCCATGGCTCGCCGTCTCAGCCTGCGTGCGCCGTCGCTCTCTCGGTAGGCGCAACAAATCCTACCGGCTCACGCGATTCATCACGTGGCAGGTGGCGACGATCGCATGGGTCGGGCTGGTACCGTTGTGGGTGTAGCACTTTTCTATGCTATCCGGCGAAATGAGGGTGATGCGAAAATAGCCGTCCATATCGGCGCCGACGATCGTCTTGTTGTCGCTCGCAATCGCCCACGCGAACGGCTCTTGGGTATTGGCGGCCGTGGACGAAGAGCGA
>DATGCX010000355.1:0-6782 GCA_035311445.1 Xanthobacteraceae bacterium | reverse complement strand
ATTGCAGAGGGCGCCATCGAGGAATGCGCGAAGACTAACGTCGCAATCTCGGTGGCCGTCGTCGACCGCGCCGGCCGGGTGCGGATCTTTATCGCATCCGATAATCCTTCGCCGCATAATTTCGAATTGGCACGGCGCAAGGCATATACGGCCCGAACATTCCGACGCCCGTCGCTTGAATGGGCTCAGCAAACCAAGGACGGCGCAGATCTGGCTGCACAGCGACAGCTCGCCGATGTGATAGCACTTGGCGGCGGCGTGCCGATCAATGTCGGCAACGATACCATCGGAGCCGTAGGTGTCAGCGGGTCGAGCCAGAGCGGCGATGAGGCCTGCGCCAAAGCCGGCATTGCGAAGGTGGCCGACCAGCTCAACACGAACTGACTCGCATAGCATGAGTAGGGCGGGTTCGCTTTAACCCGCCGTTTTCAGACTGGCGGACTATCTGCGCTAATCCGCGCTACAGGTTTGGTCGCCGCTATTTCTTGGGCGGCAACGGCATCGGGCCCAATACATATCCGGGCGGATCGTTGGGGAGGATGAACTGCGTCTGGTCATTGACGATCGGGCTGTGCTGGGTCTCGTTGCAGGCCACGTCACTCACAAAGGTATCGGACGGAAGCCGCCGGTAGCGCCGATTGACATGCCAGGGTGCCGTGAACGCGACCGGATCCTCAATGATCATGTCGTTCTCCAAGGTGTCCTTGTCGACCAAACGCATCCGTTCGATCAGGTGCACCTTATTGCTGTGAGGCGCGCCGGTGCGGTCATAGGGCGTATCGCCGCGCATGCTCACGGTGTCGACCATGAGCGTGTCGCCCTGCCAATGGCCGATCGAGTGTCCGGTCCAGGAATCAAAACGCTCCTCGACCGGTAGATGGTCGCGGCCATCGGTGTAGATCCGGCGCAGTTGCGGCCCGTATTCCCAGATGATGAAGGTCACTTCCGGCGTCACGACGAATTCGAGCGGCCCCGGAATGCCGCCCATCAGGCGCGGCATGCCGTGGGGCAGACAATTGGTGATCGGATCGGTGAAGTAGCCGGCCAGCGTGTGATCGAGCTTGGCTTTGTATTTGGCCTCCCATTCAGCTTTGTAGGGTGGATGTTCGCGATCGCCCGGCTGCTGCGCGTTGTTGCCCTTGGGGTCTGCTGTGCCGGGGTCGAAGATCAGACCGCCAACCGGGGTCCATAAGCCCGACCAGTTCGGCAACATCGCATTCACATTGGCCCGCTCCGCCTGCGGAATGCCAAACGGCGTGACGCCTTTCTGCTCTGTGAACGCGGGCGAAACCAAGCATGCAGTCAGCGCGACCGTGCGAGCCAGCAGCAGCGCAGTCGTGCCGCGGCTGCCGCGGCGGCGCTGCTCTCGCCCCACTGTCATATGTTCGTTCGTCGCCTTCGCGATCATCGCATCCTCCCGGTCAAAACGCGCGACGGCACACCGTCGAGACCGTGCACGATCCGGCGGTCATTATTTATCAGTTCGCGGGCGCCGAGGTCGGGATGGGGCCGGGGCGCGGATTGAGCACTGTGCCGTCCGATTTAGTGACGCTGACCCACGCACCCGCGGGACGGCCGTCGCGCAACGGGCGCGTCCGCACCGTGACCTTGTCACCGGGCAGGAGCGCATTCGCTTTGATCCCGGCCCGCATTAGCGCGCTCGGCCCTTCGGCCTCGATGCCCCACAATGTCTCCGTCCCCTGGTCGCCACGCACCACGACAAAGAGCCAGGAATGCGGATTAGTATATTCGAATTCCTTCACCGTGCCTTCAAGCGTTACGACCTTTTCGGGCTCGAACATCGCACCAGAATGATGCGATGACGCCGGCCCCACGTTCAGCACGATGCCGACGACACCGATGGCAGCAAAAATTGATGTCTTCATCGCGTTCGTCCTTATTGGGTTCACAGCTGCGCGCCGCCCTGGTTCGCATGACGGCGGCCGATCACCCATTCAATCATAGTCGGCCGGCCGTTTCCATCATCATGGGCCGCGCTTCGAGCGAACAGCGGCTGTTTTGTTGCGGGAAATCGCGCTGAGGGGAACCTTAAGCATTTGTAACCGGAACCGCGAAACCTCGTCCGCCGCGGCAGGTTACCCTTTAAAGAAAAATGACGGAAACGAGCAAGGCTGAAAGCAACAGCTGGGTGGACAACAAAGGGAACCTGATCATGACGAGAATCGTAGCCCTTCTCATGGGCGCTACCGTCACGCTTGGTACGCTTGCGATTGCATCCAGTGCAGATGCCCAGGTGATGCGGTACCGCGGCCCGCAGGGGTATTACGACTACTATGGTGGTCCTCCACAAAGGCACTATGAGAGCCCCACGTATGCTCCTGACCGGCCGGCCACGCGAAACTATAACAATCCGGGCATTCCGGACTTTCAGAACGGATCGCGCGGCTAAGCTGTAGGATCACTGACGATGCCGGGCGGCTGAATGCTGCCCGGCTTTTTATTCCGCCGGCTTTTTGTTACGGTGACCGAACATCCATTGAAGTCAGGAATTTCCGACGCCTGGCCGCGGTGCAGCTTACTGAACCGATCTCGTCGAGCACAATCATGAGCGCAAGCACCGTTTCGGTGTAATTTGAAAGCAGCGGCACGCTGCACAAAAATTGCCAAGCCGTCGCTGGCGTGACACAACATTTGCATGCGTGAGCGTATTTCCGATCGCCGCCTTTCCGGCAAATCGAGCCGGCGCGATCACAAGCAGTCCGGCGGCAAGCGCTTCGGCAGGTCCAAGGCCCCGCAGTGGCACGGTGCGCCACGCCATCGTATCGGGCCGGCGACCCTTTACGGCTGGCATACGGTCAAGGCCGCACTTGAGAACCCGAAGCGCCGATTCCACTGCCTGCTCGCTACCGAGAACGCGGCACGGCGGCTGGCCGAAGATAATGTCAAGCTTCCCATCGAACCCGCGCTGGTGCGACCTGAGGACATCGCGGCGATCGCCGGGGCGCAGGCCGTTCACCAGGGTCTTTATGCCGAGGCCGATCCGCTGACGTCGCCGCAATTGGAGGACGTGGCCACCGGCGGCGTCGTGCTGGTGCTCGACCGGATTACAGATCCGCACAATGTGGGCGCGATCCTGCGTTCGGCGGCGGCTTTTGCCGTGAGGGCCGTGGTGACGACAGAGCGTCACAGCCCGGAAGCGACGGGCGTGCTCGCGAAGGCGGCATCCGGCGCGCTTGAATACGTGCCGATCATAACGGTGGTTAACCTTGCCCGTGCCCTTGAGGAATTGCACGAATTCAACACGTTTCTGCTTGGCCTCGACAGCGACGGCGAGACCGATCTTGCGGCAGTGCCACTGTCCGACCCCCTCGCCCTGGTCATCGGCGCTGAAGGTAAGGGCCTGCGGCGCCTCACTCGCAGTCATTGCGATGTCATCGCGCGACTCGCGGTGCCCGGCAGGATCACAAGCCTCAACGTGTCGAACGCCGCTGCGGTCGCGCTCTACGTTGCGAGCGCAAGGCTCGCCACGTCGAATTGAAGACAGCGGCGCTGTAGAGGACGGTGCTGTAGCCTGGTTGAGCGGAAGCGAAATCCGGAGCCGGCTTTTTCACTTTTTTCACGTTGCGCGGATGTTGAGCGGGAGTCCCGGATGTCGCTTTGGTCGATCCGGGCTACGATTCCCATGTAAAGCTTAGCGCTCGGAGTCCTGGCGCGGGCCGCGCCGGCGGCTGGGCTGATTAATGTCCATTCCCACCAGCGGCACGGCATATCGCAGCATTTCGATATTTGCCGGGAGGTCGAGACTCCGACCGCCAGCAGCGCTGGGAATTTTCCGCTTTCAGTGGCACCACTCGATTGGCCGGCGGAATGATTTCGTCTCGGCCCTGCGTCGGCTTGCGGCCAGCGCCGGGAAAAAGGCTCCGCGCCGCAGTCCGTGCGGGGCTGACAACAGAAGGCGAGATCCGGGCGACCACGGGCGGCACGGGAATTGTCTTGCAGCGCACAATCGCAGCTGTATGCCCAACGGCTTTCGACTTTAGTTTTAAGACCACTAGAGCAGAGACATCCCCTCACAGGCCAAATATTTTTGCGGGTCACGACTCGCGGGACGCTCGGCGGCACGCTGGCGATCCACATAGACAATCCGAAATCGGGGGTGAACGCCTATGACGACAATGACACACACGTCGGCGGTCGGCGCCGGAATGACCAGCGAAGAGAAATTCGTCATCTTCGCCTCGTCGCTCGGGACGATCTTCGAATGGTACGACTTCTACCTTTATGCCGTCCTGGCGCCGTTCTTCGCGTCGCTGTTCTTCCCGGCCGGCAACGACACCGCAGCGCTGCTTTCGGCTTTTGCCACCTACGCCGCCGGATTCCTTGTGCGTCCGTTCGGCGCGATCATCTTCGGCCGCATCGGCGATCTGGTGGGCCGCAAATACACCTTCCTCGTTACCATCATGGTGATGGGTACCTCGACGTTCCTGGTGGGTCTGTTGCCCACCTACGCGAGTATCGGCTGGACCGCCCCGATCTTGCTGGTGACGCTACGCCTCCTGCAGGGTCTTGCGCTCGGCGGTGAATACGGGGGCGCCGCAACCTACGTCGCCGAGCACTCGCGTCCGGGCGAACGTGGCTATTCGACGAGTTGGATCCAGACCACCGCGACGGTGGGGCTGTTCCTGGCGTTGCTCGTCATCGGAATTTGCCGCGAATTCATGGATACCAAATCATTCGGCGAGAATGGCTGGCGCATTCCGTTCATCGCCTCGATCTTCCTGCTGATTTTCTCGGTCTACATCCGGCTCAAGCTGAACGAGTCGCCGATCTTCCAGAAGATGAAGGAGGAGGGGAAGGGCTCGAGAGCACCGCTGACCGAGAGCTTCTTCCGTTATCCTAATAACAAATACGTGCTGCTCGCGCTTCTCGGTGCGACCGCCGGTCAAGGCGTGGTGTGGTATACGGGCCAGTTCTACGCCCTGTTCTTCCTCACCATCACCCTCAAGCTCAACTACGTGCTCGCCTACGTGCTGATCGGTCTTTCGCTGATCATCGGAACGCCGTTCTTCATCTTCTTTGGCTGGCTGTCCGATCGCATCGGCCGGCTAAAGATCATTCTGGCGGGCTGTCTGATTGCGGCGCTGACCTACTTCCCGCTGTTCGGAGCGCTGACGCACTATGTCAATCCGGACCTAGAGGCGTTCGCGCAACGCAGTCCGATAACGCTCACCGCTGATACTGCGACCTGCGAGGTGCACGTCTTCGTCACCGCCTTCACCAAGTTCTCCACTTGTGACCGCGCCAAGGATTTCATCACCAAACTCGGCCTGTCGTTCAAGACCGAGAACGCGCCGGGCGCGGGTGATAAGGTGACGCTGACAATCGGCTCGACCAAAGTCGAAGGCTTCGACGCCGCCAAATGGAACCAGGCGTTCCTCGACGCCGGCTACCCGAACCTCCAGAAGAGCAGCGATGGCAGGATCGTCCCGAAGGATGCTGACCCGGCCAACGTGAACTGGTTCATGGCCACATTAATTCTGGTCATCATGGTGGTGTACGTCACCATGGTGTACGGCCCGATTGCGGCCTTCCTGGTCGAACTGTTCCCGACCAAGATCCGCTACACTTCGATGTCGCTGCCTTATCACATCGGCAATGGCTGGTTCGGCGGAATGTTGCCGTTGCTCGCCACGGCGTTTGTCGCGGCGACGGGCGACATCTATTTCGGGCTCTGGTATCCGATCGTCGTCGCTCTGATGACCACCGTGGTGGGCTGGCTGTTTCTACGCGACACCAAGGATATCGACATCCGGATCGGCTCGGGGGTTCAGGCGGCGAGCCGGGCCTGACCATCCGAGGCGCCTCACGCGCCATCCCGTAAGATCACACAAGCAACCGATTTTTGGGCTCCGCTCCGGCGGGGCCCTTTCTGTCAGCTAGAGTTGATTTCATTCGCCTTGAATCACAATACCAGCGTCGTGGCCGGCCTTGTCCAGCGACCCGGATTTTGAGGCACAGAGCCATAATGATCGGGTGGTCGCGACAAGCCGGGCCACGACCTCGGGAGAGGTGGCGTTTCAAGCAGACCGGAAGCCGCTCCAATAGCGCGGGTCTCGGATCGCCACCCTGATCTGCCAAGCTCTGCGCGCGCGGCGACATTCAAGCCGCCGCGTGTTCATCCGGCGCAAGTCAAAAGCAGCTCCAAGAAAAAAATGCCCCGGTATTTGGGGCAATACCGGGGCTGCCAAGCCCTGTGGTTTTGGGGGCAAGGACGTCGTGGGCTTAGCGTCCCTTTATCATCGCAAACGCAGTACGTGTCTTTGATAATCATCAAATCGCCGCGCTAGGTTGGGGCGGTGCCAGCGCACCTATGGCCGCCCACGCATCGTTCGGCGGTCCATGTGAAATGCCCATAAGGCCATTGGAAACCGGTGCCGGAGCGACTAGAACGAACCCCAGATTAACGGATTCCCGTAACAATCCGCGGGGAACATCCGCGGGTGTGCCGGCTTAGCTCAGCTGGTAGAGCACGTGATTTGTAATCACGGGGTCGGGGGTTCGAACCCCTCAGCCGGCACCAGTACTTAGCTTGGATTTCCGTAAGAGGGGCAAAACTCGTGGCGGTATGATTATAAGATTCCATTGGCGGCGCGAGTCGGATTCTTTGTGGGCATGTCGCCGCCCGATGATCTTGACCGCCTGTCGCCTGCCGCACTGAAGGGCTTGGTTGTCCAGCAGTGGGAGCAGATCGTCGAGTTGCAGCGCATGGTGGCGGCTCTGCGCGATGAGATTGCGCGGCTCAAGGGCGGAGCGGGGCGGCC
>DATGCX010000354.1:0-3208 GCA_035311445.1 Xanthobacteraceae bacterium | reverse complement strand
GCGTTCTTGCCGCGGTCGAGCGCGAGCCCGAACAGCCGCGCCCCGGCGATGCGCGCCGCGACCCCGCTCATATTAGCGCCGACGCGCGCGTAGCGGGCGGCGCGGGCGGAGAAGCGATTGGCTTCGCGGTCGGTCATGGGCTGGCTCGACTGATCCTGTCGAGATAGATGGCGCCCGCGGCGGCTACCGGCCAGATGGCGGCGAGATATTGTCGTCGATCCATCGTGCGAGGCCGTCGATCTCGCCCGCCGCGAGCGCTAGGATCATAGCGGCGGCTGGCGCGTTTGTTGACAGGCCTTGCCGGCGATGAAACGGCTTGTCACGTCCACTTGAGGAGGTCTTTGGCCGCTTTCACAAGCGGATCATTCAGGACGGGGCCCTGCCATTGTGCTGCCTTTGGCCGCATTCCGACGTGATCGCCGCCTCCAAACAGTTCGCTGACCGCGTGAAAGCCGAGCGCGCGGTACACTTCGAACTGCTCCTCGGAGAACAGTTGATCCGCTGTCGTTTCATGCGGATAACTCGGAAAACGGCGCTTGTAATCGACAATATAATCGTTTTCATCGCCCGTGATCGACGATTTCACATAGAGCAGTATGCCTTTGCGGTCTTCTGGATACGTGATTTTGCCGACTGCGCAATGCGGCCCGTGAGGCGCAGCGTTGGGCGGCAAGCCGCCGCTCTTCGCAATCTCCTCCGACGCCGCGCGGGTCGCATCGCGAATCTCGGCCCAGGGCAGATCAATCAACACGCCGAGATCGATACGCGCGTAACGCTGCAAAGCCACGAGCGCGCGGAAGGACATCTCGGGATCGGCCTCGGCGTCGACTGCGATAATCAACTGGCAGCGCCGTCGCAGGAGTTCGTAGATGCCGAGATTTTCGATGTGCCCGCCATCAGTGAGATAGATCATATCGGAGCTTTCACGCATCAGGCCCAGCAATTCCTGCACGAAGTAGAACTGGTCGAATACGGAGGCAAACACGGATGAATGCTTGCGGTCCTGGGCGAGCTGCCGCGGATTGGCTACCCAGTATCCCAGCCTGATGTTGAGAATAGCGAGCGTCGGGGTCAGCGCCTTGATGCTGCTGGCACCCATGTTCGCCGACGCTGCGGCCCCCGAGACCGCCATGGCGGTGGCCAAGTCGAGCTCTTTGACGTCGTCTTCGAATTCCTCGGTCTTCACGTATTGGGTCGCACTGCTGCCGATGAATTTGGGACTGAAGACGAAGAAGTCCGCATTCCGACCGCGGCGGTTGGCGTATTTCGATCCTTGAATGTTCAAGGCCGCGTTGATGAGATGGAAAGGCGCGTCGATACAAGAGATCTTGCTTAACTTGAAGCGGTCGATAGGAGCGAGTTCAAAATCTTCGTATTTTAACTGTTCGTCTGCCGCCAGACCGCGTAGCGACACGGATTCGCGCTTGAACCCCGTCCCCGAACGCCGACCTTCGATCCTGGTGGGATCGAACAGGAAAGCCTTGCTCAATCGATCGCGATAGAGACGGTGAAGGGAATTTGCGTTGGGAGCGAGCAAGAGAGAGAGAAGGAATAGCACGATACCTGTTACCAGATAGAACCATCCGATGGGGGTTTTGGATCCGAACCAATGCTGAGAGACGTCACGCAGCCAAAGCGGCGCATGGTACGCGTCGCTCCAGTTCACGTCCTTAATTCCTACAAAACACAGGTAGAGGTACGCCATCCACAGCAGGAACGGGATCGCCGCGCCGGCAATGTAAACCGCCGCTCGTCCGGCCGCGCGCGATGCGAGCGCAGCGAGGCTCGGTCTCTCGGCACCCTGCTTCAACAGACGACCGATAGGGCGGCTGAAGAAGGCAACTGCGGCCGAGAATGGCGCCAATACGGCAGCCAAGGCTTGCAGCCATCCCACGAAGCTCGCAAAAATTCCGCCCTCGTGGGCGGCGGACTTGAAAATGCCGTCCAGCACGAGCGGTTGCAGCTCGCAAAACGCGAGAACCAGCAGAAGGATGAGCACGACTGCACTCGCCAAGGTCCAGGGCGAACCGATTTCGGCCTCCCAGCCGCTAATCTCCAACGAGCGCCAGAGCCCCCAGATGAGCAACAACAGCCCAAACACGCACAGCACGATCAGAGTCGCACCGAAATGATCGGCATTAAACGCTTCGAGAAGCGTGGTGCCGTGCAGGCTTTCCGAATCCGGTTTGAGGAAGATTGTGATGGCCGCTAGGACCAGCAACCACGGCAGAATGAGTAGGGCGTTGGCGAGCAGCCCACGGAGGTAGATGGCCACATTGTAAAAAATGTTGATGCTCCCATGCGGGAACAAATAATTGGAATGATTACGGATGTGCTGAACAGGGTACGGTTCGTCCTGGGTCAGGCTGCTGGTGAAGGGAAAGTCACCCTTCGAGTGCGTCATGGCGGCAGATAGTGAGGTACCGATATAACCTCCGCCCGACACCGTGGAGAGATAATCGATGTGCTTGAGAACGCCCACCCTGTCGAGCGCCTGCAACGCCCCGAGACAAAACGACGCCGAGCGAATACCGCCACCCGACAACGCGAGGCCCGCGAGACCCGAGCCCACCGTTGGCCGCATGATCGGTTCGCCCTCGGCACGCGCGTTCGACTGAGAACTCACGTCGGGCTCAAGCTCGAGCGCGACCTCCGCTCTGCCGAACCGCCGCCGACGCTGATTGACCGCCTGAACTTCTTCTTCGAAAACTTCGTGAAAACGGTAGGTTCTGGTGACCGTCATGGCAGCCCCACTGAGCAGCTCCTGACGGTTACCAGATTACCAAGTTACCCAGCTGAAATCCTAGATTGTAAGCGCAGCATTGCACGCTCCAGAGAGGCGCCGGATTGCGCGGTTCCTGGCGATAAAATGAGTGTCTATCAGGGAGCTTACGGGTGTTGGCCCAGCTCCTCCAACTCGACGATCATGCGCTCGATCACGCCGAGCCCGCCCTGCCAGAACGCGGGGTCGCGGGCGTCAAGACCGAAGGGCGCCAGCAGCTCGGAATGGTGTTTGGTGCCGCCGGCCGCGAGCATGTCGAGATAGCGCTCGGCGAAGCCTTCGGCGGCGCGCTCGTAGACCGCATAGAGCGAGTTCACCAGGCAATCGCCGAAGGCATAGGCGTAGACGTAGAACGGGGCGTGCACGAAGTGCGAGATATAGGCCCAGAAGGTCTCGTAGCCGGGCTTGAGCTCGATCGCGGGACCG
>DATGCX010000353.1:0-10617 GCA_035311445.1 Xanthobacteraceae bacterium | reverse complement strand
TAATCCGTGATCCGGCTTCCCGCCGGCAACCTCGCGGCACTGCGCGCCATAGCCCCCCCTCCTTGCACCGAATCAGTGACAAGGAGCGTGAGAAGCCTTGGTTAACGAATTGCTAGCAAACCGCTAACTGAACGGTATTGCGGCTAGCTCGGTGGCTCCTTTGCGATGCGCCGCGACGGCTTGCTCCAGCAACCGATCTCGCGTCACTGCTTTCGCCCCCCTGCGCCCGCAGACGGGCGCGATTTTGCTCTGCGCCCAAAGTTTTCGGGGTCGCCGAGACATGCCCGGCGAAGACATTATCTGATTTTAAGCCGTGACGTCCGTGCGTCGCCGCTACGGCTGGCGGTAGTTCGTGTATTGGATGTCAAAGCTCGTTGCGCCTCCATAGAGCTTGACGAATACGAATGGGCCGTCGAGGCGAACTTCGTCGATGGATTTCGGTCCCTTGAACAGCGTGCCCTGGTTTTCGTATCCGGGCGCGTAAATATAGGCCGCACCGGTAGGGGGCGTCACGGTCACGATCATGGTGACCGATATGGCACGGTCCGGAATGTATTTGGAAAGATCGACCTTGATCGGGGTCGGCTCGACGGGCGCCTCTTGCACGGTCTCGGCCTGGGCGAAGGCGATGATGGCGGGCGGCGGCGACATCTCCACGACTTGATCCTCCGGTTAGGCGGTTGCAACGGGTCAGAGGCGATGGTCGTCAGGACCCCATGGGCACCCGCGGATCACGGGCCGCGCGATTGAGGAAATTCTCCAGGGCTGCGATGCATGTCATGTCGCGATAGACTCGATGCTTGTTGCATGCAATCTTCGATTTGACGGCGGCCCGCAGGTACTCGTGGCGGGCAAGGCGGGCTGCGATCGAGACGTAGTCTTCGCACGTTGCCGCAATTGTGTCACTGACGTCCATCATGCGCAGGATGGCGGCGGTATGGCGACCTCGCATGAGGGAGCTTGGCAGCGTCACGACCGGCAGATCGTGGGCAAGGCCTTCGAAGGTCGAGTTGCAGCCCGACCAGCCGATGCTGTCCAGCATGATATCGCTGAGCCCGATCGCACCGGCGAAATGCTGTGGATCGAGCCGTGGCAGCACCACGCAGAACTTTGCAGCGTCAAGGCCGTGATCCGCGAAGGCGCGTTCGAGTCGGGCGCGGAAGGCCGCCGTGATGTGAGGTGCATCCGGAAATGCAATGAAGACGAACTGGGTATCGCCGACCTCGCGCGCGATGCGAGGGAACACGTCATCGAACTGCGGCAGATATTTGTAGACAGCCTGGCCGCACCAGAACACGACGGCCTCGGGTCGCAGGCCAATGTCGGAGCGGGACAGCGATATCGGCGTGAGCGCAGGCGGCTCGTAGTGGATGGATAGTTGGGGAAGGCGGACCAGCTTTTCGGTATAGTGGTCGGCGGCCCCGGGCGGTTCCATCAGCTCACCGCTGAGGTAATAGTCGACGGTCGGAAATCCGCTCGTGTCCGGGTGGCCCCATGAGGTGCATTGAACCGGGGCCAGTCGTTGCGCCGCAAGTCGGGCCGACATCGGGTCCATGCCGATTTCCGGGTAGATCAGGACATGGGGCGCGTCTTGCAGGATAGCGGCGCGCCAATCATCGGCCGATAGCGGCGCTTGAACGAAACGCTTGCACGATGCGGCGGCGAATTCGGTTTCGGCGTCCCGGTCTACACCTGTGTGGTAGCCAAAAACGTCAAACTGTTGGCGATCCAGCTGGCTCAGCCAACCCTTGATCGGAATTTTCCAGTTGGAATGACGGCGGAAGAAGCCGCTCACGAAAGCCACACGCACCGGTTCGGCGGGGGCCGGAGGGGGCGGCAACGCGGCCGGCGGATAGCGATCGGCCATGATTCGGCACACCAGCGCTCCGTAGATCTCCTGGAGATCGCGGTCGCATTTGCCCTGATAGGCAAGATAGAACGGCTGATGCGCCCCAACCACATCCGCAAGAATTCCAGGCCGGGCGACACGCTCCAAGTCGTCATGCAGCGTCCGCAGGTGATTTGCATATAGCGCCCGCCGACTATCGATCTCCGCCTCATCCCTATAGACGATGGGCAATTGCGCCATGCACAGGGCAAACCTTGCTTCCATGAAGTCCGGTGCCGACATAACTGCCCGCTCGAAGCAGGCGGCCGCTTCGTCGATGCGGCTCAGCTTGCGATTGAGAAGCCCGCGATTGTAGTGCGCCGGCGCAAAATCCGGCGCCAGCGTGCAGGCTTGGTCGTAATGTGCCGCTGCCTCCTCATGCCGACCAAGGTCGCGTAGCGCATTGGCGAGATTGTTGTGGGCGCCAGCGAAGTCCGGCCGCAGCGCCAGCGCCTGGCGGCAATGCGCCGCTGCTTCCTCGATCCGACCCAGTTCCTTGAGAGTGAGTCCGAGATTGTTGTGCCCCTCGGCGGAATTGGGCTGCAGCGCAAGCGCGCGCCGGTAGTGCCCAACGGCTTCATCGACTCGCCCGAGATCTCTGACGGTGACGGCCAGATTGTAGTGCGCCACCGCGAAGTCCTGATCGATCGCTACCGCCCGCTGGTAATGTGCCACAGCGTCGTCGAGTCGTCCCTGCGCGCGCAACACATTGGCGAAATGGAAATGCACCGCCACGGCATTCGGGTCGATCGCAAGCGCAGCCTCAAATGCCGCGTTTGCCTCAACGGGTCGCCCCTCCCGCGCGAGCGCCATACCGAGATTGGTGCGCGCCTCGGTGTAGCGTGGATTGATTTCGATGGCGCGTGCGAAGCTTGAGATCGCTTCCGTCAGGCGATGATGAGCCCCAAGCACGACGCCAAGATCGTTATGCATCTCGGCGGACTCGGGTGCCAGCCCGACGGCCCGACCAATGAGATCCGCCGCATTCTCACGACCGAGTTGATGCGACACAACACCGAGAAGATGAAAGCTCGCCGCATGGCCGGGCTCTACCGAGCAAATTTTCCGGCACAGCCGCTCTGCCTCGGCCAGTCGTCCCGCGCGAAAATGCCAGACCGCCGCGGAAAATTGCTCGGCAACTCCGGCCGGTGCCTTGTCCCTGCGCGGCGCTTGCGTACGCCCCAAACCAACCTCCCCCATCGCCACAGCGCTTCGTCTAGCCAGGGTATAGACCCGGCCGCCGAGATCAATCAATCGGTGGCCCGGGATCAACCGCGTCCGGAACGCCGCGCGGTGCGTGATGACGGTCCGAACGCTAAAAACGGGCTCGCTTGGCGAGCCCGTTTTTCAAAGACGTCGGCCGTCAGGTCAAAGCGTTGGTATCAGAAGTCGAGCGTAAAGCCGGTGGTGACGGCCTTGAGCGTCGCCCCGCCAATTGTGTCGTTGGCGGCATCGCGGCTGCAGACCTGATAGCCGTGGCCGCTCGCTCCCAGACAATAATGCGCGCCCTGGCCTTGGGTGAGTTCGGTCGCGACAACGTACCAGCTCGCCCAGTTGTTGAAGCGGTAGCGCGCCCCGATGGAATACTGATTGGCCGACTCATCAAATAGATTTTGCTGGAACTGGCCAACGGGTTGTATCACTGGCCCACAAATTCCGCCCGGGGTGTTCCCCGCGTTAACATTATTGAAGCTCAGACACGCCGGAGCTCCAGGCGTATTGAATGCGTGAGCGTAGGAGAAGCTCAGTGACCACTTGCCGATGGTCTGCGTCGCGCTGGCAAAAACGCCATCGCGCGAGCGCTCGTTGAACGGTTGCTCCGCTGCCGTAACGTCCCGCCGCAGCCATTCGTAATAAGCATAGAGCTGCAGCGCACCCCACGGATCATCGAAGCGATAGCCGCCGCCGACTTTCGCAGCCCATTCGTTATGAACGCCAGTAAAGACCAACGAGCCGTCCGGAAGAGCTTGCGGCGGGCCGCCAAACTCCAGGCCATCGTCGCCATGCCGATTGACCTTTTCATGAAATTCGTAGGCCGCGATCGCGGTGAACGGGCCGTTCTTGTAGCTGAGCGCGGTACTGAAGGCGTTGCCAAACGAACCGTCCGTGCACCCGTTGCCGCCGATATTGCCGGGAACAGCCCCGCCGGTTCCCGGGAAATTGCTGCCGCTGCCGCGCGCAGAGGCGCCGTTGCACTGGAACTGATCGCCGAAGGAAAAGTCACTGTTGTCCTGAGCAAAGTTCTGGCCCGGCGAAAACAGCGTGCTGAACTGGAAACCGTAGAAGATCGGGGACTCGTACCAGACCGCGTGATTCATCCGCCAGTCGAACTCCGCCCGATTGTCGCCGCCAGTATTGCCCATGATTGAATTGTAGTCGCCAAGGGTGCCGGCGAACGGATCGAAGGGCGCGGTGACCTTCTTGTAAGGGGTATCGCTCTTGCCGCCCTTGATTGCACCCCACGGGCCTTCCATGCCCACATAGCTGTCGCGGGTACCGAATGCCGCCCGCTCATGCGGAGCAGCGGCTACGTCGACCTGAGATTCGAACTGAGCGACAGCGGCCAAGCCCTCGTAACCGTACGGCGCGAGGTTATGTCGTGCACGGATACCGAAGTAGGAGGTGTTACTGGCAATACCAAGCTTGGTTCCCTGGTCGAATACAGACGGATTGAAGACATCGGCCGAGACATCAACATGGCCATAGATCGTGACCGAGGTGTTGTCGATGACCGGCCCCAACGGGCCGGCCTTGACGGGGATGCCGGCGACTGTGGTGCCGCCCGAGGGAGGGGCCGGCGATGTGGCTACCGCGCCATGCTGGACCGGATTGCCCTTGGGGGCATCGGATGCGGCGGCCACCGGCGCGGGAAGGCCTTTCGCGCCTTCGACGCGTTGAACGCGGCTGCGCAATTCGGCATTTTCCTTCGCCAGCCTCGCGTTGCTTCGCTCGAGCGCTTCCAGGCGCTGCAAGACCGTGTCGAGCTGATCTGCGGCAGCCCGCTGGTGCGGCACCAGTATCCCGGCAACCGCCAACGCTGCCCCAAATGCAAATTTTCCGGAAATTTTAGTGTTCGCAAAGATTGCCGATCGTCGAGTCCCCGTCCCCATCTCCGCCCCCGTGGCCGTGTCGCAGGTGTTTGTCCCCAGGTGATTCTCCCCATGGAAACACCCCGACACTAGTTGCCTCAAAAAACATTGGACGGTCTATATCGTTTAGTAAGCAATTAACCCTGGCGCTGACCCGCGGTTTTTTTGCAACGCAAAGCAGAACGGGCGAAAATCAGCAGAAACCTAGTTATAATCCGTATGAACTGCTGGTTTTTGCGCCGCGAATAAATCGACGCCTGCACATCGCTGATTTGTTGCGTGTCGGCAACAGATTTCGAAAATTCAAGTGTCCAATCGTTATTCCCTTACAAGTAGAAATGTAATTGGCTTGCACGCGAAAGCACGGCGCGACCGGCGGTGAACCCCAAATCCCGGTCAAGCTGCCCCCTGCGATCGGCGGCTCCTAGCAAGGTGACTCGAACCCTTTCATACCCTCCGGGTCATTCGGGGCGCGGCCACCGGGCCCGGGCTTTCGACCGGCCCGATGACGGCCTCCGCGGCGAGGCTGCAATTCACAACGGTCGACCGAGGGTCGTGGATTCCGGGCTGCCTTGCTGGGCTAGGGATCCGGAAATGGCGGGTAATCGCCTGCGAGGCAGGGCGGCATTGCAACGCAGTGGAGAGTTGGCCGGCCTTTTTCGCGGATTCGGTGCGGCGAAAAGCCATGCTGTACGTTGTCAGAATGCGACCATAAAATTGCCCCCGCGATGGACCCAGCTTGCACAATCGCAATGCGAGCTTATTCTCAGTCGAGTCAGTAAACCAGCGCACGCCAACGGCCAAACTCATGGCTTGCGCTGACATCTGAAGAAAACTGGGCGCAAAAACATACAATTCTGGGGTGGAAAATGAGTGTTGCAAGCACAATCGAAGTTCGCGTGCAGGCGACGAACGCCACGCGGTGGACACAGCTTGTGTCCGTCATCATCTGCATGATCATGATCGCCAACCTGCAATACGGTTGGACGCTGTTCGTCAACCCGATGCGGGCTGCGCACCCAACCTGGGCACTCGCGTCGATCCAATGGGCTTTCGCCATCTTCATTGCGCTTGAGACTTGGCTCACCCCGGTCGCGGGTTGGTTCGCCGACGTCTTGGGTCCCCACCGGGGGCCGAAAGCGATGGTCGCCGTCGGCGGAATCCTGGTGGCCATTGGATGGATTCTCAATTCATATGCCGAGAGTCTCACTGTGCTCTATCTCGGCGCGCTGATTGGCGGCCTTGGGGGTGGTGCGGTCTATGCGACGAGCGTAGGACACGCAGTGAAATGGTTTCCGGACCGGCGTGGACTTGCCGTCGGGCTCACCGCCGCAGGCTACGGCGGGGGAGCAGTGTTGAGCGTGATCCCGATCCGCTACGTCATCGGTACTGCGGGTTATGAGGCGGCATTCTTCTGGTTCGCACTGATCCAAGGCGGAGTGGTCTTTATTCTGGCCTGGCTGCTGCGGGCTCCCGAACCGGGCGAGACTCCCACCACAGCGGCGCCCAAGGTGATTCAGACGGCGAAGAGCTATAAGCCCCTGGAGGTCCTGCAAACCCCGACGTTCTGGTTGCTGTATGTGATGTTTGTGATGGTCTCCGGCAGCGGACTGATGGTGACCGCCCAGCTCGGGCCGATCGCCAAAGACTTCGGGGTGGAGAATGTCGTTCTGCTGTTCGGCGGCACCGTCCTCACCGTTGCGGCCATTTGCGATGGTATCGCCAATGCCGGCGCGCGCCCGTTATTCGGGTGGATATCCGACAACATCGGTCGCGAGTACACGATGGCCATCGCTTTTAGCTTGGGCGCGGTCGCGTATTGGCTGCTCGGAGGGCTGGGAACGGCCCCGTGGGCGTTCGTGGTGTTCGCGGCGCTGGTCTTCCTCACCTGGGGCGAGATATTCAGCCTGTTTCCTTCAACTTGCACCGACACATTCGGCACGAAGTTTGCGACCGTGAACCTCAGTATGCTGTACACCGCCAAGGGTGCATCGGTGGTGTTTACACCCGCTGCCAACATGATCAAGGATGCGGCCGGCAGCTGGCAAATGGTCTTTCTGATCGCCACGGCGATGAATGTGATCGTTGTGGTATTGGCCCTGTTCGTCCTGCGTCCGCTGCGGGCGCGGACAATGGAAAAGAGTTAGCCCAGCACTTGATTCAGCGGGCGGCGCGGCGACGATGTCGTCGCGCCGCCGCGGCGATCAGACACCCGAGCGGGTGAGACTCAAGTGCCTTGCCAGCTTGTGGTATACTGTATTATAGAAGACGGGATCAGCGTTAACGTTCGAAATTGGCGCATCGCGTCCGATGACTAACTTGCCTCCTCGCAGCCGAACCGCGGAAGTGGCCGCCCGGCTTGCCATTGCGCCGCTGGAGGACACAGCGACCTTTGCTGATCGTGCCTACGCAGCGCTGAAGGACGTCATTCTTGCCCTCGACATTTACGATCGACCCGGCGAGATCCGGCTCGACGAGCGCAGGCTCGCGAGCGATCTCGGCATCAGTCGCACCCCGGTCCGCGAAGCCATGGCGCAACTAGAGCGGGAAGGCTTCGTTCGCTCAGTGCCACGTCGCGGCATCTATGTGGTGCGCAAGACCAAGGCGGAAGTCATTGAGCTGATCACCGCTTGGGCGGCGCTGGAAAGCATGGCGGCGCGGCTGATCACCCAAAACGCCTCGGACCACGAGATCGCCAAACTACGCGCCATGTTCGCGACGTTCGAGAACGGCCGCTTGCATGCCAATCTGGACGAGTATTCCGAGGTTAACATCGAATTCCATCAGACCATCATTCGCATGAGTCGAAACCGCATCCTCATCGACCTGGCTGAGAACCTGTTCGCGCATATGCGGATGATCCGCCGCAAGACCATCGGCGAGAGCGACCGCGCCGACCGCTCGATCAGAGACCACATGAACATCATTCAGGCGATCGAGACACGCGATACCGTAAGGGCGGAAAATCTGGTGCGCGATCATGCCCTCGGGCTTGCGGAGCACGTAGCTCGATACGCCGACTATCTCGACTAGACCAATAAGAATGACATCAGGGAGGCCTCCCATGGCTGAAGCAGCGACAAAAACGGCAATTGCAGCCGAGGCGGAGCAGGAGCTGACGGACGGCTTTCACCTCGTCATCGATGCGCTCAAGCTCAACGGCATCAACACGATCTACGGCGTGCCGGGCATTCCGATCACGGATCTGGGCCGCATGGCGCAGGCTGCAGGCATGCGGGTCATCTCGTTCAGGCACGAGCAGAACGCCGGCAACGCTGCCGCAATCGCCGGCTTCCTGACAAAAAAACCCGGCATCTGCCTGACCGTGTCGGCGCCCGGTTTTCTCAACGGCCTGACCGCACTGGCCAATGCCACGACCAACTGCTTTCCAATGATCCTGATCAGCGGGTCGTCCGAGCGCGAGATCGTCGACCTGCAGCAGGGTGACTACGAAGAGATGGACCAGTTGGCTGTTGCCAAGCCCCTCTGCAAAGCAGCCTTCCGCGTGCTCCATGTCGCAGACATCGGCATCGGGGTGGCGCGCGCGATCCGCGCAGCAGTCTCCGGTCGTCCGGGCGGCGTATATCTCGATCTGCCGGCCAAACTCTTTGCTCAGGTGATGGATGCGGAGGCTGGCGCCAAGTCGCTCGTCAAGGTCATCGATCCGGCACCGCCTCAGATTCCTGCGCCGGCGGCAGTCAAGCGCGCGCTCGATGTGTTGAAGGGTGCTAAGCGACCCCTGATCATTCTCGGCAAGGGCGCCGCTTATGCGCAAGCCGATGACGATATCCGCGCCCTGGTCGAGAAAAGCGGCATTCCTTTCCTGCCGATGAGCATGGCCAAGGGCCTGTTGCCTGATACCCATCCGCAGTCGGCGGGGGCGGCGCGCTCGACGGTGCTGAAGGACGCCGACGTCGTCATGATGATCGGCGCGCGTCTGAACTGGCTGCTCTCGCACGGAAAGGGCAAGACCTGGGGTGCACCTGGATCGAAGAAATTCATCCAGATCGACATCGAGCCCAGGGAAATGGACAGCAACGTTGAGATCGCCGCTCCGGTTGTCGGCGATATCGGCTCCTGCGTGTCGGCGCTTCTTGAGGGCATGGGCAGCAACTGGCCGTCCCCGCCGGCCGACTGGGTCGGCGCCGTCAATGCCAAGAAGGAAGAAAATATCGCCAAGATGGCGCCGAGGCTGATGAAGAATACGACGCCGATGGATTATCACGGCGCGCTCGGCGCACTGCGGACCATCATCAAAGAGCGGCCTGATACCATTCTCGTCAACGAGGGCGCTAACACTCTCGATCTCGCGCGCGGCTTCATTGATATATACAAGCCGCGCAAACGCCTGGACGTTGGCACGTGGGGCGTTATGGGCGTCGGTATGGGCTTTGCCATCGCGGCCGCGATAGAGACCGGCAAACCCGTGCTCGCGGTCGAGGGCGACAGCGCGTTTGGTTTCTGCGGCATGGAAGTGGAAACGATCTGTCGGTACCGCCTCCCGGTCTGCGTGGTCATATTCAATAATGACGGCATCTACCGGGGAACCGACGTCAATCCGTCCGGAGGCTCGGACGTGGCGACAACCGTGTTCGTCAAAGGCTCACGGTACGACAAGATGATGGAAGCGTTCGGTGGCGTTGGTGCCAATGTGACGACCCCGGACGAGCTGAAGCGCGCCGTGAACGAGGCTTTGGATTCCGGCAAGCCGACCCTCATCAATGCGGTGATCGATCCGGCGGCCGGCAGCGAGAGCGGCCGAATCGGCAACCTTAACCCGCAAAGCGTGCTGCGAAAAAAATGAGAAGGGGAAAAATCGCAATGGCCGCTCGCAAGGGGGTGCACGACGTGAGGGACATCGCACCGGCACTGCGCCGTACCTGCGAGGCCACTGTCAAAACCTACAAGTCCGCGACGATCACCGTGTGGTTGATCCAACGCGTACGCGCCGAGAACGACGAGACCATGTTCAAATGATGCAACGCGACGCGCGCTTGGAGCGCTCTCTGCAGCATTGGGAGCTCAAGGAGACAAGCAATGACAACGTCTAAGATGGCCACGGAATTACCCCCGCCCTCGACCGAGCCTTGGGGCGCGATCGGCAGGGCGCTCGACGGTGTCCGCATCCTGGACTTCACCCATGTCCAAGCGGGGCCGACTTGCACGCAGCTGCTCGCCTACATGGGCGCGGACGTGATCAAGGTGGAGCGGCCCGGTGTCGGCGACATCACGCGCGGGCAGTTGCGCGACGTGAAGGGGGCCGACAGCCTCTACTTCACGATGCTCAACGGCAACAAGCGTTCGATTACGATCGACAGCAAGAATCCGCAGGGCAAGGACATCCTCAACCGGCTGATCAAGCATTGCGATGTGCTGGTGGAGAACTTCGCGCCCGGCGCGCTCGACCGCATGGGGCTGACCTGGGAGTACATCCATAAGACCAACCCGCGCATGATCGTCGCGTCTGTGAAGGGCTTCGGCCCCGGCCCTTACGAGGACTGCAAGGTCTACGAGAACGTCGCGCAATGCGCCGGCGGCGCCGCCTCGACCACCGGCTTCCGCGAGGGCCCGCCGCTTGTCACCGGCGCGCAGATCGGCGATTCGGGCACCGGCCTGCATCTCGCCTTTGGGATCGTGACG
>DATGCX010000352.1:0-4285 GCA_035311445.1 Xanthobacteraceae bacterium | reverse complement strand
AAGCGCCTTGGCGGTCCTTTGATTGATCACCAGCAGCCCACAATTTGAATAATCGTTACCGATCATTGAGTTACGGCAAAGATTGGCGTTTGCGTAGGTACGCCACAGGTTCAAGCTCCGTCATCGACCGCGGATGTGATAATGTATTCGGTTGGTTGGGAGCATGGGTAGCCGGAAGGAGGCTGGCCATGGACGTGCATCATGGATGGTTCTCTGACAATAAGGAATGGATCGAGTACATCGCTGCGGTTGTCGTTCTGTGGCTGCTGGCGATGGCTGCTGTATCTGTGTTTGATTTGAGATCGGCTGGCTGATCACGATCACTCGATCAAAATCAGTCACTGTGCTGCCCCGGCGGTTGAACTTAGCCAACGACCGCTTTGAGACAATCGTCGCCCAATCATCGCCTGCGGCACTTGCCATTTGCCGGGTAGCTCGCGGCCTTTGGTAAACTCGCCTTCAGAGTTGATGTCGCTGTTTCCCCCATTTTCTACTCGCGATCCGGTGGGCTATCATGTCATTGTGGGTGTCGCGCCCGTTAGCCCAAGAGGACTTGCCATGACCTATGACACCATCAACGTCACCCCTGTCACGCCACGTATTGGTGCGAATATTGAGGGGATAACGCTCGCGAGACCACTGACCAATCGGCAGGTCGACGAGCTGCATCAGGCCCTGGCGGAACACCAAGTCCTGTTCTTCCGCAACCAGCCCATGGATGTCGAAGCCCACAAGCGGTTCGGCCGCTATTTCGGGGAGCTACACATTCATCCCAATACGCCGGGCCCCGAAGGACATCCCGAGATATTGCCGATCCATGCCGACGCGAATTCCAAGCGAGTGAGCGGCGAGTATTGGCATTCGGATGTCTCCTGCGACGAGGAGCCTCCGCTCGGCAGCATCCTCTATCTACATACGATTCCGAGCTCCGGCGGAGACACCCTTTTCGCCAGCCAGTATGCGGCCTACGATACGTTCTCCCCGCGGATGAAGGTCTATCTGGAAGGGCTCACTGCAACGCATTCCGGCGATCACGTCTATCGCCGCACCAACGTGCTCGTAGGCCGGGATGACAAGGGCAAGGTCTTCCCACGCGCATCGCACCCAGTCGTTCGCACACATCCCGTGACAAAGCGCAAGGCGCTGTTCGTCAACGGCCATTTCACGACCCATATTAACGAGCTGCCGGAAGAAGAAGGCAGCGCCCTGTTGCAATTTCTATGCAAGCACAGCACCCGGGAGGAATTTCAGGTCCGCTTCCGCTGGGAGCCGCATTCGGTCGCCTTCTGGGACAACCGCAGCGTCCAGCATCTTGCCATCTGGGATTACTACCCGCAGGTCCGCTCCGGCCGCCGCGTGACCATAAAGGGCGACCGGCCGTCATAGCCCTCAATCCACCCTCACCCCCGCGAACTTCACGACCTTCGCCCATTTCTCGGTCTCCGCGGCAATGAGGTTGCGGTAATCGGCGGCCGAGCCGGGGAGCACAATGCCGCCGAGCTCGGCAAAGCGCGCCTGCATTCCGGCATTGGCGAGGGCTACGTTCACTTCCTTGTTGAGCATGGCAACGATCTCGCCGGGGGTGTCGATGGGCGCGCCGAGACCATACGCAGCGCTCGCCTCGAAGCCCGGCACCGATTCGGCAACGGTCGGAACATCCGGCAATGTCTGCGAACGCGCCAACGCCGTCACCCCCAATGCGCGGAGCGTGCCAGCTTTAATGTAGCCGACCGTGGTTGCCGCCGTGCCAAGGTAAAGTTGCATCTGACCGCTGAGCAGATCGGTCATCGCAGCCGCCGCGCTGCGGTACGGCACGTGAACTATGTTGATGCCGGCCATCATCTTGAACAACTCGCCGTTGACATGGGGTGTGCTGCCAAGTCCGGTCGAGGCGAAATTGATCTTCCCCGGATTGGCCTTTGCGTAGGCGATCAACTCGGCAACCGTTGTGACCGGAACCGACGGATGGACCACCATCACGTTGGGAAAACGGACTATGCCGGCGATCGGGGCGATATCGCGCAGGAAGTTGAAGCTAAGCTTTTCATAGAGCGTGGCGTTGATCGCAGCCGGCGGGCCAACAAGAAGGAGCGTGTAGCCGTCGGGGGCAGAACGTATGACCGCCGCGGTGCCAAGATTGCTGCCGGCGCCGGGGCGGTTCTCGACAATGAATTGCCGGCCCAGTCGGTCTGAGAGCCATTGCGCGATCAAACGGGCGACGATGTCGGTGGCGCCGGAGGACCCGAAAGGCACAATCACCCGCACCGGCTGGGCGGGATAATTCTCCGCCATCGCAATTGGCGACATCGTGGGAAGTACCGCCGCAGCGGCCGTGAGACCCAGAAAAATTCGGCGCGCAAGCTTCATCGGTGGACCTCGCGCCGGAGTGTCGGCGTCTCACCCAAGCATTGTCAATTGCATCCGTCTTAAAGCAGAGCCAACGGGAGCCGTCGCAGCGACGCTCAGGTGATTTCCAGCGCCGCCACAACGATCGATTTGCACATTGCGGCCATCGGTCCAGCCCAATTGCTGCAGCCCCTGCACGAAGGCGTTCATGCGGCGCTGCGCTTCAGGATCGTCTGCCGCGAGATTCATGAGCACGCCAATGGCGGCGCATCTTTTCGCGCTGCTGCGCCCGCGCCGCGAGTGGCCAGGCCACCGCGCCGCCGAGTCGCGATATGAACTCGCGGCGTTTCACTCGATCACCTCGTCCGCGAGCGCAAGCAGCGCCGGCGACAATTCGAGGCCGACCGCTTTGGCGGCTGTGCGGTTGATCATGAGCTCGTACTTGGTCGGCTGCTGGAACGGAAGATCGCCGGGTTTCTCGCCGCGCAAGATGCGATCCACATAGCCGGCGGATCGGCGGAAACCCTCCATGCGATCGGGACCGTAAAACGCCAGGCCGCCGAGCTTCACGAAGAAGGTGTCCGAATAAATCGCCGGCACGCGGCGCCGCGTGACGAGAGCGACGACGTCGTCACGCAGCGCGTTGGTCGTGAGGTCGGGCAGGAAGAAAATGCCACTGTTGCCACGATCGGCAAGGCTCGCGACGACACGATCGATGTCGGCAAGGCCATGGATGGGGTGATCGACCGTCTCTATGGCAAGCGGCGCGGACGCCGCCTCGGAGATGCGCCGGTAGAAGACCGAATTGGGGTTGTCCGGATTGTAGACCAGCGCGACGCGAACGACGGCGGGTGCAATCTGCTTCAATATTTCGAGCGACTTGCCGAGCATCGACAGCTCGAAAGCGGTAAAGCCGGTGACGTTGCCGCCCGGTCGCGCCAGGCTTTGCGCCCAGCCGACGCCGACCGGATCGCTCGCGCCCGGTAGCACCATGGGGATGGAGCGAGTGAGCCGCATGAAGACCGGGACGATCCGGCCGCCTGAGGCGACGATGATGTCGGGATTGGACGCCACCAGACTTGCCGCGTGGCTCCGTACCAGATCCATATCGTCGGTGAGCCAGCGCTCGTCGAACTGGATATTGCCGCCGTCCGTCCATCCCAGCTTTGCCAGCTCCTGCTTGAATGCGCGAATACGGGCTTCGCCCTCGCTATCACCCTTGGCGAAAGGCATTACGATTCCGATGCGCCGCATCCGCTCGGGCTGCTGCGTCCGCGCCGCAACCGGCCACGCAGCCGCCGCACCGCCGAGCGCGGCCAGCAATTCCCGCCGTCCGATGGTGACTGTCATACGCCCCTCCCGTGCGAGGTGCGTAGAGGGAAGGATACCACGTCGCGTGCGTGCTGTCCCTGTAGGCGGAGCGTCTTGATTTCAAGAGATTTATTTTCGTCCGCGCCATAGGGCACGTACTCATAAACGCGGCCGTGGCCGAATGTCCGTTCTTGGGGCGAACCGGACATGGCGGGAATGACGTGAATGACGCGAATGAGCCCACTGCTGCGATGCACGGCGTGACCTGCTATACTTGCCCCGTGATCTCTGGCCCTGGGTAAACCCCATGAGGCGGCGCGAGTTCATCAGGTTGCTCGGCGGCGCGTTGGCCACCCAGGCGATCCCGGCCAATGCGCAAGAGCCTGTTCGCATGCGCACCGTCGGGGTGCTGATGGGCTTCGCAAACGATGTGGAGGCCAAGGCTCGCGTCGAGGTCTTCGAACAAGGTCTCGAAACGGAGGGCTGATCCCTCGGCCAAAACCTTCGCATCGAGTACCGCTATGCCGAAGGCGATTCTGCGCGCATGCAGGCTTTTGCAAAGGAGCTGGTGGAACTCAATCCCGGCTGCATCGTTGGCCACAGCACGCCCGTTGTGACGGCGCTGATG
>DATGCX010000351.1:0-4252 GCA_035311445.1 Xanthobacteraceae bacterium | reverse complement strand
CCCGAGGATCTAATGGAAACAATGACCGACGTCATGCGCGTGGCAGGGTATCCATGCCAGCAATACGATTCCGAGCGTCAACGCGATCAGCAGCCACCTCGCTACTCGGCTCGATGAAGACAGCACCACACGCGCTTTTCTCCCGTGGAAGCGTCGAAAGCCAACGGCCCCCGAGTCAGGAAGATGGACAATTTTTAAACGACACTTCCGAGTTTCAAGCTGGAGGCGAAACAGACCCTGGCCACCCTCAAGGTCGCCGCCCAGGCCAAGCCCGAGAGCGCCGATTTCGCCAAGCTGGTGGCGTGGGTGAGCTACGGCCACCTGCACCCCGGCGCCACGACTTCGACATGCCGTGGCTGCTCTTCCGGACGCTCCTGCCCCAGCTGGGAGGGCTGGTCCTAATGCTAGCGCGGCGGTGATCTAAGGGTCTACCGAAAGCCGACCACCCAAAGCAGGTCCGCCTGGCTCAAGGAATGGCAGGCATTTAGCCTCAAAGAGCGGGTGCAGTTCTACATAGTGTCACCAGCGGCGTGATTTTCAACTAAAACCAGCGGATTGAATTTGGCCTGGTCATGCGGGCAGTTCCTGGATGTCCCCTTCGTAGCTGCTTGTGTGGCAGCTGGGTGGAATTTGCTGGCGGGGGTTGAGTTGTGGGGAATTGACGAGGCCCCGCGCCCACAGCGGGGGCTCAGGTTGTAGCGGGGCATTGCGGATCCCGACCTATGCAGCATGCCGCCGTGCTCGGGCCAGTCAAGGCCAAGCCCTAAAGGGTGGCCGCGAAGACGCGGCCAGCCTTGACAGGCCCTGCGCGCGGCGGCTGCGAGATTTGGCGGTCGGGATGGAAGAATGCTCGCGGCGCGGGTCGAACCAAAGAATGGACCTGGAGGAGGATGCAGAAGCCGGGGGTCAGCTCTGGGAGGTATTGCGCTTGCGTCTGTTTCGGTCTGGATGTTTTTCGAACAGATCGAGTTGTCGCGACACTGTGCTGGGTGCTGGCATGATGGACTGGTAGTGACGGCGTATCTGGGAGAAGTGGGTCGCCTCGAATTGCAAAGCGAGTTCCATCAGGACGTCTGCGATGTAAGCGGCGGCTTCGTCGGAGACGGTGTATTCGGGTGATTTTGCTTTTCGCCTTCGTGTCATTGTCGTCGACCTATTCGTCAATCTCATCCTTCATGCGAAAGCTCTTGCCTTCGATGATGACGGTCTCGGCGTGATGGAGGACGCGATCGAGGATTGCGGACGTCAGTGTGCTGTCGTTGTTAAAGATCTGCGACCAGTGTTTGTATGCGCGATTGGCAGTGATCAGCATCGGGGCACGCTCGTAGCGCTGGCTGATGATCTGGAACAGCAGGTCGGCGCCGTGCTTGTCGATGGGCAGGTAACCGAGCTCGTCGACAATAAGGACGGCGGGCTTGAGGTAGCGGTTAAGTTCGCGTTTGAGCTGGCCGGTGGACTGGGCGGCGGCGAGGGTATTGATGATGTCGACGGCGGTAGTAAAGAGCACCGTGTGTCCATTCAGGCAGGCGGCGTGGCCGAGAGCGATCGACAGGTGAGTCTTGCCGAGGCCAACATTGCCGATCAGCACAACATTGGTGTGGGTTGCGATGAAGGCGAGGCGGAACAGGTTCTGGATTTGCGGACGGTTGATCTTTTTGGGCCAGCTCCATTGGAACTCTTCGAGGGTCTTGAGCACTGGGAAGCGAGCGTTCCTGATGCGACGCTCGATGCTGCGGTTCTCGCGCATCGTGGTCTCGCCGTCGATAAGTTGGGCGAGGTAATCCACGTAAGAGCACTGCTGCTCGGCGGCCCCGGTGGCGGCGGCTTGGTAGTGGCTTTTGATGTGGTGCAGGTGCAAGCGTTGCAGTTGCGTGTCCAATTGTGTCTGATCACTCGGCGTCATGATCGTTGACCTGGTAGGCGTTGAGGTCCGGTGGAGCGATATCGATGTCGAGCAGGTCGTGGCGGCGGGTGAGCTGGAGGGGTCCGGGTTCTGGCAGCGTGCGAGCGCGGGTCTCCAGGATGTTGGTGATGTACTCGGCGCTGAAGGCCTGGAAGGCGAGGCCGTCGGAGATGGCACGCGCCACGTCATCGGCTGGATAGATCTCGGCCAATGCCAGAATCTTGCGGACGTGATGGCGGGCATTGAGCCGGCGCTGTTGCAGGCCGTCGTAATAGGCTGCCGCATCTGGCGACAGCGCCAGGAAGTGCATCATCAAGCGCTGTTCGCGGGCGCGGCTGCGCTGGGCGATCAGCGCCTTGGCGTGATCCGGGTCTTCGATGTCCTGGTGGCGGCCATAGCGGCGGGGATGGCGCGCGATGAGCTGATTATCGAAGTAGATGCAGACCCGGTCCGGATAGGCTTTGACCATCACGCGGCGATGCGCGTAGCTGGCCGGGACGGAATAGTGATTAGTGTCCAGGATGATGCGGAACTGGCTGGAGGCGACACAGGTCGCGGTGCGGGCGATGTCGTAGAGGTGCGGATTGAGCGGGCGCAGATGCTGTTGCTCCTGCGCGAACAGGTCGATAGGCCGCTCAAGCGTTTCGCCATGGATGCGCAGGTTGGCGATGGTGTCGAGCCACACCTGGGCGGCCGCCTGGATGGAGTTGAAGTCGGTTAGTTCAATGCCGTGCAGGAAGTTCTTCTTGACGTAACCCACCCCCGATTCGACGCGCCCCTTCTCGTTGCCGCGACCGATATTACAGGGAACGATCGTAAAGCCGTGGTGGCGGGCGAAGTCGTGATAGCGCGGATTGAACACCGGTGCCGTGCCGGCCAGGCGTTGCAGAACTGCCGACTTAAGATTGTCGACCATGATTTTTGATGGCACCCCACCCCACGCCGAGAAGGCGTGCTCATGGCAGGCGAGAAAATGCTCCATGGTCTGGGAAACGGTGAACTCCACATACATGCGGCGGCTAAAGGCCAGGACCATGACGAAGAACGAAAGCCGGCGGCGCGTATTGTCCACCGCGACGGTGCCGTAGGCGCCCCAGTCAACCTGCGCGCATTCACCCCGAGCAAAATGTAGCTTGAGATAAACCGGCCGCTTCGGAGGCCGGATGCGACGGACGTAATCCCGCAGAATCGTCACGCCGCCCTCATAGCCCTCCTCGCGCAGCCGTTGAAGGATCTGCTGAGCGCTGTAGGGGTGGCTGTCGAGCAGTCGCGTGATGCGCGGCTTAAAAGGGTCAAGGATGCTGCCGCGCGGCCGGCTGCGCCGCGGCTCGAAGCGCGCACGCTTTAACCACGTCGCCACCGTCTGCGGATGGAGGCCCAGCACTCGGGCCGTCTGCGCGATCGTCAGGCCCTGGCGATCGTGACAGTCGTGGATTTTGGCGAAGGTCTCGTAATCGATCACGACTGGCTCCGCAGTCCCGGCTGGAGCGCTGTCCGCGCCGCGGATGTAGCGAGAATGTCGTTGCCCAGTCGTAGCAAGCGGGCGGCGGTGCGCGCGATGTCATCTTGTAACGGTCCCACCAAATGGGCGATTAAGCCAATCAGAACAGCAGGTTGCGCCGACAAGAGTTTCTTGTAACGCCGAGCTCGCGATATCGGCTGTTTTGTCAGCAGAACCAATGGGTTGCGCCGTTAAGACATCTTGTAACGCAGGATCGACATCTCGTCGCTTGTGCCAATACCCCGGATGGCGCAATCGCCACGCCTGCACGCGGGCGACATGCACGGGGCCGCGGAAGTAGTCCCGGTTCTCGGGCTGGGCGAGCCAGCGCGCTTGGCTCGCGGCTTTGCTGGCCGTTCTGCAACTCGGCGCCGAACAGTAATACTGGTGATGGCGGTTACGTGGGTCAGGACGAAATAACTTACGACAGCACTTGCACTTGCGGCGCTCCCCACGGCCCATCGCGTCCCCTCCGAGGAGGACACATCATCCGCGAACTCGAAGCTCCGTCCGCTCTCGATTCTCGGATGAGCCGTCGCCTTCCTTCTGCCTCTCAAAACTATCAGACAATCATGCCGACCACGCCGTCGACTACAAATTCAACCCGCTAGTTTTAGATGAAATTCAAACCGGCGCTGACAACATCGCACAATAGGACAACGGGCGCCGGTTTGTGAAAGTCGACGACTTCGCTCCGAGGCGGCCGGCACTGGTTAAGCCAATCCGGGGGCGCCCACCTGTTTAGGCGCTTAGTGGGGTCAGCCCGGACCTGGACACCTAGAACCGGCACGGTGAACCCAGCCCGAGCGAACCCATGGAGAATCCCTGCTAATGACATGCCCGAACCA
>DATGCX010000350.1:0-37062 GCA_035311445.1 Xanthobacteraceae bacterium | reverse complement strand
TACGACAAAACCGATGCCAGCTTCGCCGCCGCCATCTATCTCGTCGGCGCGTTGCTTGCTCTCAGATGAATGTCTACAGGCCCTAGTCTAGAAGAGCTTCATCCACAGGTTGCAGTGGTCCCAAATGTGCGAAATCAGTGCGCGAACGCTTCATTTAGGCTAAGCAGCCCACATAGGGGGTACATCTAGCGAGCAGCAGGGTTCGAGTGGGGCATACAACGCTGCACGCTTCGTAGGTCCTTCCCCTGCGGCTGCGGATTGTTGCTCCTGGACGGGACGTATCTGTGCCACCGCATCACCACCAAAAAGGCCGAGGTCCGCTTGCCGGCGGGCCTTGGTTGGGTACCCGCCTTCGGGGGCGGGCTTAGTAGTATTTTTGCACGTCGACCATTTTCTCCTCTTATTGACCTCTCAGAAGGCTCCATCCCCAAGATATAGCGGTCCATAATGTTCAATTTCGTTGCACGAGCGGTCCATTTGGGCTAAGCAGCGCGCATAGGGGCTACATCTAGCGTGCGGCTGGGTTCGAGTGGATGGCATACGATGCTGCGCGCCTCGTAGGTCCTTCCCTGCGGCTGCGGTGGTTGCTCCTCGATTTGGGGGGTGTCCATGCTACCGCAGCGCGAAATGGCCGTACCATATTCGATTCCCGATGTGCATTGCAGTGATCAGAAAGAGTTGCTGCAATTAAACTCAGCGATATCGACAAAAGAACAATATAGGAAGTATTACAGCTCCGGAGATTACGACAGGCGATATCCTCGCGCCAATCATTTTACCCTCGAAGCGATTCTTGAAGCGATTCATTCAAAGACTGCGCCAACGAACAAAATTTTGGACTTCGGGTGCGGCTCCGGTCGCTACACGGAACCACTGGCTCCCTACTGCAAAACCGTAGTGGCCTACGATCCTTGCCCGGAGGCGATTAATCTCCTAAAAAAGCGAAGTCAGCGAAATATCACGCCCTCACAGGATCTAGGGCACGTTTTGCATGCCGGTCCCTACGATATTGTTGTTTGCATCTTCGGCGTTTTGTCTCATATCCCGGAACGGCAAGCGCGTTTGGATACACTGCGATTTCTACACGAATGCCTTGCCCCTGATGGCTTGCTGCTCGTGAGTGTTCCCAATCGCCTGCGGCGCTTCTACAAGGAGCAGTGCGACTCGGCGTTCAAGCGGGGAGATTTTTCTGGCCGAATTGAATATCGCCGTCGCTGCGTGGGTCAATCGATGCCATACTACCTTTACACTGCGACGTCCTTGCGCGGTGAGCTGGAAGAATGCGGGTTCTCGGTAGATTCTATTAATGCAGAATCACTATTGCCGGAAAAGTGCCTTACCAATTCTGATAGTGTATTGGAACTTGAGAAGACGGTATTGAAGATAATCCCTTCCTGGTTGGGCTATGGGTTATTGGCGATTGCACGCAAGGGTTAGGCAAACGCAAATTGAAGGGCCGTTGTTCGAACCCCTAAGGTCAAAAAATTCATCTGAGAGCGCCTCCCCGTTCGCGCTGCCTTCCTGACGGTGATAACGCAAGAGTACGCCCAGTCGCTCGCGGCAGCGTCCGGGCCCAACAGATTGCTTTTGCTCTTCTTTCTAGCTATTATGGCAGTCTATGACATTTTTTTAACATCCACAGCACCGGCTGGTTCGATGCCGGACGGTGTCCGCATGATGCACTGCGCGGCAGATAGATTGCATGATTGTATTTATACAATCAAAGACTCTTAAAGGCCTCCCGTTGCGCCAATCCGTCCGCGCCACAATTGATCTGGCGAAATAGCAACGGGCCTTTGCTTCGAGGGAGATCCCCATGGCTGAGACCTGTGACGTTGCAGTTATCGGTCTTGGAGCCATGGGCGCGGCCACCCTTTACCACTTGGCACGCCGCGGTGCGAGAGCAATTGGGCTCGATCGCTTCTCTCCCCCGCACGGGTGCGGCTCGAGTCACGGTGAAACCCGCATTACACGGGAGGCCGTTGGCGAAGGAAGGGCTTACGTGCCTCTCGTCAGGCGGTCGCATGAGATTTGGCGTGAGCTCGAACGGGCGACGGGAAAGCGACTGTTGATGGAGTGCGGTTGCTTGATCATCGGACGTTCCGACGCGACGACCCGTCACCACCGCAAGCCAGGTTTCATAAAGACGACGATCGAACTGGCAAAGGAGTTCAGGATAACACACGAAGAGCTTGATGCCGGAATGATCGCTGTGAGGTTTCCGCAATTTGATGGGGTAGGCGAGGATGAAGCGGGGTATTTCGAACCCGGCGCCGGCTTTCTGCGCCCTGAAGAATGTATCGAGGTTCAACTCAGCGAAGCGGCGCGGATTGGCGGGGACAAACTTGTGTTGAAAAAGAATACCCGCGTCTGCGCTATTGCGCAGCATGGCAATACGGTGCGGGTGGACACCGAAGCGGGCGTTGTTGAGGCGTCGCGTGCAGTGGTATCGGCTGGTGCATGGACCGCTCATTTGCTCGGTGCCCCTTATGACGATCTTCTTACGGTGACGTGCCAAATGCTCTACTGGTTTAGGCCCGACGACCCTGCGCTCTACACCGATCCGCGCTGCCCAGCATTTATCCGTATGTGGGGTTCGAAAGATGACGAATATTTCTACGGACTGCCCACGCCAACGGACTCTATCGGGGTCAAGATTGCGACGGAGGATCTGTCGGCCAGGATCGATCCTGACGGGCTCGATTCCTGGAAGCCGAGTGAAAATGGGATCGATTTCTTCCACCGTCACCTCAAGGGACGCATGCGTGGTCTGAGTCCGCCAGCTTTCAAAGTCGTGCGTTGTCTATACACCAGCACACCTGATTCAAATTTCATAATCGACGTGCATCCAACTATGCCGAGTGTGTTAGTCATCTCGGCGTGCTCAGGTCATGGCTTCAAACACTCTGCCGCAATCGGAGAACTTGCGGCAATCGGCGATACTGACTCGCCTTTGCTGAAGCCTTTCCGCCTCCCCCAGATACCAGAACGAATGTCAGCGGAGGTTTCAGGTTGAAATCTGTGACCACCGCGTTTGCCTCGTGAATGGCGAAATGTCGTTCCTTTGCGCGTGCCATTGTTCCCCGAACAGCGGCCCTCACTTCTGCGTCTGTTTGAAATACCTCAAATCGGGCGGTGCCTGGTTTTTCTTGGCGGGCATCAAAAGCCCGTCTCCGCTCAGGAAATAATTTTCCTTGCCAATGGCGATCTGGCCGTTGCCCTCGCTGATGTAATATTCCGGCCAGTTTGCACGCGGATCGGGATTGCGCACGTATCGTTTGTCCACGGTCCACGGCCGCGTCAGAGCATGATCGATCGTGGTGATTTCGTCATGAAGGATATTTGGATCGATCTTGTCGTGGTAGATGCGCTCTTTGAAGATTGACTGATTATCGAAGTGCAGGGGCAGGCCGGCCTCATCGTAAGCGCGAGGCCCTTTGAAGCCGCGCGTCTCGACTTCGAGCACGTCGTAGCGGCCGTCGCCATCCTCATCGACCCACCGGCCGATGGAATATCCCGCGAAGGTCGGCTCGATTTCTGCAGGCCAGTCGCGTCCGTCGGTGAAGATGCGACGATAGTGGTCATACCAACCGATCAAAATATACGTGGTATGCGGTGTCACGACCAGTTCCAGTGGTCCAAATCCCATCATCATGTGCGGCATACCGGCGGCGCGGCCCAGCGTCGTAGGAAAATTGCCCAGTCCGCCGATCGCCTGATCCGCGATGCTGTCCTCCAGGACCTTTTGGTACTCCGGAGTCAGCGGAGCTTCCTGGCCGCGCCCCCACGGCTTGGTCTGATCGTGCGACGGCTGGGTGGGAAGCCGCACAGGGATCCGTATCCACTGACCTTTCCAATCGGGGTATTTCGAATCATCGGCCGCTTGTACGCCGCCGATGGTTCCCATCAACGCAGCGACGTATGCGAACAGCCTGGTCGAGCTTCGGAGCGACATCATCATCATCCCCTGCGTTGCCGGCCGCTGATGCGATGGATCCATGAGTTCAGGTGCGGGTACGAGTGAGGATACACGGCCCGAAAGCACACGCAAAGGTGCGCCGGGCTTGATCGCATCGCACCTCAGGGAACGACGAAAGAGCTTACTGCCCCCACACCCGCCGATACCGGCGTCCCAGCCCGGTCAGCACCTCATAGCCGACGGTACCGCTCCATCCCGCTACATCGTCAACCGTGATGTCGCCGCCGATCAGGGTTGCGTACGCGCCGCGACGGACGGCATCCTCCGGCAGCCCGGTCACGTCGAACGTCATCAGGTCCATGGACATGCGCCCCACCATGGAGCAGCGCCGGCGGGCGATGATCGCAACGGCATCGGATTTCACGTCCGTTTTGGTCCCGGACTTGAGGCGCCCCTTGACGGCCCCTGGAGAACCGCCCGCAGCGCGCAAATAGCCATCCCCATAGCCGGCCGATACAACGGCCACCCGCGACGCCCGGGCAGCCGTCCAGGTTGCCCCATAGCCGACCGTCTCGCCCCGCGGCACCTCGCGCACCTGCACGATGCGAGCCCTGGCATTGACCACAGGCTCCATCAGGCTCGGTGCCGCGGGGGTAGGGTTAACGCCGAACAGCGCGGCGCCGGGGCGCACCATGTCGCAATGGGCGGCGGGGCCGAGGAAGATGCCGGACGAGTTGGCAAGCGACGTCGGGATGCCCCGGAACATGAAGCGCAAATCGCGGAATGCCGCGATCTGCCTGGCATTGAGAGGGTGGTTGGGGATCTCAGCACACGCAAGATGGCTCATGACGAGCGAAATGCCGTGGTCCGGCATCTTCACCCGTGCCGTAAATATCGGGGCTTCCCCCATCGTGAGGCCGAGCCGGTTCATGCCGGTATCGAAGTGAAGCGCCGCGCCGCCGCGCCAGAGGGTTGCTGCGCGGTAGGCGTCCCATTCGACGAACTCGGCGAGACTGCCGACAACCGGCCGCGCGTTGATCTCCGCAAAAATCGGCGCACTCCCGAGTGGAAGGCCGTTGAGCACGTAGATCGTGGCGTCGGGCGCCGCCGCGCGCGCCTGGCGCGCTTCCGCAAGATGCGCGACGAAGAAGGTGGTGCACCCGGCCTTGGCCAACGCGGTCACCACCATATCAATGCCGCAGCCATAGGCGTCGGCCTTGACGACCGCGGCGCAATCTGCGGGAACGACGCGTTGCGCCACCGCCTTCCAGTTCTTGACGATGGCGGCGAGATCGATGGTGAGGATGCCGCCAGTTTCAAGCTCGGCCGGCCCGGAGACACCGATCTGCCCGGGCTGAAGCGGCTCTGGGGCGGGCTTGGCAACCGGCGTAACGATCGGGGCCTTGGAGAGGAAGGGGTTGGCGACCGCCGCTTGACCTGTCGAAGCCTGGTCGAGCGGGGGCAAGCCGGACCGTGCTGCCACGGGTGTCCCCACGGGCGGGGCCGGCGGCGGGCTAAATCTCGCTCTGAAAATGCCGAACGCCAAGGGGCCTCTCCGAATCCACGGGCTGACCTGGTTGCAGGCTTACCATAAGGCGAGTGAAACGGGAGCGGATTTCTTGTGCTGCGACTGCACCGCGCAGGTGCCGAGGCGGCTTTCAGCGACGGGGCTGCGACGCCTTTCACAACCGCGCAATCGTGCTTATGATCGGGCGAACGACAAAATGGGAGGAAAATCGATATGTGCCGCCCGTCGCGACGAGCGTGCGGTCGCCTGTGTTCAGCGGCGTATACTGTACGCAGGATCACCCCCGGTCGCATGGTTCTCGCCGCCCTCGCGGTTTTCGCGCTAACCGTCCCCGGTTTTCTCGGCCCCACCGCCTACGCAGCCGAACGGCCGCCTGTCATGGGTCGCAACGGCGGGGTGTCGGCAGGCCACCCGCTGACCACGGCGGCGGCGTTTGAGATTCTGGCGCGCGGCGGCAATGCCTTTGATGCCGGCGTCGCGGCGCTGCTAGTCGGGGGTGTGGTGGAGCAGGATCTCTACAGCCTCGGCGGTGAAGCGCTCGTCCTCGTCTATCCGCGCAGCACCGGCAAGGTGGTTTCGGTGGTCGGGCAGGGCTGGGCGCCGCAGGGCGCCACCATCGACCGGTACGCGGCCCAGCACAAGAGTCTTGATGGCAAGGGGCTTGATCCGGCAGTCGTTCCGGGTGCGCTTCACGCCGCCCTGACCGTACTCGACCGGTGGGGCACCATGAGCTTCGAAACGGTGGCGGCGCGGGCAATCGAATATGCCGAACAGGGTTTTCCGCTGCGGCCCCGTACCGTGGCAGCGATCGCGCGGAACGCCCGGTTCATGCAGGATTGGCCGGACAATCAGCACTATTGGTTCAAGCCGGATGGCGTGATGTATCGGGCGGGCGAAACCATCCAGTTCCCGACACTCGCGCACACGCTCAACCGCATGGTCGAGGCCGAACGGGCGCACAAAAACGAGGGCCGTAGCGCCGGAATCGTGGCCGCGCGGGATCGCTTCTACAAGGGCGACATCGCAGAGGAGATGGCCGCTTTTCTGAAGCAAAAAGATGCGCCGTTCGAGCTTGCCGATTTTGCCGAGTTCTTCGCCCGCGTCGAGCAGCCGAGCGTCACGACCTACCGGGGCTACGAGGTCTACAAGCATTCCTTCGGCGGGCAGGGCCCGGCGCTGCTGCAGGCGCTCAACATTCTTGAGAATTTCGATCTGCGATCGATGAAGCGCAATAGCCCCGAATATCTGCACACCGTCGTCGAGGCGCTCAAGCTCGCCTTTGCGGATCGCGACACCTACTACGCCGATCCGGCTTTCGTACGCGTTCCGGGCGAGGGCTTGCTGTCGAAGGCCTACGCCAAGGAGCGCTCAAAGCTGATCGATCCGGAACACGCATCGCATGCCTTCGTGGCCGGCAATCCACTGCTGTTTGATGGCCAGGTGAAGGATTGGGCTTACTGGGTCGCGAACATCAGAGATGCCGGCAAGCCCACGGGGCCGTTGCCAGACCCTGAGCCGGTCTCCGGGGCGGCCAAGGACACCACCCACGTCGCCATCATCGACCATGAGGGCAATATCTTCGACGCAACCCCGAGTGGCGGCTGGATCGGCGGTGCCGTCATTCTCGGCAACACCGGGATCGGCATGAGCGTGCGCGGCGAGCAGTTCTGGCTCGACAAGAGCCGCGCCGCCCAGCTGCGCCCCCGCGCGCGTCCGCGTTACACGCTCACGCCGAGCATCGTATTGCGCGACGGTCAGCCCTTCATGGCGATCGGCTCTCCCGGCGGCGACAACCAGGAGCAGACCATCCTGCAGGCGTTTCTCGACATCGTGGAGTTCTGGCCCGACTGGTACCCGAACCTGCACGAGGCATTCGAGTGGCCGCGCGTTCAGACCCTGCATTTCTACGGCTCGTTCTGGCCGCACAATTCGGGTTTCAACAGGCTCAATCTTGAAGCCAACATTCCGGACGCCGTCTATAACGACCTGCAGGCACGCGGCCACGATGTCGCCCGCATAAAAGCCTTCGGCATGAACGGATGCGCCACCGCGGTGCTGATCGATCCGGCCACCGGCAACCGCGTTGCCGGCGCCGACAGGCGACGTGAGTGCTACGCGATGGCGTATTAGAAGCGCGCGCCATGAGCCTAAATCGCATGACGTAGGCTTTGCGCTATTTTACCTCTCCCCTTTTGGGGAGAGGTCGGATTACGAGCGCAGCGAGTAATCCGGGGGTGAGGGGTTCTCGCACTCTGCATAGTCCGAGCACCCCTCACCCACCGTCTCGCGGAGCGTGTCATCGGGCCGGCCGGAGGCCGGACCCGTTGGCTCGCCGTCGGCCTCTCCCCGATGGGGAGAGGTTAAGACCATGCGTCAACTTCAGCAGAATTCGCTCTAATCGGAGCAGGGGCTGCCATGAAACTTGCTCGTCGCCATTTCCTGCAAATTGCTGGGGCCGCAGCTTTCGCTCCCGCCTTTCCACAATCAGCACCCGCGCTCGATTATCCGACGCGGCCGGTGCGCCTGATCGTCGGCTACGCACCAGGGGGCGCCACCGACATTCTTGCGCGCCTGTTCGGCCAGTGGTTATCGGATCGTCTCGGTCAGCCGTTCATCATCGAGAACCGGACGGGCGCTGCCAACAATATCGCCACCGATGCTGTGGCGAATGCGGCGGCCGACGGCTACACGCTCCTCCTGGTCAATCCCGCCAACGCCATCAATGCGACGCTTTACGATAATCTCAATTTCAATTTTCTCCGCGATATTGCTCCGGTCGCCGGCATTATCCGGGTGCCTAACGTTATGGAGGTCAATCCGGCGGTACCGGCCACGACAGTTCCGGAATTCATTGCTTATGCCAAGGCCAATCCGAACAAGATCAACATGGGCTCGGGCGGCAGCGGAACCTCGGTCCACGTATCGGGCGAGTTGTTCAAGATGATGACGGGGGTCCAAATGGTTCACGTGCCCTATCGCGGCGCAGCTCCCGCCGTTGCGGATCTGATCGGCGGACAGGTCCAGGTCGTGTTCGACAATCTCCCGGGCTCGATCGCCTACATCAGGGCCGGCAGGCTTCGCGCATTGGCGGTGACGACGACGACTCGTTCGGAGGCGCTGCCCGACGTCCCGACGATTGCGGATTTCGTGCCGGGCTACGAAGCGAGCGCGTGGTTCGGGGTTGGCGCACCGAAGAACACCCCGGCGGAAATCGTCGACAAGCTGAACAGGGAAATCAACGCGGGGCTCGCGGATCCCCGGTTGAGATCGCGGCTTACCGACCTGGGCGGCGCGACCATTGCGGGTTCGCCTGCCGACTTCGGCAGAACGCTGGCCTCCGAAACCGAAAAATGGGCCAAGGTCGTCAAGTTTTCAGGCGCCAAGCCGGAGTGACGCGGGACGCCCGCGGCCTGTCACAGCAGCCCGTCGTGCGCGCCGAATGCACGCTAATGCCGGGGATACTTACTGAAATCCGTCTAATTCAAACGCGAGCTAGGCCTGTTGGCGAAGTGCTCAGCTTCGGCTCGCCATTGCTCGATCTCGACACGAAGCGCGGTAACGCCCGCGGCAATATCGGCTGGAGGCAATTGGTCTGTTGTGGTCGCCGCATCGGCAGTATCCTTGTCGAGATCTTCCAGCGTGCGGTCGCAAAGACGTATGATCCTCAGCGCCGTCTTGATTGGTATCGTGTCGCCATACACGCGCACGCTCGCCCGCATCTCGGCGATGGTCGCCCGGGTAACCGCGAGTGGATCGCGTTTCGTCATCATCAAAGCAGCGTAGCAGATTGCAATGTGCCGGCCTATGGTGCCCCGTCACCCGCGGCCCCTCAGCCCCTTATACACGGGCGGGCCGTGGTCGCGCTGCAACGCAGCGCTCCCGTCCGGTCGCGAATTCAGTCCGCCAATGCCCGGCGTCCTGTTTGAGTGATCTTGACAAGACCGACGTCGATTATGCGCCCATCGGCTCGCACGACTTCATCAGGTGTTACGGTTGCGAGGCCGGCGCGAACCAGGGCGGTGATCGTCTTGCGCGTGAAGCCGTAGCGGAGGAGAAGTGCCATCGTTGCACCACCCGGGCTGCTTGCGAGCATAACAAGCGCGCGGCGTTCGTCAGCACTAAGAAGCCAGCTTCGAGCCATGCCATCGGGCGCCGACTGCAAGGAATGGCAGCAATCAAGCCTGCGACGCAGCTTTGTCAGACGGGTGATCTGCGCGTTGGTACCCAGTGTGCGGGCCACCCAGGGTTATGCAAGGCTCGGGAAGCCCTTGACCTGAACATGGACATGTCATGCGACAGGCTGACTGAACCGATAACACAACGAGCGTCTAAGGGATCCTGCACGTCAATCTAGAATTTTTCCAAGTTAATGTCAGGCACACGTTAGACCAGCCGGCATAAAATACCCTGCCGATGGCACTCAGCCCCGAACAATATCGCGCCCTAAAAATGATCGCCGATGGCGGACAGAACGGATGCACCGAGCATGCGCTGGCTGCGCAAGGCTTCGAGATAAACATGGTTGCCAGCCTGATCCGTGACGGCCTTGCGACGGTATGGCCGCAGCGCATACGGGTTGGCCGCGGAGTGATCGATGTTGCCCGCATAGGCATCACAGACGGGGGGCGCCAGGTGCTGGCAAATTGAAACGGCACTTGGCGCCTTGGCGGTGGCCTATATCGGTCGGCAATCGCCCGCTTCCTTTATCCCCGGTGGGCGACGGGGCCCGGTGCAGGCGCGCCTCCGCTCGCCGCACCGGGCTTTGCGTTCGTGCCCTCCGGGAAGGGGGATAGGTGACGACGGTTCCGGCGCGCCCTTTTCACGATCGCCCCTAGCTTCGCGAGATCAGAGGCGACGAACCGACGGAAATGTGATGCCGCTTGGCGCGGTCGCAAGGCTGCCGGTTTAATTCAAACGTGAGATAGGGGCGCTTGTTGCCGGTTTGGCGATGTGCGCAGCTTCGGTCGGGCATTGCTTGATATCGGATTGAAGCGCGGCAATTTTTTTGAAGCATCAGCGAGAGGCAACTTGTTTGCTGCGACGGCCGTATCGGAAACATCTTAACCAAAAGAATGTGGCAGATTGCTATGCGTCGGCTTATGGTATCGCATCGCTCGTGCCCCCCTACCACCCCCCCATCCACGGGCGACTGTCCGGCCGGCGGACTTGAGTGGTCCGCCGGCCGCGGCGCTTCTAGTCCATGCGCGGCTCCTTCATCTTCGGGGACAGCCGGAGCACACCCCGGGTCACTGCGAGGGGCATCGCCTCGACGATCTTTTTCTTCGAATCGCCGTGGAGCGGATAACGGTACAATTTTTACGCGAGTCACTACCGGCTAGGCTCGCCGCGCTTGCACACGATTGCCCGCTATTTTAGGTGTGAAATTTTTCCAGGTTCCGTAACTCGGGTTATAGGTATCGTGCGTGACAACGGTTTCTGCTGATGAACTTGCTCGCCTTTTTGAAGTGACGCCGCACTATCTCCGGCAGTTAGCGCAAACCCGCATAATTCCGGCACAGAGCGAGCCCGGAAAGTACGATCTCGACGGGTCGACTGCGTCGGGCATCTCGCACGGCAAGGAAACTGCCGCACTGACCCATGAGGGGGCGTGTCTGGCATGCGGGAAGGCGGATACCGCCGAAGCCAAGCGCGATGCGTTGCGGGCTGAACTTGCCGGGCGCTCGAACGACGCGGCCGCTCTGGATAGGCCGATCTTATCGAGGGGATAGAGCTGACGCCTGATGTTTGGGATTCTCCGATGTTTTTCCCTTGCCGCGATTCATGCGAGCGCGACAAAAAGAACGGTCACGATCGCAACATTGACGATCGTGAGGAGCACCCATTTGGTGACTGGTCTCACGTTGGATTCTCCGACGGTTTTCGAGTCGGTGCGCCAGCGCACCGCGAGCCAGTCCATGTAGGGCCGGCCTGCGGCGCGCTAGGCTCTGGCTGCGGTTTTCAGCTTTGCATTTCGGCGGCGGAATTCCCACCCGGGCGCATCGGTGTATCCTGGCAATCGCCGGATGGCCCGCGCGCGGATCGCATCAATGATTGTATAGGCGAGCGATTGCCAGTAATCGCCGGTTTCACAGGCTTGATAATCGAAGCAATCGCACGCCTTGAGAATAGACAAGGCGGTCAACGGTTGAGTCCATGGCCGGAATTTATAGTTTTCCGCGTTCTCGGCGCAGAGAGGGCCATAATCGGGATAGCGATAACGAACACTGCGCTCGTTTTCCGTCAAGAGATGACGACCGATCTCTGTGACATTCTCTTTGGTAATTCGAACGCAGATATTGTTTGTGACGTAAGAAACGGGGCGATTGCGCCGCGAATCCAACGCGAAAGTTAAGAGCGCGTCTATGTGGTCATGGCCTACGATGAAAGCCGACATGGTTTTAGACGCCCAATGTTTTGATAAGGCGCACAGGCGCCCCGTGAGCCAGCGCGCGCGGCGCTGGCCTGCGGCGTCATGCCCTGCCGGTGCCGCGCTGGTTCGCGAAGCAGCTGTGGTGCACAGGCATGCCGTGACGCGCAATCCGCGGACGGGCAGATTCCCTGCGGACGCTCACTTGGGCATTGATGTGTGTGAGGGCTTGTTATTTTCTGCCAAATAATTGTCCGCACGCGCCAGTCGGAGTGACTTTTCCCCGTTCGTTAGTTTTGCGCGCTCTCTGCGGTTCGTTGCGGGTCTCGCGGAACCCGCGGTTGAGATCGCGCTTACGGACCGCGGCGGCGTGGCCATTGCGGGTTCGCCTGCTGACTTTGGCAGACTGCTGCCTCCGAAACCGAAAAAACGGGCCAAGGTCGTCAAGTTCTCCGGCGCCAAGCCTGAGTGACGCGCGACGCGCGCGGCCAGCATGGCATCGGGCGTAGGACGGATTGGTTAGCGAAAGCGTAATCCGCCGATCCGCAGCGCAATACGCTATTGCGCCCTGTCCTGGAGCCCTGCTTATCGGCCGTCACAGCAGCCCGCCGTGCGCGCCGAGCACGCTGGCGCCGACGGTAAGGGCAGAGACGACCAGCGCGACGGCGTGGAGTCGCGTCGCGAGCGCGAAGGCGCGATCCTTGTGCCGAAGCGCAAAGTCATGGAAAAGACGATGGATCACGAGCGGCTCCAGCACGTAGATCATCAATGCGAATACGCCCCATACGGCGACCATCAGGTGCAGCCACCAGAAAGACGCATGCTGGAAACGGCTCCACGCATCGAGCCGGTCGAGCATGTAGGCGCCTGATAGACCCGCGAGCAGAACCGAAACGCGGACCTGTGACGCAAAGCGCCCTTCGAATTCTTCGAACGCCGCCACCGCGTCCCTCGCATCGGGCATCCTCCTCGCGCGAGGCAGCACAATGGTCGTCACGGCGGCCACGCCGCCGATCCAATGAACCAACGCAAGGACGTGGATTGTGCGCGCCAGCGCCAAGTCGTCGATCGTCATCCTCTATCGTGATCGCTCCCTACGATATTCGTGCCGGCATGTGATCCTCTTCGGCCAGATCGGAGAACCGCGTCACATCGGCCTTGAACTGCAACGGCACGGTGCCGGTCGGGCCATGGCGTTGCTTGCCGATGATGACCTCGGCGCGGCCGTGAACGGCTTCCATTTCGGTCTGCCACTTGAAGTACTCTTCGGTGCCCGGACGCGGCTCTTTGTTCTTCAGGTAGTATTCCTCGCGAAATACGAACATCACCACGTCGGCGTCCTGCTCAATCGAGCCGGATTCGCGGAGGTCTGAGAGCTGCGGGCGCTTGTCGTCGCGGCTTTCGACGGCGCGCGAGAGCTGCGACAACGCCAGGACCGGAATATTGAGTTCCTTGGCCAGCGCCTTGAGGGCCGTGGTGATCTCCGTCACCTCCTGCACGCGGCCTTCCAGTGCCCGGCGGGTCGATCCCTGCAGGAGCTGGATGTAGTCGATCACCAGAAGGTCGAGGCCGCGCTGACGCTTGAGGCGGCGCGCCCGCGCCGCCAACTGGGCGATCGAAAGGCCGCCGGTCTCATCGATATAAAGCGGCATCCGTTCCATCTCGCGGGCGGTCTCGGCGATGCGGTCGAAATCCGAGGGGGAGATCTCCCCGCGCCGGATGCGATAGGAGGCGATTTCGGTTTGCTCCGCAATGATGCGGGTTGCGAGTTGTTCCGCCGACATTTCGAGGGAGAAGAATCCGACGATGCCGCCATTGGTCGATTCGATCTGCCCATCGGCGCGTACGTTGCCCTCCCAGGCCCTTGCCACGTTATAGGCGAGATTGGTGGCGAGCGCGGTCTTGCCCATGCCCGGGCGGCCGGCCAGGATGATGAGGTCGGATTTCTGCAAGCCACCCATCATGCGATCCAGGTCCTTAAGGCCGGTAGCAAGTCCCGACAGCCTTCCATCACGTTGGTAAGCATGCGCCGCCATCTCGACCGCGGTGGTGAGCGCCTGGGCGAAGCGCTGGAACCCGCCGTCGTAGCGGCCGGTCTCCGCAAGCTCGTAGAGACTGCGTTCCGCATGCTCGATCTGATCCTGCGGTCGCTCGTCGACCGGAGCGTCGTAGGCAGCATTGACCATCTCCTCGCCGATCACGATCAGCGAACGGCGAATGGCAAGGTCGTAGATGGTGCGTCCGTAGTCCGACGCGTTGATGACGGTCGTGGCTTCCGCAGCGAGGCGGGCGAGATATTGGCTTGCCGTCAGTCCGGCAACGTCGAGATCGGACGGCAGGAACGTCTTCAGCGTGATCGGGGTTGCGGCCTTGCCTACACGCACCAGGCTTGCGGCGATTTCGTACAGCTTCTGGTGGATCGGTTCAAAGAAATGCCGCGGCTCAAGAAAATCCGAGACCCGGTAGAAAGCCTCGTTGTTCACCAAGATGGCGCCGAGCAGCGCCTGTTCCAGTTCGATGTTGTGCGGAGCGGTGCGATAGGGGGGCGCCGAGGGCGAAGAGTTCGCCACCTGCCTGCGTGCAGTCGATTCGAGCGCCATGGCGTCCCGCGCTTTGGTTTGACATTCAATGGCTGCACAAGGGAACAAGGTTCAATCGAAGCGTGCTGCCTGTGCGCCACGAATCATCGATGCGCGACGACTCAGCTTAACAGAAGGCTCTAACGCTTCGAACCGCAATAAGGCACAACCACCGTGCGTTTGGGAACGGGCGATTTTGTTTTTCCGCCTTATCACCAGCCGAAAATTTTATTGTCGGTTCGGCGAGAGCAGGGACTTGACGGCGTCGCCGCAACGGCGGCACGCACATGCGCTCACTCGCCCGCGAGTCGCAGCGGCGTGCGCCGACCGGCTTCGCGCCCGCGCAGGCGCGCTTCGGTCTTCGAAATGTAATCGCGGGTGATCGGTACCGAACCTTGGCGTTTGGCCAGTTGGATCTGGAACACCATCATGTCCTGGCGCCGGAACGCCGTTTCCGCACAGGCAAGATAGAATTCCCACATCCGCACGAATCGTGCATCGTAGAGACGCGCCACCTCGTCGCGATGGGCGAGGAAACGGTCGCGCCACGCCTTGAGGGTTTCCGCGTAGTGCAGCCGCAGGATCTCAATATCGGTGATCAGGAGACCGGCGCGCTCGATCGCAGGCATTATCTCGGACAGCGCTGGAATATAGCCCCCCGGGAAGATATACTTTGCAATCCATGCGTTGGTGTAGCTCGGTCCGGTCGATCGGCCGATCGAATGCAGCATCATCACGCCATCGTCGGCGAGAATACCGGCGCATTTGGTGAAGAACGCATCGTAGAAATTGACGCCGACATGTTCGAACATGCCGACCGAGACAATGCGGTCGAAGGTGCCGGTAACATCGCGATAATCGAGCGCATCGAATGTGGCACGGTCGGTCAATTCACGTTCTTTCGCGCGCTGACGGGCGCTGGCGAGTTGCTCCTGTGAAAGCGTAATGCCGGTAACCTCGGCGCCGCAGACCTCGGCGGCATAGAGCGCAAGCCCGCCCCAACCGCACCCGATGTCAAGCAGCCGATGTCCTTTTTCGAGGAGCAGCTTCGCCGCCAGGTGCCGCTTCTTGGCTAACTGAGCATCATCAAGGCTATCCTGCGGCGCTTCGAAATACGCACAGCTGTACTGGCGGTCTGAATCGAGGAAGAGCGAGTAGAGGCGGCTGTCCAGGTCGTAGTGACGTGCAACGTTGCGTCGCGACCGCGCACGCAGATTGAATTGCTTGATCCTTCGCCAAACGAATCGCGTGATCGCGATCGGCGCAGACCAAGGCGTCCAAGCCGACTTACCGGCCACCAGATCGACAAACTCGGCGATCGACCCGCGATCGACCACAAAGGTGCCGTCCATATAGGCTTCACCCAGCTTGAGGTCAGGATCGAATAACACCGCCCGCTGGGCACTTGTTGAGGTGAAGCGCACTGCAATCGGCGGGCCGCTGCCATCGCCGAACGAAAATATTGCTCCTCGGGCTGTCGCCACCTGCAGATTGCCGCGAGAAACATGCGCCAATGCCAAACGCAGAACCCAGTCCATACCCGATCTCGACACGCCCCCCCACCGGTCGGACACATCCATTACTCAGGCCTATGATGCCTCCTCCCTCAATCGACTCGGAAACAGGTCCCGGCCTTTCCAACGTCGATCATGCTGTCTGAGTCCGCAACCCGCCACTGCCTTGCGAGTTCAGTGAGGCAAATCACACCCCTTGCGGTCCGTTTCGTAGAGCTGATCCTCCGGTTTTCCATCCAACGCCTGATTCGATCCAGCGTTCCGTTTCAACGCCTGATTTATGTTGTAACAATGATCAGCCATTCCGGCAATCCGGATGCGCACATCCAGAGTAGTGCCGCATGACCACTGATTCCAGTTATTGCTGTCCGAATAGCAGGGGCCCTGCAGCGGAAAGGAATGGAATTTGGCCAAATCGTGAAATAGAGGGCTCGTGGCCGGTTGAAGAATAATCTCGCGCGGCTGGCTGAATGGGTTAAAAGAAGACGGGGTAGCGTATCAACCAGGGTGGCAGGCGGTGAACAAGATCTCGATTTCGTTTCTAGGATGCGTGATGGCGTACGCAAGCGTCCCGGCGCTTGCACAGGATTTCACCGCCGGCAAGACGCCAGCGCAGTTGTTCAACTCGGATTGCGCCGAGTGCCACCACTCGCCAGCAGGTCTTGCCAGGAACCGCGACGTGCGGACGCTCGCCGGTTTTCTGCGCGAGCATTACACGACCAAATCCGAGACGGCGGGTGCCCTTGCCGTCTATGTGTCCGGGTTTGCGGGTGATGCTGCGGTTGCGCGCCAACGCGGTGCTGGCGCAGCCGAGCCGGCAAACACTCCCAGCGAGCGGTCCCGGACTGATCGGCGCAACCGGAGCGAGGCGGCGGGGACCGGAGAGGATGCGCACGCGAATGCACGACCCGTCGACGAGCCGGCGGGGCGACGTCGGCGCGCCACCAACCTGTCCGGCGAGGGCGAAAAACGACGAGGAGCTGGTGAGGAGGACGTGCTGCGGCCCCCCGGCGCGATCCTGACGACACCGGCGGCTGATGCCGGGTCTCCTGACTCTACTGCGAAGATAAATACTGTTGGCGAACGGCCCCAGACTGATCGGCGCCCCCGGAGCGACAGCGAGGTGGCGGGGACCGGAGAGGATGCCCGCCCCAACGCAAGACCCGCTGAAGACCCGGCCGGGCGACGTCGGCGCACCACCAATCTCCCAAGCGACAACGAAAAGCGACGGGCGCGCAGTGACGGCGACATGCCTCGGTCGCTCGGTGTAATAATACCGTCTACCGCGAGATCGCGTGCGCCGGCGGCAGATGCGGCAGATAGCGCGACTCCCGATGCTGTTGCACCAGTAAGCGCCGCCGGCGAGCGGTCCCGGACTGTTCGGCGCCCCCGGAGCGACAGCGAGGTGGCGGGGACCGGAGAGGATGCCCGCCCCAACGCAAGACCCGCTGAGGACCCGGCCGGACGACGCCGGCGGATCACCGGCCTTCCGGGCGACGGTGAAAAGCGAAGGGCGCGCAGTGACAGCGACGTGCCGCGGCCGCCCGCCAACCTTGCGACCGCGCCGGCTGCCGTGAAATTGAACACGCCGACGGGAGATCGGACCGCGGGAGACACTACTGCCCCGATTTCGCGTTTGCGTTCCTATCTGTCGTCGGGGCTCGGCCTTGAAAGCACGATTGCCGAAGCCGCAAAGATGGGGACGCCTAAGGCCCGCAAGCGCCGCAATCATAGCGAGAACGCCGAGACTCACACGCCGGATGAGAAGGCAACGGGCGGGACAGTCGCCGACGCGCCGGCGACCGGTGTTCCGTCAGCCACCATCAATGCAAGCACCCCTGCGCAACCGCGTGAACGCGATTCCTCGCCGGATTCGGCAGCGGCCACTCCGACGGCCGCCCCACGTGCGGAGCCCTAGGTCGATCGCTTCAGCCGATCTGATAAGGATTGGAGTATCGACCAAGTCATTAATGTCGGAGTGGCCGCACAAGCGGCGTCCTCCCACATGGCCCGCTGGTAGGGGCGACCCTTGTGGTCGCCCCATTCGTCGCATCCGGGCAACGGGGCGACCACAAGGGTCGCCCCTACATCATCCTTCTGTCGGAACGAGCCCATTGGGGAACGCTCATTCCGGCTTGGTTCCGGGCGTCGTTTCTGCCCCCTCTTTGATGTTCTCCGGGTTTTCGAAGAAATCCTCAGCCGCAGCCGCTTCGCCGGTTGCCATCACCAGCCGTTCGTCGCGCGGCGCAATTACGTTCTCGCCGCGCGCGATACGCTCGGCCTCGTCGGCGCTGCGGGCGACATTGATGGTGATCGACACTTCGATCTCGGGATGCAGGGCCACGGGCACTCTGTGGAGCCCTATACTCTTGATCGGCGTGTGAAGCGCGATCTGGCTGCGCGATACCGTAAATCCACCGTCCGTCAGGATCGTCACGATGTCGCGCGGCGACACCGAGCCATAGAGCTGGCCAGTTTCAGAGGCCTGACGGATGACGATGAAGCTCTGGCCGTCGAGCTTGGCTCCGATCTTGTCGGCATCGCCCTTGAGCTGAAGATTGCGTGCCTCCAGTTGGCTCTTCATAGTCTCGAACTTGGCGCGATTGTCTTTGGTGGCACGCAGCGCCTTGCCCTGCGGCAAGAGGAAATTGCGCGCGAAGCCGTCCTTGACGCGCACGATCTCTCCCATCTGGCCGAGCTTGGCCACGCGTTCCAGCAGAATGATTTCCATCTTGGTTCTCCTTCGGGTGTCGGTTCACATTGATTGACCGTGACATCGGTATCGCTTCAGGTCTTCGGCGCCGCGGGGGGGCCGCGCCGGGAAATCCGTGCGCGCAGGCCGAATAATGTTTCAGCGACGCCGATGAGCGCCATGATCACGACCGGCCAGACCAGCCAGATCAACAGGATGACGGTCCCGTAGATACCGGACAGCACGGCGGCCCGGCCGCGTATGTGGCGCGTAATGGTGTGCAGTACGGCAAAGCCGACCATGGCGAATGCCACTGTGAGGGTCGCCGTGCACAGGCTCGCGACGAGGCCTGCCAACCCGGGCAGGAACGAGCCAACGAGCAGCGCACCGAACGAAGCTGCGGCAAGTGGCGGAAAGGATAGCGCGGTGAGATCGGGCCACGGCCGTCGGAGCCGGCCGGACAGCTTCACGACCCGGCCGGCAAGCCACAGGTTGCCGGTCTGGGTCGTGGCAGCGATGACAGCTGCTGCCGGCGGCAGCACCGCTGCGAGCATGTCGATCACGCCATCGGTGTCGCGAATGCCGGGAAATCGGAGTGGGGTGTCTGCAGCCACATCAGTCTGCAGGCGAAGGACCTGCTCAAGCGCACCCTTCAGACCATTCCTAATGGTCGCCTGGTCGTCACCGAAGGTGGCCAGCGCGCTGACAATGACGGCCGCGCCGAGCATCGCCGCCCACAGCACCAGGCGGCCCGGGGGATACCATTCCATGCGTGCGGCTCCGCCCTTCGCGATCGGGCGGCCGAGCAACGCCAGATAACCGAGCCACCATGCCGGCACTCCAATGGAGGTCAGGAAGGTCCCAAAAAAGAATATCCCGAAAGTGCCGCCGAGCATCGCGGCCGCCACCACGGCCGCTACGAGGGCTGCCCAATGACTCCAGCCCAGGGCCACGATCATGATCGGCAACGGTGCGAGATAGAACAGGATGACCGACAATCCGGCGCCGGTTACCGAGGCGAACAGCAGCGCCGCCGTGGCGCCAGCCCCAATCCCTATTAGTACGACCTGCGTCATTATCAAGCTGTCCCGCTCATGGAGCGGTTAGAGACGGATCGGGGGCCGCCCCAACCAGAGGTCAGTAATCAGAGGTCAGTAACCAGAAACAGAACGAGCCCTTGCGATCCTGATTACTGATTGCCGATTAGTGACTATTGAATCACGTACGGCAACAGCCCGAGAAAGCGTGCGCGCTTGATGGCGCGTGCTAGCTCGCGCTGCTTGAGTGCCGATACCGCTGTGATGCGGCTCGGCACGATCTTGCCGCGCTCGGAAATATATCGCTGCAACAGGCGCACATCCTTGTAGTCGATCTTCGGCGCGTTGGCGCCGGAAAACGGACATGTCTTGCGCCGGCGGAAGAAGGGACGGCGTGCGCCGCCTCCAAAATCACGACCGCCGGATCCACCTTCGAAGCTCATAGCGTCAATGCTCCGTCATTTCGATATCATCGCTGTCACTGCGGTCCTCGCGAGAACCGCGCGAGCCGTCCCGATCGCGCCGGCGCTCGCCACGGCGTTCGTCGCGATCGCGGTCGCGATCAACCTTGCGCATCATGGCCGAAGGGCCGGTTTCAAGCTCATCTACCCGCACCGTCATCGCGCGCAGCACATCTTCGTTAATATGTTGCTGCCGCTCGACTTCGCCGATGGCGGCTGGAGGCGCGTCTACGTTCAGGAGCGTGAAATGCGCTTTGCGGTTCTTGCGGATGCGATAGGTGAGGGACTTGACGCCCCAATATTCCACCTTTGGAACGCTGCCGCCCATTTGCTCAATGATGCCCTTATAATGCGCAGTCAGCTCATCGACCTGCTGCTGCGACAAATCCTGCCGCGCCAGATACACGTGCTCGTACAATGGCATGCGAATGCCTCTCCGCGGTTTGCGCCGATCCGGCGCCAAGCCCCTCGTGCCTTTCGGGAAAGGCTCGAAAGCTTAAGAAGGCGGGAACACGGGACGTCGGACCATAAGGTCCTGCCGATGTCCTTGCGAGCCAAAAGCCTACTTGAGGCCTATGGTCAAGGATAACGGCCGTCCGTTCAACTCCCGGCCAGGATCGAGCGGAAGCCGGCGTTATAGAGGCTTTGGGCCGGAAAGCAACTCGAAAAAACGCGGGCGGGGAATGATCGCCCTAACGGCATGCCGGGCGCCTTCCGCCGGCCCTTAAGGCTGCGGGGGTCGATTTTGCCGGTCCGGGTGCCTCCCACTTGACATCGGCCTGACCGGCGGTGTCTTTCCCGCCAAATCGAAGGCGAGCGGCCTTCCCACGCCCGGAGACGGATCGAAGACGGCGGCAGCCCCTTCGATCATGAAGGGGATCTTGAGAATGTCGATTGCATTCGTGTTTCCGGGCCAGGGCAGCCAAGCTGTCGGAATGGGTAGGGCGCTGGCGCAGACCTATCCGGCGGCGCGACGGGTTTTTGATGAAGTGGATGCTGCGCTCGGCGAGCATCTCTCAACCCTCATCTGGAAGGGGCCCGCCGACAAGCTCACCCTCACGGAAAATGCCCAGCCGGCTCTGATGGCGGTCTCCCTTGCGACGCTGCGCGCACTGGAAACCGAGGCAGGCGTCGACCCTTCGCGCGACGTGCGCTTCGTGGCCGGCCACTCGCTTGGCGAATATTCTGCACTTGCGGCAGCGGGTGCGCTGACCGTCGCGGATACGGCGCGACTGCTGCGCATTCGCGGACTAGCCATGCAGAAAGCGGTGCCTGTTGGCGTTGGCGCAATGGCGGCCCTGCTGGGCCTCGAACTTGAGGCCGCCCGGGCGGTTGCGACCGAGGCCGCACAGGGCCAGGTGTGCCAGGCGGCTAACGATAATGGCGGCGGTCAGGTGGTGGTGTCCGGCGACAAGGCGGCGGTCGAACGCGCTGTCGAGATCGCCAAGAACCGCGGCGCCAAGCGCGCCATGATGCTGCCGGTATCCGCGCCGTTCCATTGTGCCCTGATGCAGCCCGCCGCAGACGCGATGGCGCAGGCGCTTGCCAGGGTGATGATCCACAAGCCGTCGCCGCCGCTGGTCGCCAACGTGGTCGCGCACGCGATCTCCGACCCGTCCGAGATCGTCCATAGCCTGATCGAGCAGGTCACCGGGACGGTGCGCTGGCGCGAATGCGTTGCGTATATGGCGCGCGAAGGTGTGACGCAATTCTGCGAGATCGGCGCCGGCAAGGTGCTGACCGGTCTCGTCAGACGCATCGCCGAGAGCGCCGCCGCAACCGCTATCGGGGTGCCGGAGGACATCCGTGCATTCAGCTCAGTGCTGACCGTTTGAGGGACAGCGTCATGTTCGATCTCACCGGCAGGACCGCTCTCATAACCGGAGCAACGGGCGGCATCGGCAGCGCCATCGCGCGCACGCTCCACGTCAATGGTGCAACGGTAACAATTTCCGGAACACGAATCGAAATGCTCGATTCGCTGGCTGGCCAGCTGGGGGGCCGCGTGCATGTGGTGCGCTGCAATCTCGCGGACCAAGAAGATGTGGAAAACCTCGTTCCGGCTGCGGAAGCCGCAATGGGGCACGTCGATATTCTCATCAACAACGCCGGCATCACGCGGGACAACATTTTCATGCGACTCAAGGACGAGGACTGGGACCAAGTTCTTGCCGTCGATCTGACTGCCGCTTTCCGGCTCGCCCGCGCCGCCGTCCGCGGGATGATTCGTCAGCGCTTCGGTCGCATTGTCGCGATCACCTCGGTGGTCGGGGTAACCGGCAATGCGGGCCAGGCCAATTATGCAGCCGCCAAGGCCGGAATAATCGGCATGACTAAATCGCTCGCCCAGGAGGTTGCTTCGCGCGGTGTCACTGTGAATGCGATCGCGCCGGGATTCATCGGGACCGCTATGACCGACGCGCTTACCGACAAGCAGAAGGATATGATTCTGGCGCGGGTGCCGGCCGGTCGACTCGGATCGCCCGACGATGTTGCTGCGGCAGCGCTCTATCTCGCCTCGCTCGAGGGCGCCTATATCACCGGGCAGACGCTCCACGTGAACGGCGGACTGGCAATGATCTGAGATCGTTGCAACGCAAATTACCGGTGTGAAGGGGTATATTCGGGGGGGTGCGCAATGCTAGTCAAGCTAATTGAAGTATGGTAACCCCCGAGACGACTGGACGATGGCGGGGCGCTGAGAAAATCCAAATTCCGGTGTTTCCCTGCTGCCGTCGGCCACGACGATGCCGCGTTCAACGATTGCAGGATCGTTTGACCGGCCGAGCCAATCAAGAGGCGCACGAGGTTCAGGACAATGAGTGACATTGGCGAGCGAGTGAAAAAGATCGTCGTGGAGCACCTCGGGGTAGAGCCCGACAAGGTTACAGAAGGTGCGAGCTTCATTGATGACCTGGGTGCCGACAGCCTCGATACCGTCGAGCTCGTCATGGCGTTCGAGGAGGAGTTCGGCTGCGAAATTCCCGATGATGCCGCCGAGACGATCCTGACCGTGGGTGACGCGGTGAAATTCCTCGAGAAGAACGCCAAGAGCTGATCTGCTGCGCCTAGGCTCGGTCGACCGTTGCAAGCTCCGAGGTCAAGGATACCTGCGTCCCGGCAGGGATATTTAGATTTTCGGCTTTCCGCTGGTCGGCAATCGGGCCGCCCGGGGATCAGTGGCGACATCGGACCAAGGTTGCCAGGAGACGATGTTCGCATAGAAGCAGCGGCGCCAGGAAGTCGTTTGCGGGCCATGCAGGCGGACCGATGAGACGCGTCGTCGTTACCGGATTGGGGATGGTCACACCGCTGGGTTGCGGTGTCGAGACGACGTGGCGGCAGCTGATCGCGGGGGAAAGTGGCGCGCGCAAAGTTGATACTTTCGACGTGTCGGATCTTCCGGCCCGGATCGCCTGCATGATTCCGCACGGCGACGGAAGCAACGGTACTTACAATCCTGCCGATTGGATGGAGCCGAAGGAGCAGCGCAAGGTTGACGATTTTATCGCCTATGCCATGTGCGCAGCGGCCCAGGCGATCGAAGATGCGGGCTGCGCGCCCCGGACCTACGAGGAGCAGATCGCCATTGGGGTCATGATCGGCTCTGGCATCGGTGGTGTTGCGGGCATTGCCGAAACCGCGCTGATACTCAAGGAACGAGGCCCGCGTAGGGTGTCGCCGTTTTTCATCCCTGGCCGCATTATCAACCTCGCCTCCGGTTACGTGTCGATCGCTCACGGTCTCAAGGGGCCGAATCACGCCGTCGTCACCGCCTGCTCGACCGGTGCGCACGCCATCGGCGATGCCGGGCGACTCATTGCACTTGGCGATGCCGACCTGATGGTCGCGGGTGGGGCAGAATCACCTCTGGACCGCCTGTCGATGGCGGGCTTTGCGGCCTGTCGTGCGCTGTCGACTTCCTTCAACGAAGAACCGACGCGGGCATCGCGGCCATATGACCGCGACCGCGACGGCTTTGTGATGGGCGAGGGCGCCGGCGTGGTGGTGTTGGAGGAGTTGGAACACGCCCGCGCGCGCGGAGCCACGATCTACGCGGAGCTGATCGGCTATGGCTTATCGGGAGACGCCCATCATATCACATCACCTGCCGAGGATGGCGACGGCGCGTTGCGTTGCATGACCGCGGCGATGCGGCGCGCCGGCATCACGCCCGCCGAAATCGATTACATCAACGCGCATGGCACGTCCACGCCGGTCGGCGACGAGATCGAACTCAACGCCGTGCACCGGCTCGTCGGTGACGAGGCCAGCCACATCGCCATGTCGTCCACCAAATCTTCGATTGGTCATTTGTTGGGCGCCGCCGGTGCAGTCGAGGCCATTTTCTCGATTCTGGCAATGCGCGATAAGGTTGCACCGCCGACGCTCAACCTCGACAATCCCTCGGTCAAGACAGCGCTCGACCTGGTGCCGCATAGGGCGCGAGAACGCGAGATCGATGTGGTATTGTCGAATTCGTTCGGGTTTGGCGGCACCAATGCGTCGCTGGTGTTTCGGCGTCTTCACGATTGAGTCGATTTTATATTGCATGGAGGGTAGCGCCGTAATCGCCAAAAGGACACAATTCATCGTTGATGTTGCTGATCATGGTCGAGCTTGACGATGCGGGGCGTATTTTGGATTCGTGCTTTTTAAGCGGGTTGTGTAATGGCTGATTCGAATGATGCCGCCTCGAAGCTGATTCCGCGCGACGGGGCGCGGGTCAGGCGGGATACCGGCGTGCGGGCGGTGCCACGCGACGTCGTCCCAGGCGGTCGCCGTGGCGTGGCGTCGGGCGAACGACCTGACGAATTCAAGCGAATCACGCCGCGCAGTCCGCGGGCTGCTCTTGAACCTGAACGGGTGCAGATGCCGACACGGCGATCGCAGAGCGTGCGCCATCCGCTGGTCATGGCGGGCAATGCGGTATTCACCGTATTGATCCTGATCGCCATCGCCGGCGGAATTCTGTTCGTGGTCGCCAAGCAGCGTTTTGAAGCCCCCGGCCCACTCGAGCAAGAGAAAATCGTCAATATTCCGCCGCGCCTCGGCATTCGCGATATAGCGGATCTCCTGGTCACGGAAGGCGTCATCGACCATCCGATGACCTTCATCATAAGCGCGCTGCTGGCGAAAACCCGCGAGGAATTGAAGTTCGGAGAGTACCAGTTCCCCAAGCAGGCAAGCTTGCACGATGTCATCAACGTTATCGTCGACGGCAAGGTGGTCCAGCACCAGATCACTATCCCGGAAGGATTGACCTCCGAGCAGGTCGTGCAGCGTCTCCTGGAGACGGACATCCTGTCGGGCAAGGTCAAGGAGATTCCGCGTGAGGGGTCCATGCTTCCGGAGAGCTACCGCTATGCGCGGGGAACGCCGCGCGACCAGGTGATACAGCGGATGCAACAGGCGCAGGCGCGCGTCGTGCAGGAGGTTTGGGATCGCCGGATGGCGGACCTGCCGTTGCGCACGCCCCAGCAGCTCGTGGTCCTTGCCTCGATCGTCGAGAAGGAAACCGGCCGCGCCGACGAGCGCACCCGAGTCGCCGCCGTGTTCATCAATCGCCTCAAGCAGCGCATGAAGCTGCAGTCGGATCCCACGATCATCTACGGGCTGGTCGGCGGCAAGGGCACGCTCGGGCGGCCCATTCAGCGCAACGAGATCGAACAGCCGACACCCTACAATACCTATGTGATCGATGGCCTGCCGCCGGGACCGATCTCCAATCCGGGGCGCACGGCGCTTGAGGCGGTCGCCAATCCGGCGCGCACCAAAGAACTCTATTTCGTCGCCGATGGTACCGGTGGTCACGCCTTTTCTGAGACGCTCGACCAGCACCAGCGCAATGTCGCCCGGCTGCGAGCGCTCGAACAGAACCAGCGTGACAGCACGCCACCGCCCGCGGCGCAACCACCGCCGCCCGCAACGGGTCCTGCATCGGCAGCGCCTGCTGTGCGCCGTCCGGCTCCTCCAGCCGTCGTGCGCCCGCTGCCCCAGCAGCCATCCCAACCGCAGCCGTCGCCATCGACGACGCAGCAGCGCTAGCCGAACGAGGCGCTCGCCTCAGCTAATCTGAAGTGATCGGATCGTCACAAAGCGATAACAATGGACTCGTGCCGACGGAAGGATGATGTAGGGGCGACCCTTGTGGTCGCCCCATTCGTCGCATCCGCAACAGGGCGACCACAAGGGTCGCCCCTACAGAGGGCGGTGTGGCACAACGCTGCTTGTGAGGCTGCTCCAACGTTATGACTTGATCGATGCGCTGCACGGTCCGCGGCAACCCGATCTCCTCGTCGGCTTGAGGCTCGACGCCACGACCGCTAAGTTCATGACGATTCTGTCTACGCTACGAACCGAAAGCTTTTCCGCTATGGCGCTGTCGAGCATGACCGGGTTTGCCCGCGGCCACGGCGTATCCGGCGGATATGCGTGGGCGTGGGAGATCAGGTCCGTCAATGGCAAGGGCCTCGACCTGCGCCTGCGCCTGCCGCCGGGTTGGGATGCCGTGGAGCCGCCGGTGCGGTCCAAAACCGGTGAGGCACTTGCGCGAGGCACCGTCTATGCCACCCTCAGCGTTGAGCGTCACGTCAAGTCACCAGTGGTCCGCCTCAACGAGGACGTCCTCAATGCCGTGCTCGGCACTGTCAGGTCGCTCGCCGGCCGCATAGATGCAGATCGACCGCGGCTCGACGGCATTCTTGGCATCAAGGGCGTTATCGAGGTGGTCGATGCCGAAGTAGGGGAAGACGAGCGGCGCGCCGTGGAAGCTGCCGTGGTGGCGGGCTTTGGGGCGGTCCTGGCGAGCTTGGTCGAGAACCGGCGGCGCGAGGGCGATGCCCTCGCCCGCATCCTGTCGGGGCGGCTCGACGAGATTGCGGCCTTGATCAGTCGCGCGGAGGCCGCCGCGGCTCGGCGGCCCGACGCAGTCAGGCAGCGCATTGCCGATCAGGTCGCGGTTCTGCTGCAGGCCTCTGACCGGTTCGATCCCGACCGGCTCCACCAGGAGGCGGTGCTGATCGCCGCCAAGTCGGACGTGCGCGAAGAACTCGATCGGCTCGCTGCCCACGTGGCACAGGCGCAGGGCATGGTAGTGAAAGGCGGGGCGGTCGGGCGGCGGCTCGATTTCCTGTCGCAGGAGCTCAATCGCGAATCAAATACGCTGTGCGCGAAGGCGAACGATCTGGAACTCACCAACATTGGGCTTGAACTAAAGAGCGTGGTCGAGCAGTTCCGCGAGCAGGTGCAAAACCTGGAATAAGGCTTCGTGTTAAACGATTGTTTTCGAGTGGCGCAGCAGACTGTCTCCTTCCCGGCGCAGGGAAGGGTATAACGGTTGGCCAGACGACAGGGGCCAGAGGGGTCGCAGATGTCGGGGCGAGCGATGCCGAAAAAGACCATGGTGCCCGCGGACGGCTTGCCGGATCAGGGGGTGCAGCATCGGCACGACGGCTGCGAGGTGGAACGGCGCGGGCTCATGCTGGTACTGTCGTCGCCGTCCGGAGCCGGTAAGACGACGCTGTCGCGGTTGCTTCTGGAGCGCTATTCCTCAATCGAGCTGTCGATCTCGGTGACCACGCGTAAGCCGCGGCCGGTCGAGGTCGACGGCAAGGATTACCATTTCATCGACAGCGCCCACTTTGACGCTATGGTGGCGCGCGGCGACCTGCTTGAATGGGCTGAGGTCTTCGGCCATCGCTACGGCACGCCGCGCGCTCCGGTCGAACGCGCCCTTTCTCAGGGCCGCGACGTGTTGTTCGACATTGACTGGCAGGGCACCCAACAATTGCGCGAGAGGGGTCGCGATGATCTCGTCAGCGTTTTCGTGCTGCCGCCGTCGATTGCCGACCTCGAGGCGCGCCTTCGCACGCGTGCCCAGGATACCGACGCCATCATCGGGGCCCGCATGTCCAAAGCCGCCAATGAGATGAGCCATTGGGCGGAATACGACTATGTCGTCATTAACCGCGATGTGCGGCGCGCCTTCGAGAAGGTGTGTGCCATCCTCGCTGCCGAACGCCTCAAGCGCGAGCGCCAGATTGGATTGTCGGCTTTCGTGCGCTCGTTGCAAGCGGGACTGTAGAGCTTCTTGAAAGGAGGCCTGTCATGTCGATTCATTCGTCCGACATCGATCGCTTGGAGCAGCGCGTTACGAGCGCGCTTCACGGCAGCTGGCGGTTCCTGCTGATCGAGGGGATCATTCTTGTGGTGCTGGGTGCCGCGGCCGTCATCCTACCCCCGATCGCAACGCTGGCTGTTGAAATCATCCTCGGCTGGCTCTTTCTGCTCAACGGGCTCGTGGGCCTCGTCATGACGTTCCTGATGCGGCATGCGCCGGGGTTCTGGTGGTCGCTGTTCTCTGCCGTGCTGGCGATCGCCCTTGGCGTCGCGCTAATCGCGTGGCCGGCCGGCGGGGTGCTGTCGCTCACATTGCTTCTGATCGTATTTTTCATCATGGAGGGCGTCGCTACCATCATGTACGCGCTCGATCACAAGCGCGAGCTGTCGGGGCGGTGGGGCTTTATGCTGGCGAGCGGGATCATCGATCTGGTGCTGGCCGCCATCATCTACGCCGGCCTGCCCGGCACCGCCGCTTGGGCGATCGGGCTGCTGGCCGGCATCAACATGCTGTTCGGCGGCGCCGCGCTGATCGGGCTCGCGCTGCACGCGCGCGATTCTGCGGCATGAGCGTTGTAGCAGTGTAGAAGAGGAGGGTGGGCAAAGCGAAGCGTGCCCACCTGCGATCTACGCGGTCAGCACCATCCGTCCGATCACGCGGCCGGCGCGCAGGTCATTGAGGGCCGCCTGGGCCTCGTTGAGCGCTCGCTCCGTGATTGGAATTGCCGGCGCCCGGCCCGTGCGTGCCAGCGTCATCAACTCTTCCGCTTCCGCAAGCGTGCCGGTGAGCACGCCTTCGATGGTCATGGCCCGCAACACGAACATGGCGGCAGGAGTCGCATAGCTGCCGCCGAGTAAGCCGGTGACCACCACCTTGCCGCCTTTGGCGAGCACACCGGTCGCAAGGGCGAGGGAGGATTCTGAGCCAACGAAATCGCACACGCCGTGCACACCACCGGCCGCCGCCCTGATGGCCTTGCGAGCGGCCGGATCGGCCGGATCGAACGCCGCCGCGGCACCCGCCTGGAGCGCGGCCTCGCGCTTGGTGGCATCAATGTCGGCGACCAGCGGCGCTGCCGCGAACAGCGTGTGTGCGAGCGCCATCCCCATCATGCCGACTCCGCCGAGGCCGACCAGCAGCACCGGCCCGTGACGGGCGCTCGCTTGAAGCCGCTTCAGGGCCGCATAGGCGGTAAGGCCACAGCACATCAGGGCGCCCGCCAGCGCCGGCGAGAGCGGCGCATAATCAAGCAGATAGCGCGGATGCGGCACCAAAACATGGCTCGCATAGCCGCCATCGACCGTAATGCCGAGATGACGCGGCGCCGCGCACAGGTTTTCCTCGCTCTGCCAACAAGCCTGACACGCGCCGCAGCCGATCCACGGATAGACTGCGACCCTGCGGCCCGGCACAGCCTTGGGATCCGCGGCAACATCCGCCCCGGCGCTTTCGATCACGCCGGCGATCTCGTGGCCGAGGGTGAAGGGCAGGGTACGGCCCGCCGTGATGTCGAGATTCTTGTCGCCGGTTAGCCGGAAGTAGCCATCCTGCATGTGCAGGTCAGAATGGCAGACGCCGCATCGCTCGACGCGCACCAGTACTTCGCAACCCCGTGGCGACGGGCAGTCGACTGTGGTTTCGACTAGCGGCGCGCCGTAGGCGACGAGAGATTGGCGGTGCAGCTTGGGTGTCATGCATTCCTCCGATGCCGTAACAATGTGGCTTCCCGACCACACCGTTCACAAATCGAAGATAACCCGAACGGCGAGCGGAAAACCGCGTTATTCGCCATGATCCGACAACCTGTTCGCCACAGTTGCGCGATTTATGAGCCGGTGCCTGTCTTTGCGGGAGGGGAGCGTAAATGAGCGTCTGCAAGCCGATCAAGCTGGGTCTTGCTACGGCAATACTCGCATCGGCGTGCGCCTTGTCCGACGCCGACGATGCGGTGCGCGGTCCTGCCTACATGGCCCCGCCGCGTGGGCTCATTCAAGAGCAACCCTCAACGCCAGCGTCACCAGCCCAGGCATAGGGGCGGTTGGCATCGGAGGGACGATCGACCAGACCGTCAGTGGACGGGTGCTTGGCGTCGGGACCGAATATGCTTTGCGGGACAACTGGACCGCGAAGATTGAGTACGGCATGATGGACTTTGGCAGCGATAGTCCCTTCGCCGATAATAAATTCCACGTTTTCAAGGCTGGCCTAAACTATCGATTGGCGGCCCCGGGGGCTCTTCGCCAACTACTGAATTCCCGGCGCAGAATCGAGTGCAATTGCGATGAAGCCCCGGCATTCTCGGCGGGGGTTTTTCGTCAAGGAATCGAGGTTGGGCAATTGGGAATTTTCCGATTCGGCCCGAATCAGCACCTCCGCTGAAATGCCGAGGCGCTCACGCAGCCGCCGCATCATGCCGATGGACAGCCCACGCACCTCAGCGCTCATGCCAAACCTCGCCCACGTCGATCTTGTGGTTCTTGTCTGTTCCGATCCATTCGGGTGCAGGCGCTAATGCTTGGCCGGTTGCTGCGGTCGAGTCGGCTTGGGGGCAAGTCGGTCGCTACGGTCGCATTGGGTCGTTTCAGCCGCTCTCGGCTCGTTAGTTCGACAACTTGATTAATCGCACCCAATGGAGATCAATTCGTGCCAGACGGATTCGCGATTGCACCTGCCGTTGATGCAAGGTTCGCATCGAGCGCGTTCGCGAGCGCGACAAACCCCTCCACCGTAACCTCCTCCGCGCGCGCCGTCGGATCGATGCCGGCTGCCGCCAGGATGGGCCGCGGATCGCCGAGCGCGCGCAGGCTCTGCCGCAGCATCTTACGGCGCTGCCCGAAAGCTGCGGCGGAGACGCGCTCAAGCGTTACGCTGCTGCAGGGCGGGGTAGCGGCACGGGGAACAAGCCGCACCACCGAGGACGTCACCTTCGGTGGTGGTACGAAGGCTGACGGTGCGACATCGAACATGATTCGCGCTTCGGTTCGCCATCCGGCCAGCACCGCGAGACGGCCGTACTGCTTCGAGCCCGGCGCGGCGGTGATGCGCTCCGCGACCTCGCGCTGGAACATCAGCACGAGCGAATCGTACCACGGTGGCCATGGCTCGACTTCCAACCAGCGCACCAGCAGCGCCGTTGCAATGTTGTAGGGCAGGTTGGCGATGATGCGTACCACATTCTCCTTCATCCCCCGCGGTCCCCGCAGCGCGGTCGCAGAGGCTGTGGCAGCCTCCTCTCCCTCCCCCCTTGCGGGGGAGGGTTGGGGTGGGGGGGCGGGGAGCTGTGGCAATGCTGTGCGGCCTCCCGCGACCCCCAACCCCTCCCCACGAGGGGGAGGGGAGGGAACCAGACCAGATGCAGTTGCCCTACTCATAAGGGACGCAGGCGCGCGCCAGTCGGTCTCCAGCGCATCGCCTTCAATTATCGTCAGCCTTCCGGGGTAATGCGCTGCGATCTCGCCGAGCGCAGCGAGGGCGCGGCGGTCGCGCTCGATGGCGATAACGCGCGCCGCGCCTCGCGCAATGAGCGTGCGGGTGAGTCCGCCCGGCCCCGGGCCGATCTCCACCACCGTGATGCCGTCGAGCGGTCCGCCGGCCCGGGCGATGCGCGCCGTAAGATTGAGGTCAAGCAGGAAATTCTGGCCGAGCGACTTCTTCGCTAACAGGCTGTGGCGCCGGATCGCCTCGCGCAACGGCGGCAGATCGTCGATCGCCGTCATGTCGCGACCGTAACGTCCTCGCATGCGGCAAGCTTCGCGGCGAGGTGCAAGGCCGCGATCAGGCTCGATGGATCGGCCCTATCGGTCCCTGCAATGTCGAATGCGGTGCCGTGATCGGGCGAGGTGCGCACGAACGGCAGACCCAGCGTGACGTTGACCGCATGATCGAAGGCGAGCGTCTTGATCGGGATCAGCGCCTGGTCGTGGTACATGCACAGCGCCACGTCGTAGCTCGCGCGTGCACCCGCATGGAATAACGTGTCGGCCGGCAGCGGTCCGCTCGCTGCGATGCCGAGACGCTTGAGCCTGTCCACGGCGGGCTGCACGATGGCCCGATCCTCGGCCCCCATTGCGCCGTCCTCGCCCGCATGGGGATTGAGTCCCGCCACCGCAATGCGCGGACTGGCGATCCGAAACCGGTTTGCGACATCATGCGCCGTAATCCGCCCGGTCTCCACGATGAGATCGGTGTCGAGCGCTCCCGGCACCTGGGCCAGCGGCAGATGGATTGTCACCGGCACGACGGCGAGTTCGGGCGACCACAGCATCATCACCGGCCGCATCGGCCGGCCCATTGCTTCGGTTGTGAGTCTCGCAAGGTATTCGGTATGGCCGGGCTCGGTAAATCCTGACCGGTAGAGCACGTTCTTGGCAACCGGATTGGTGACGATCGCGGCGGCTTCTCCAGCCAGGACGTGGCGTACTGCGAGGCGAATCGAGGCGATCGCAGCCGGCGCGCTGGTCGCGTCGGGACGCCCGGGCGACGCCGTTGCGATCGTGCCGAGATCGACGACAGGCAATGCGGAGGCAAACATCTCTGCGGCTTCGCCCGGTTCGCTCGTTCCGAGCGTGATCGGCGCATCGGTCAGCCTGGCGCGACGCGCCAGAAACTCTCGATCAGCGATGACATAGAATGGCGGCAGGTCGAGCGCGACGCGCCGTCGCCATAATGCAATTGTGAGGTCGGGACCAATTCCTGCGGGTTCTCCGAACGTCAGCGCAATTGACCGCGGCATCGCTACTTGCGTTCGATGATCATCTGGCGGCGCAGTTCGCGAAGGTAGCTCTTGGCCTTGGCCTGGAACTGGGCGCTGAACATTTTCTCGCGCACCTCGCGCTTCTCGGGGGTTTCGTCCTTGGTTTCCTTCTTTTCGCATAAGGCGAACAACTCGATGCCCTGCTGGGTCGTTTCCGGCGCCGTCAGGTGCCCGGGCTCGGTCTTATCGAGGATCTGGCGCAACGCCGGCGCAAGGTCGGAGGAATTCTTGGTGATCGGCTCACGGATGGCGACGTCGCGCAGCGATCGTGCAAAAGCCAGCCCGGAATCGCAGCTGGTGAAACGGGCGCGCAGCGCCTCGGCGTCCTTGCGGCGGGCTTCCTGCAGTGCTGTGTTACCGCGCGGCACGACGAACAGGATCGGCCGCAGCGTGTACTCGTAACCGACCTTGTCGCCATCACTCTTTTTTTGGTTCTGACTCTCCATTTCGTCGAGCACGCTCTTCTCGTTGATCTGTAGGCTCGACTGGAACTTGCCGCGGATGATGTATTGCCATGCAGTGTCGGCGCGAATCCGCGCCTTGAGCGTCTTGGGATCGACGCCGCCCTGAGTTAGCGTCTGGGTGAGCTGGTCCAGGGTCAGGTGCATGCGTTTGGCCATGTCGGCATAACTTGAATCGACGTCGCTGTCCGAAATGTCGATTTTGTAGCGGCGGCCGACCTGGACCTTGAGCTTTTCGTCGATCAACTCCTCGATTACGTCCTGCCGTGCCGGGGTTTTGTGGGTGGATAGCGTATTGAATTTCGTGCGCTGGTCGATGTCGTAGTCGGTAATGATCTCACCGTTGACGACCAGGACGACGTGTTGGGCGATTGCCCGGGACGGCGTTGCCATTGCGGCGAAGGCGCAGGCAATCGCAATGATGATGCGGCCGTGTCCGCCTATCATTCCGCGCCGGATCGGGGTCAAAGCTTTATCCTCCCTTAACTCAAGGTGATTCCGCAGGCATAATCGATATTTCTACCCTATAGCAGGTGCCGTCGGGCAGGCGTCAAAACGTAGCGCGCCTGTCGACCTTGCAGCGCCGTTTCCAACCGATTCCGCGGCGCGGTCTCGCCGCTACTGGAATCCCGTGCCCCCGATCGTACGCAAGCTGACTTGCAGCAGATAGGTCTGGCTGGACGTCACATTGCCGCTGAAAGTGTAATCCGTGTAATACTGGAATGACATGATGAAGCAATCATCAATATAGCCGAGACCGAAACGCGTCTGGGAAAGCTTTCCGGCCTGGATGTCGTATCGGACGCCGCCATTGACGACCCAGTTCTCGCTCACCTTGTAGGCGCCGCTGGTAAGGATGCCGTCGCGCCGCGTCAGGAATCCGAGCTGCGGCTGCGCCGCATAGTCACCGTAAAGGATCGCGGCATTCCAGCGGTCAAAGTTGGCGCGGGCCTCGACTTCAAGGCGTTGCAACGTGAAATCAGCCTGGTCGAAGCGGAACCGTGAGGTGAACGTGTAGAGCTGGTTCGGCTGAAATGCGACGCGCGCCACGTAGTCGGAGCGGGCCGTATCGAGACCGCTGCCGAGGCCCGTATTGGTGACGTCCCCGACCGCAAAGGAGTTGAGCCCGAACAGCTGGTAGGATTGGCCGAACAGCATGTTGAGGTTGCCGCCGCGATTGAATTGGGCGGTGTATTGCAGGCCCAGGTTGGTGCGGCCACCGCCTTCGACGCGGTCCCACCCGGAAAATTTGTCGACCTTGAACAGGTTGGTGTCGTCGAATACGAGGCTCTGGGCATCCTCGTTCGGCAACTTGCCGATCGCAGGCTCGTTCGGGCGGACAATCAACTGAGCGATGGGTTCGATCGTCTGGGTGCCCCAGCCTGTCACGCCGATGAAAGGATAGCGGTACTCCAGGCCGACGGTCGGCATTGCGCGGCTGACGGTCGAATCGCCGGTGTCGATAAAGTTACCGACGCCCGACTCATTGCTGACGGCGAGCGCCGCAGCGTCGCCACGCACTGAAACGAAGGGCATGAACACCTGACCGAACGGGTCGATATATTGATATTTCCAATGCGCTTCTGCGGATGCGCGTGAGTATTGGCCCGGAACGCCGCGCAGCAGGCAGTTGGCGGGGGTCTTCTGCGCGGGGTCAGCGGTATTGATGTTGCACAGGCCGAAGTTCAATGCGTTGGCGCTGATCGGGTCGAAGCTGGCCGTCGTGCGCTTGAGGCTGGTGAGATTCATGCTGGTGCCAAGTTCACCCCCAAACACCGGCTGATCGAAGGTGTAGGCATAGTCGAGGACCGGCAGAATGATCGGCAGCGCGCCCTGAACGTCGGATTCGGAAAAGCCGAAGTAGTGGATCGTCCGGACATCGAAATAGCTGCGTTCGCCGCGTCCCGTGAGGTAGATCTGCGACACCCCCTCGGTGGGGATGTTGAGCAAAGGATCGATCGCCGTCGAGTTCAATGGCCTGATCTTGTAGTCCTGGAAGAAGGTCCGATCAGACAGCGCGATCGCATCAAAGCCCCAGGTCCATTGGGGCGAGAGATTGAAGCGTCCGCTCGCTTCGAAGCTGCCGCGCCAATCTCGGAAGCCCGGCGTGACCGTGCCGTCGCTGCGAATGAATTTGTTCTTGTCGAGCTGGTCGATGCCGGCACCGTGAATGGTCAAATCGCCGTCTTCGAAACGCTGGCGCCACTCGCCGCTCAACAACGGACCCTGGGTGCTGGTCATGCGCGGCGAAATGGTGGCGTCGTAGTTGGGAGCCAGCGCAATGTAATAAGGCGTTTCGATGCCGAACCCGTATGCCGAACTCGTCGACACGATTGGCATCAAAAAACCGGTCTTGCGTTTGACGGTCGGATCGGGCGCGGAGAAATACGGTACCCAGGCCAGCGGAACGCCAAAAAATTCGATCCGGGCATCCTCGAAGTACATCATCTTCTCGGATTCATTGTGGATGATACGTGCCGCCTTGACCTGCCATAATGGCGGCTTGCGAGGATCGTCACGGCACGGCTCGCAGGCCGTGTAGACGCCGCTCTGGAACACTGTGTAATTCTTGTCGGTACGGTCGGCGCGAGACGCCGCCAGGCGGGTCTGGTCAGCGGTTTCCACGCGCAGCGAATCGATAAAGCCGTCGCGGTAGTCGTCGCTCAAATCCAGCAACTCGCCGTAACTGACCTTGCCATCGGCTTCGGTCAGCCGGGCATTGCCTTCCGCGTGCAGCCGTTTGCTGCGCTGGTCGTAGATCACCTTGTCGGCTTCGATGGTGGCGCCGTTGTAGTAGATCTGAACGTTGCCGACCGCCGATACCTGCAGGTTGTTGTAGTCGTATCGGATCTCGTTGGCCTGTACGAGCATCTGGGCGCCGGGAGCCGGCTTGGCGGTGATGGGCTTTCCGCTCGGCGTCGGCCGGATCTGGTTTTGGAAGGTCAGAAGAGGATTCTGCTGGTTGGCCTGCGCCAACGCCTGGCGCGAATCACCCAAGCCGAACAGCGTCGATGCGGAGAAAACGACTAGCGCTGCTGCAGCGCGCGAGGCGCGGCAACCGGAAACGGGCAGGCATGCGCCGGCCGCACCCATCATCACGTGTAAGCCTCGCTTGCCACGTCCGCCACCCCCGCCTTCCCACCCTGCTGTTCTCGCACGCAAAACCGTGCCTAGCCAGCAAGCTCCCACCACAGCTTCCCGCGCATCTGCCGAGGCATTGGCAACAAACATAGCCGCAAAGCGCAGGCGGATGCCAGACCAAATTGGGCCCGAAACGCCATCGGCCCCAATCATTTGGCCGAGTGTTGCAAAGTTGCAAATCGAGGGGGGCGCACGATCCCGCCTGCCGTGCCCGCCGGCAATGGATGCGATCCTGACGCAGACCTCAGGGGCGTGCCCGGCGAAGCGGCCCCGAAGTGAGCCGCTGCCCTGACAAGGGCAACCCTGACACCGCTGACTCGGAAAAGCGCCCCCCGCCGTCGATTCCATCACGCCATGCGTCCCCGGCCATTCTTGAGGGCAGTTCCGGGTGATTCCGGTCGTGCGTGATTCCCCACTCAAGACAGATCGATCTAATCGCCCGGCAAAATGGCCGTCCCAAGGCAAAGCCGTTGAAATTCAAACCGGAA
>DATGCX010000349.1:0-2668 GCA_035311445.1 Xanthobacteraceae bacterium | reverse complement strand
CCATGATCCTCGGAGCCACGGCGGCCTTTCTCGGTCTCGCCGTGCTCGCCTGGGGCGGGTTCTCCGCATTCTTCTCCCACCCCGCACTGACGGCGCTCGCGGTTGCCACCTTCGCGATTTCCGTGGCCGCGTTCTTCGCCGGCGGAAACTTGAGCACGGGTGTGCGCGAGGATCGGGCCAACCGCTGGGTCATTGCGGCGTTTACGGTGATCGGATTGCTGTTCGCCTGGTTGCCCGCCTGGACCGATCGCAACGAGCTCTGGGTCATCGACGGCGATGCCGTCCGCTGGCTTGGAGTCATCCTCTTCGCCGTCGGCGGCGCGCTGCGGATTTGGCCCGTCTACGTGCTCGGCAACCGGTTCAGCGGCCTGGTGGCGATCCAGCCGGGGCACACCCTGGTCACCACCGGCATTTACGGCGTTATTCGCCACCCGAGCTATCTCGGTATGCTCATCAATGCGCTCGGATGGGGCCTCGCGTTTCGCTCGTGGGCGGGCGTGCTGCTGGCCGCCCTCCTGCTGCCGTTGGTCGCCGCCCGAATCCGCTCGGAAGAAGCGTTGCTGCGCGCGCAGTTCGGCGCCGAGTACGACGCCTACTGCGCCCGGACGTCCCGGCTCATTCCGGGCGTGTTTTGAAGAAACCGTGTCCGCGCCATACGCGAATCACGCCGGCAGTGACGCGGGCGAGTCCCCGCCCCGGAACGGCTTCGGCGCACTTTGCGCCGCTCCTATTTTTCTATTATTCTTATGTCAATTGCCGGCGGCTTCGCTGCGGGCGGCTTGATTTCGTGCAATTTTAATAATCTCTTCCAAAGAAGAATATCGAACCCGTGCTCTTTCAAGATAAACCAAGGCTTGCCGAAGTTAGCAATTTGTCCAAAAATTTCCATAACCTGAGACTCGTTGCCAATATTGGCCTCCGAAAAAAAAACCATCTTTATACTCGATTTTCCAGTTTAGATCCGCGTTGTCGCGAATGATCGACGAGCCAATTATATACGTCAGACAAACCAGGATTTTTCCTCGGTCCGGAGATGATCTCCACCTGGATCTTTCCCGGCGCAGAACGTCGTTAGCCGTGTTTGCGCAGAGCGGGTTGGCGGTACAGGATGGAATGCCAAAATAGCGCTCGATCTGGGGATCTGGTTTCTCGAAAAAATCTTTGACCCAGTCCGTGGAGAAACCGTAAACCTCTTCCAACGTGACCGCGCGGGCAAAATCTGACATTGAGAAAACTACGCAAATATAAAGCAAAGCCATTAGACTCGTGATGGCGTTGGTCCGGCATGATGCGACCGATCTGTCGTCTTTCATCGACTCCATGAAATGTCCCGGTTTGGCATCTTCACCTGCGGCAAGGTCACCCGGCCCTCTCCGGCAAACCGGGAGAGGGAGGGGCGCTGCGCGTTATGCCGCTAATGCTTGCCCGGGAACAGCGGAATGAACCCGTCCCGGTTCGGCATCTTGACCTGCGGCAGCGTCTTGGCGTCGATCACGTCGTTGTCGCTGATGATGCCGTTGAGCCGCAGGATGTACGCGGTCACGGCGTAGACTTCGTTGTCGGTGAGGGATTTCGGCGCCGTCCACGGCATGGCGCGGCGCGTGAAGTCGAACAGCGTCGTCGCATAGGGCCAGTAGCTGCCCACGGTCTTGACCACAGGCCCGTTGCCCGTGATCTGGCCGCCGACCAGGCGGGCATTGGGTTTGCCTTCGCCCTTGTCGCCATGACACGCGGCGCATTTTTCCGCATAGACGACGGCGCCCTGGGCCGGCGTGCCACTGCCCGGCGGCAGGCCGGCGCCGTCAGGGCCGACGCTGATATCCCACGCTGCCGCGTCGGCCGCCGAGATCGGCTGCCCGAAATGGGGCGCGTCCGCAGCGACGGCGGCCCCCGTACGGAGCGCAAGCACGGCGACAGCAATGCAGGCGCTCAAAACCCGTGTTTCAAACGTAGACATTGGTCACCTCGCCCTTCGCGCTGACGCCCCAGCTGGAGATCACGTTGCAGTGCTCCATCGGAAATGCCGTCACCGGCGGGGACGCCCTGGGCTGGCCGCGCTCGGCAAGGAAAGTGGCTCGGCTCGGCTGCACGTTGCCCGCCTCGTCGGTCGCCCGGCTGAGCAGGATTGCGGCCGAACCGTCCCAATTCCACGCCATGCGGAAGCGAGTCAGCGCCTTGCTCAGCACCGGCGTCTGCAGGGCTGCAAGCGCCCAGCTCTTGCCGCCGTCGGCCGACACCTCGACCTTGCTGATGCGGCCATTGCCCGACCACGAGAGGCCCGAGATCTCGTAGAAGCCGGCGCCCTTCATGGTCATGCCGGGCGACGGATGCGAGATGAATGACTTGACCTCCTGCGGATAGAAGAACTGCCAGGCCTTTCCGCTCGGCAGCAGGATGGTGTAGGCCATGGTTTCGTTCTGCGCCATGATCGGGCCGTCCACGACCTTGATCCGGCGCAGCCACTTCACATTCATATTGCCCTCGTAACCTGGCAGCAGCAGGCGCATCGGGTAGCCGTTCGACGGGTTGATGCGCTCACCGTTCTGGTAGAGCACGATCATCGCATCATCCATGGCCTTGCTGACCGGAATGCTGCGATGCATGCTCGGCGCATCGGCACCTTCGGCCAGGAACCATTTCGCCTCGGGATCGATACCGACTTCCTCGA
>DATGCX010000348.1:0-12112 GCA_035311445.1 Xanthobacteraceae bacterium | reverse complement strand
AAAGACATGGCTCGCAAGCAAGCCAACGCCGATCGGGAGCGATCTATCAGAATCCTCGATGGCGCGGCGGGTCGGGTCCGTGTCGCTACGATCGGTCGGCTCCTGACACACAAGCGAAATTAGAATTCGCTGATCTTTGGCTACCTAGTCCCAGTGCCCTGTCGGGCGAAGCTGTAGACCGTCTTGTGTGCACCGAGGACACCGATACGGCCCCCACGAAGAATCAAAACTCACAAATGGGCTAGTCTCTTGCGCCTTGAGCCATGGGTCTTCAATCACCGTCAGATCCGCTTTGGCCTTCTCGCTTTCGATGGTTACGAGGTCGCATCCATCGGCCATATATGCGATGACGCGAAGCTGATTCACCGTCGCGCCCGGCGACAGCTCCCGTTCGAAGCCGCACTTGCATTTGGCGCTTAGGATGTGTCCTGGCATTGTGGAATACTACCAACCAAATAGAGGTGTGAAATGTCCAGAATAAAACTTCCACAATGTCGCCGCAACAACTCCCCAAACGACCCATGCGGCTACAGCAGCCAAAAACGCTCCGATCAACGAACCAAATTCGTTATGAAAGAAATAGGCAACAACAGAAAATCCGGCAATCGATATCGAGAGGCTTAGGTTCGGTAGCGGGTCTACCGGGTAACGGCTTCTAATGAGGAAGATAATAAGGGAGACGACAGCGATGGCGATTAAGGTACTTAGCAGGTATTTATACTTCTTAATATAGTATGATCTTCGGTGGTCTGAGTTGATAAGCGACCGAAGCTCATAATCTTTCGCGGCCGAGATAACCTCGTAATGCAATTTACCGCCTGCCTCTTCGCGCATTTGATCATCCGACATGCTGTGGAGTGTCTTGAATGGTAAATAACCTATTGCAATCCTAAAGTTGGCTCTCCCGTAGGTAATTCTCTCTTTCCTAGACGGCTGCCAGCCGTGACGACCCTCTACAACATGCCACGACTGGTAAGCACGACGGGCGTCATGATCATTTTCGTATAAGCAAAAATCGACAAGTCGATTTTGCTCATCGACGACCACAACATAGTTTCGAGGAAACATGGTTTCATTCCGTAGGTGTGCTTTTACCTAAAGTTACTCCCGCGGACCTAGATTGTGAAGTCGAGCGGTCCGGACGGAATAATGTTTCCTTCCCCGCAAGCGGGGAGGGGACAGGGGCTCACCCGCGCAGCGCCTGCAAATCCAGCGGCCCGTCATAGAGCGCCTTCGCCCGCGCCAGCGCAGGAGCGATCCGCGCTTCCGGCCAGCCGCCGTAGCGGGCGTTGAGCGCGAACTTGTCCTCGATATCCTGGCGCGTCAGCGGCTCATGGGCGCCGCCGCGCATATGGGGCTGCCGTTCCTCGATGACGCTGCCGTCCTGCATGACGGCCCGGATATGGCCGGTGAAATTGTCCGGATACGGATTGTCGGGATCGATGATGTATCGGACCTTGGCGGCGACTGCGAGCACCGCGGGGTCCCTCACGGCCGCGTCGGTGAAATCGCCGAGCCCGACATTGCCGCGCACGAACCCAGCCGCAATACAGTAGGGCGTGGAAAACTTTCCGCCATAGCCGTTGGAGGGATGTTGCTTGTCGGCGAGCGGCTCCCACAGGCGATGGACCGTTCCCTCGCCTACCTCGCAAACCAGCTCCTTGATGGCGTCGGGCTCAACGCCGCGCGCCGCGAGCCTGCGGGCGCAATCGATGTAAGGATGCGTCATGGTCCCGCATGGGTAGAGCTTGAAGGCGAGCGTCTCGGTGACCCACCGCTCGCCGAAATCGCCGACGAGTGCGTCGAAATTGCCCTTGGGGGTGTGGGCGAAGGCTTGGAAAAAGCCGTGCGTGCCTTCGAATACGGTGCGCGGGCCGACGAAGCCATGCTTCGCCAGGAGTGCGGCGCGCAGCCCCGATTGTGCGGCCCATCCCACATGCATGCGCTTGGTCCACGCGCCCTCGGCGAGATATTCGATGATGCCAGCGGCCATGCTTCCGGCGATACCGAGCGCGTCAACAATCGCGCGGCGATCAAGCTTCAGGGCGGCCGCTACCGCGGCTGCCGCCGCCATGGCGCCGAACACCGCGGTCGGGTGGAAGCCCGCCTTGTGAACGAGCTTGGGCGTGACGAGCCCGAGCCGGCACATGGTCTCGACCCCGACCGCAATGCCGATCAACGCCGCGGCGCCGTCAGGACGGTGGCGTTCGCAGGCGGCCACCACCGCCGGTACGATGACGGCGCCGGCATGGACCGGACCGCCCTCGAAGGTATCGTCAAAATCCTCCCCGTGGGCAGCCGTCCCATTGACCAGCGCGGCGCCGGCCGCGCTGAGCGTGCGGGCGTGCCCGATTGCCGTACAGGGGCCGTCATCGTCGCAGGCTGCCAGCGTGCTTTGCACGTAGTCCAGGCGGCGGGCCGTCAGGCAGAGCCCGGCCACATCGAGTGCCAGGTCTTCGCATTTCGCCCGCATTGCGGCCGGAAGACGCACCGGATCGACAGCGACGATGCGTTCGGCGAGCCGCTCGGCGACCGCGGCGGTGGGAAGGGACTGGTTCATGTTTAGGGCATTTCTCGATAAGGTTGGTGCTCTCTCCAGTCATCGCCCGGCTTGACCGGGCGATCAAGTAAGCACGAGCCGGCGGATACTGGATTGCCCGGTCAAGCCGGGCAATGACACCGACAGGCCAGCCTGATTGAGAAACACTCTCGCCGTTTCAGGTGTTGCGCAGGCGCACACCGCCAAAGCCCGGAATGCGGTTGATGAGGATAACGACCGCAAACGTGAACACCAGCATAATGATGCCCAGCACCGCAATGGCGCCAAGATCGCCGCTCTCGTTGAGGTCGAAGATCAGGACGGAGATCACCTTGGTCTCCGACGTGAACAGCATGATGGCGGCCGACAGCTCGCGAATGACGCCGATGAAGATGAAGCACCAGGTCGCGATCACGCTGGTGCGCAACAGCGGCGCCGTGATGCGGCCGAGCGTGCCGAGGCGTGTTGCACCGAGAATGCGGCTTGCCTCTTCGAGATCCGGATTGACCACGCGGAATGCGGACTGCAGCTGCTGGTAGGCTGCCGGCAAGGCGATGGTGATGAAAGCGATCAGCAGGATCCACAGGGTACCGTACAGCACAAAAGGCGGACGCGTATAGGTGAGGAACAGCCCCACGCCGAGCACGATGCCGGGCACCGCCACCGGCGCGGTGGCGAGAAAGCCCAATGCCTTGTGCCAAGCCACCACCCTGCGGGAGGTTATGTAAGCGATCACCACGGCCATGACGGTGCCGATGGTGGCGGCGCTGGTGCACAGAATGAGGGTGTTGCGGAACGCGAGTCCGGTTGCGGACAGTTCGAAGAACACGAAGTCGATATTGTGGAGCGTCACATTGTCGAACCACACGAACTCGGACGCCACCTGCGAAAACGCCGCATTGAGCAGCGCCCCATAAGGCAGGAACACCGGATTGAGCAGCACCAGGAAGGCGGCACCGAGCGCGACCCATTTCCACCGGCCGAGCGGGACCCGTCGCGGATCGCCCTGCCGGCCGCCTACGACCGCATAGCTGCGTCGGCCCAGGACAAAGGCCTCGGCCCGCAGCAGTGCGACGGTCAGCACCAGCAGCGGCAGCGAGGCTGCGGCCGCAAGCTCCGGTTTCGGCGGATATTGGAACAGGCTCCAGATCTTGGTCGTCATGGTGTGGAAGCCGGCCGGCAGAGCGAGAATCGCGGGCGAGCCGAACAGCGTCATGGCCTGAAGAAACGCGATGAGCGCGCCCGCCAGCACTGCCGGCAGCGCAAGCGGAACGGTCACACGGCGCGCCGTCGTCCAGGCGCCGCCACCGAGAATCGAGGATGCATCCTCAAGGTCGCCCGGAATGCGGTCGAGCGCGTTGGCGACCAGTACGAAGACATACGGAAACGTGTAACACGAGATGACGAAGATGAGGCCCGGCAGCGAGTAGATGTTGAACAAATACTCGTCCGACTCGGCACCGGTGACGGCGCGGAAGATTTTGTTGAGAAGACCGCTGTTCGGCGCGGCAAGCAGTTCCCACGCCACGGCGCCGAGAAACGGCGGGGTCACGAATGATGCGGTCACCAGCGCCCGTATGGTCCGGCGCAGCGGCATATCGGTGCGTGCCACCAGCCACCCCATGGGCGCCGCAACCAGGCAGCAAATCGTGGCCGAGCTGATGGCCAGAATTAAGGTCGTGACCAATGGGTCGAGAAACGTCGGATCGGTGACGAGCTGTGCGAAATTCGCCAAGGTGAAGCCGCCGGCGCGGTCGTGCAGGCTGTAGTAGACGAGCCAGGACAGCGGCAGCAGGATCAGCAGGCACAGCGCCACCGAAAATCCAAGCAGGATCGGCAGCGACAGGTCGAAGCGGAACGTCGAACGCCCGGGCGCTGCAGGGACCGCGAGGGTCAAGGTCAAACCCGGAAAATCTTGGTGTAGTGCGCCTTGATCTCCTCGCTGAGCTTCTCGACCGCGGCCGCATCCTCCTTCATCAGCTTGATGTCGCTGAGCGGGCGGCGTCCCGGCTTGTCCTTGATCTGCGCGTGAAACGAACGCATGCCGCCCCTGTTGACCACGAGATCCTGGCATTCGGGGCTAAAGCAGAAGCATTGGAACAGGCGCGCCGCATTGGGATTGGGCGCGGCGTTGAACACGGCGTTCGGCGAGACGATCAGGGGGGTTCCCTCGGTCGGATACACGACTTCTACCGGACCACCGGCTTCCTTGATCTGAAACAGCACATATTCATTGCCGTCCGCCATGATGGCCCGTTCGCCAAGCCCAAGCTTCTTGGGCGGATCGGCGGCGGACTGCACCTGCATGACGCGCTGCTTGGCGAGCTTTTCGAAAAAGCCCCATCCGATATCGCGTGACATCTGATAGGTGGCCGTCAGGATGGTGCCGCTGTAACCCGGGTGCGCTTTGACGATCTTGCCGGCCCATTTCGGATCGAGCAGATCGGCGAAGCTCTTCGGCGCATTCTCAGGCTTGACCAGCCGCGTGTTGTATCCGATCACGCTGAGGCTGGCGCGGAACGCCGCGAACAGGCCGTCGGGGTCTTTCTGTTCGGCCGGATAATGTTTCGCGACGTCTTCCGGCACGAAGGGCACCAGCAGGCCGTCGCGTTTCCACACGATGAAATGCGCTGCGTCGGAGGAATTGACCACATCCACGGCGTGAATGTTGCTCGCATACTCCTGCCCGATCCGCTGGAATACGCGCTCGGCGCCGGTGCGCTCCACCCGAACCGCTATGCCGGGATATTTTGCCTCGAATGCCTTGGCGATCGGCTCGGCGACGGGCAGATCAATCGAGGTGTAATAGACCACCTTGCCTTCGTTGCGGGCAGCTTCGATCAGGGCTGGCGTGACTGCGGTTGGCTCGGGCGCAGCGGCCCGGATCGGAGAGGCGAAGGCGCTGACGGCGGCGATCCCGGAAGCTTTGAGGATCGTGCGCCTTGAGAACTTTCCGTCGGGCATCGCAATTTCCTTCCCTTGTTGTTGTGCTGCATCGCAGGGAGGTTCTTTAAGATTCAAGCACCCGGCATCGTTCCGGCGGCAACCGCAGCCACACGTTGCTTCCCCGCATGATGTTTTGTTCCGGTGACGTGACGACCCGAAGTTGGGTCCCGTCGCCGATCTCAACCATGTAATCGCGAGTGTGCCCGAGAAATACGTTGCGGACCACGACCGCCGGCAGGACATTATGCCGCTCGCCGCTCGGCTCTGCCTGTGCGATGTGAATTTCATGCTGACGGATCGAAATGGCCGCGGCATTGCCGGCCGCGAGTCCAGCGCCGGTGCACGATATCGGCACACCAGCGACCGTGATGTGAGTAGCGTCGAGCGCCTTGCCTTTCACGATATTGCTGGAGCCGATGAAGCGGGCGACGAATTCCGAGCGCGGTCGCGCGTAAATATCCTCGGGCGGACCTAACTGCTCGATCCTGCCGGCATTCATGACGGCGATGAGATCGGCTGTCGTCATCGCCTCCGACTGGTCATGGGTCACATAGACGGTGGTGTAGCGATATTCGTCATGAAGCCGCCGCACCTCAAAGCGCATCTCTTCGCGCAGATTGGCATCGAGATTGGACAACGGCTCATCGAGCAGCAGCGTTTCCGGATCGACGATGAGCGCGCGCGCCAGCGCAACGCGCTGCTGCTGGCCGCCCGACAACTCGCCTGGGTACCGTGCCGCCAGATCGGAAAGCTTGGTAGTGGCGAGAATAGTCGAAACTTTCCTGGCGATCTCGTTGCGCGGCAGCCTGCGCAACGTGAGTCCGTACGCCACATTGTCGGTAACCGTCATGTGCGGCCACAGCGCGTAGCTCTGAAAGATCATCGACATTTTGCGCGCTTCAGGCGGCAGCGTCCGCCCGGGTGACGACACCACGCGATCGCCCACGACGATTTCTCCGGCCGTCGGCTCCACGAAACCGGCAATCAGGCGCAACGTCGTGGTCTTGCCGCAGCCGGAGGGCCCCAGAAGGCAGACCAGCAGGCCGTGATCGATATGCAGTGATACGTTATCTACCGCCGCGGCAGTGTCATATCGCTTGGTCAGATTTCGCAGCTCAACCGACGCCACCCATCGTCTCCGTTGCCCACCGTGGGGCTCATCCCCCTCCCGGCCATCGCGCTCATCTCCCTCCCCCGCTTGCGGGGGAGGGTCGGGGAGTGGGCTTGCTGCGAATTCAGTGCCGTGGAATCGGCCCCTCCCTAACCCTCCCCCGCAAGCGGGGGAGGGAACAAGTCCGTGCTATCTACCAGCGAATACCGGCTTGCGCTTTTCCATGAATGCGCGACGGCCTTCGGTGTAGTCGCCGCTTTCGAAGCATTGCTTGACCATGGCTGCGCACTTGGCGAGGTCGCGCTTCGACTCGTCCTTGACGGCTTCGCCGATGATGAATTTGGTGGTGGCGATCGTCATGGGCGCATTTTCGCCGATCGTTTCGGCGTATTTCTTCACATAGGCATCAAGTTCGGCCGCCTTCACGACACGGTTGACGAGCCCCATCGTGCGCGCCTCCTCGGCGTCGAACTGCCGTGCGGTGTAGAAGATTTCCTTAGCGAATGATGGGCCCACCACGTCGACAAGCTTTTTTAATCCGTGATACGCATAGCCGAGGCCGAGCTTCGCGGCCGGAACCGCAAACCGCGAATCATCCGAACAGATGCGCAGATCGCAACACAGCGCGAGTCCGACGCCGCCGCCGATACAATAGCCGCGGATCATCGCAATTGTCGGCTTCGGATATTCGTAGATCGCCATGTTGGCGCGCTCGACCGTCTGGTTGTAACGTGCAATCGCTTCCTCGCTGGCGCGCTCGTCTTCGAATTTCGAGACATCGGCCCCCGACACGAATGCCTTATCGCCCGCACCGGCCAGCACGACTACGCGGATGTCGCTGTCGCTACTGAAATCGGCGAGAATTTTTGCGGTTGCCTCCCACATTTCGAGCGACACGGCATTGCGACGTTCGGGATTGTTGAAGATCACATAGCCGACGTGCCCCTCCTTGCGGGACAGCATCTTGTCCGTTTGCACCAATGTGTTCATGGGCTCGTCCTTGGGTCTCGGGTACGGAAAGGTCGTCATCAGAACGGATTCGATCGCTGTGATTCGCATCTCGTGTCGTTGCCGGCCTTGTCCCGACGACCCCGAATTTTGAGCATAGAGCAAAAGTCCCGGGGTGGCCGGGACAGGCCCGGCCGCGACGTCCGAACGGGCAGGATTCGTCGACATGGCTGAATCCGCCTCAGATGGCATTCGCCCGGCGCAGCGCCGCGATCTCTTTGGCGCTGAATCCGAACTCCTTGAGCACCGCATCGGTGTGCTGGCCGAGGGCCGGTGGCGGCGCTACCAGTCTGCTCGGCGTGCGCGACAGGGACACCGGCTGGCCGACCAGCGTCAAAGGCCTCTTGTCCTTGGTCTTCACCGGCTGCGCCATGCCGACATTCCGGACCTGTGCGTCGGCGAACATCTGGTCGATCGAATAGATCGGACCGCACGGCACGCCCGCTTTGTTGAAGCGCTCGACCCAATCGGCACTGGGACGCTTCGCAGTCAACTGGTTGATTTCCGCATTGAGGGCGTCACGATTCTTCAATCGATTGGCTCCGTTGGCGTATTCGGGGCGGCTTAGCAGTTCCGGCGCTTCGAGGGCGTGGCAAAAGCGCTCCCATATCTTCTGGCCGGCGGTCGCGATGTTGATATGGCCGTCGGAGGTCTTGAAGACGCCGGTCGGAATGCTGGTCGGGTGATTGTTGCCGGCCTGTTTCGCGACCTCGCCTTTCACGAGCCAGCGCGCGGCCTGGAAATCGAGCATGAAAATCTGGGCCTGCAGCAGGGAGGTTTCGATCTGCTGGCCTTTGTGGGACGTCTCCCGCTCTAGCAAGGCAATGAGGATGCCCATGGCGCAGAATATTCCGGCCGACAGGTCGGCAACCGGTATGCCGACCCGCACCGGCCCCTGCCCGGGTTCGCCGGTGATGGACATCAGGCCGCCCATGCCCTGGGCGATCTGGTCGAAGCCGGGGCGGTCCGCGTAAGGGCCATCCTGGCCGAAGCCCGAAATGCTCGCATAGACGAGGCGCGGATTGATCTTGCGCAGCGCCTTGTAATCAATGCCAAGCCGCGCCTTTACGTCGGGCCGGAAATTCTCCACCACCACGTCGGCCTTCTTGACCATCTTCTTGAACGCCGCGAGGCCCTCAGCCGACTTGAGATTGAGGGTCATGCTGCGCTTGTTGCGATGCAGATTCATGAAATCGGGGCCCTCGCGCGGGCCGCCTAGCGGCTCGCCGCTCTCCAGGTGGGCCGGAGTCTCGATCTTGATCACGTTGGCGCCCCAATCGGCCAGTTGACGCACACAGGTAGGGCCCGCCCGGACCCGGGTCAGATCCAGCACGGTGAAACGCGAAAGGGCCTTCGAGGCCCGCGGAAACGGCATTCGGCACTCTCCAACTCTACCTTATCGAAATGCGCTTAGACGACATTCCCCGATCTCGGCCATATTGTCTACGCCTTGACGCGTCGGGCGCCGCCTGCTCGATCGTGGCTCACTTGGTTTCAAAAGCCCACGAGCTTCTCGTCATGGACAGCCCTGATACTCCGCCGCGCGTCTCGGCCGACCGTCTGCGGACCTTTGTTTCGCAGGTGTTCGAAAAAGTCGGCTTGACGACGGACGAAGCACGCATTCTCGGCGAGCTTATCGTGGCGGCCGATTTGCGCGGCACCGATACCCATGGGGTATTCCGCCTGCCGCTTTACGTGCGCCGCATCAAGGCCGGCGGCATCAATCTGCGGCCGAACATTCGCATCGTCGAGGAACGCGCTTCGACGGCCCTGGTCGACGGCGACAACGCCATGGGACATCTGATCATGCGCTTTGCCGCCCACACCGCAATCGCCAAGGCCAAAGAAACGGGCGTTGGATGGGTTGGAGCGCGCATGAGCAACCATGCCGGGCCGGCGGCGGTATACGCCATGATGCCGCTCGCCCATGACATGATCGGGCTCTATTTCGCGGTCGGCAGCAACAACCACTTGCCGCCGACCGGAAGCGCCGAAGCCCTCCTTGGCACAAATCCGATCGCGGTTGGCCGCAAATGCTGATCGACTCATCGGATCAATTCACAATCGAAAATCACCCCGATCCCTTGACCGCAGCCTGCTTGTCGCGACGGCGCTGGACAGATGAGGGGATTCGCATCGCTTCGCGATATTTGGCGACGGTACGGCGCGCAATATTGATCCCGGAATTGCGCAATTGTTCCACAATGGCGTCGTCCGAAAGAATATCCTGGGCAGACTCGGTGTCGATGAGCTGCTTGATGCGATGCCGTACGGCCTCCGCCGAATGGGCCTCGCCACCGTCCGCGGAGGCAATCGCCGACGTGAAGAAGAATTTCATTTCGAAAGTGCCGCGGGCGGTCGCGATGTATTTATTCGAGGTAACGCGCGATACCGTCGATTCGTGCATTTCGATCGCATCCGCGATGGTCTTGAGATTGAGTGGCCGCAGACATTGCACACCATGTGTAAAGAAAGCGTCCTGCTGGCGCACGATTTCGCTCGCCACCTTGAGGATTGTCTTGGCGCGTTGATCGAGGGCGCGTACCAGCCACGTGGCAGTCTGCAGGCATTCGGCGAGGTAAGATTTATCGGTGTCCTTCTTAGCGGTCTTCGACACCTTCGTATAGTAGTTCTGATTGACCAGCACCTTCGGCAGAGTGTCGTGGTTGAGTTCGACCAGCCAGGCGCCATCGGCGCCTCGCCGCACGAATACGTCGGGCACGATTGGCTGAACCAGCGCAGAGCTGAGGGCAAACCCCGGCTTCGGATTGAGGCGCTTGATCTCGCTGATCATGTCCACGAGGTCGTCATCATCGACGCCGCAGATCTTGCGCAAGGCCGGAAAGTCGCGTTTTGCAACCAGTTCGAGGTGGCCAAGCAGCGCCTCCATCGCAGGATCCAGTCGGTCCAACTCGCGCAGCTGGATAGCCAGGCATTCGATCAGATTACGCGCGCACACCCCCGGCGGATCGAAGGTCTGCAGTTGGGCCAGCACCCCCTCGATCTGTTCCGGCGAAGCGCCAAGCTTTTCGGCGGCCTCGGCCAGGTCGCCTTGAATATAGCCGGCGTCATCGACGAGGTCGACAAGGTAGCGCGCGATCATCCGCTCAACCGGATCCGTAAAGGTTATGGAAACCTGCTCGGCAAGGTGACCGGAAAGCGTGGTCTCCGCGCTCACAAAGGCTTCCAGGTTGAATTCACCATCCGCGCGGCCACCCGCGCCGACGGCACTCCATTCCGAGTAGGTGCCCGGGTGGGATTGCGGCATCTGCGGCGGCCCGGCCGTGCCGTCATCGGGAAATACGTTGTTGAGGTCGGTATCGAGCCGCGCCTCGATCGACTGACGACTCTCCAGCCGGTCGTCCATCCAATCTGCGTTGGCGTGTCCCACTTCCGAGGGTGAGGACACCTCGGCGCCCGATTCGCCGTCATTTTGAATCGGGTCCTCCTCCACCGGCCGTTCCAGTAACGGATTGCGCTCCAGTTCCCCCTCCACGTAAGCGGCGAGGTCGAGATGGGATAGCTGCAGCAGCTTGATGGCCTGCATCAGCTGCGGCGTCATCACTAGAGCCTGGGTCTGGCGGAGCAGAAGTTTTTGAATGAGCGCCATTGGGCATGCGTGAAATTGGTCCGGTTCTTGCTTAGCCGGATTTAGCGCGCCTGTATACCCAACTATCGCCGAGCATTTGAGAACGTGTTGCCCGCTACATGCGGAATTCCTCGCCCAGATAAAGGCGGCGCACGTCCGGATTATTGACGATATCCTCTGGCTCGCCCTCCATCAGGACCTCGCCTGAATAGATGATGTAGGCGCGGTCAGTCAGGCCCAATGTCTCGCGTACGTTGTGATCGGTAATCAGCACACCAATACCGCGCTCGGTCAGATGGCGGACGAGGGCTTGTATGTCTCCGACGGCGATCGGATCGATGCCGGCGAACGGCTCGTCGAGCAGCATATAGTTTGGTCGCGTCGCCAGAGCGCGGGCAATCTCGACACGTCGGCGCTCGCCACCCGACAGCGCGATGGTCGGGGTCTTGCGCAGGCGGGCGATGTTGAACTCCTCGAGCAGGCTGTCGAGTTCAGCTTCGCGTCGCCGCTTGCTTGGCTCGATCATTTCCAGCACGGCGCGGATGTTCTCTTCCACATTCAGGCCGCGAAAGATCGAGGCCTCCTGCGGCAGGTAGCCGATGCCGAGCCGGGCACGCTGATACATGGGCAGAGTGGTGACGTCGTAGCCGTCGAGGTAAATGCGACCCTTCTCGGCCTTTATGAGGCCGGTGATCATGTAGAACACGGTGGTCTTGCCGGCGCCGTTGGGGCCGAGCAGGCCGACGGCCTCGCCGCGCCGGACGTAGAGATTGACGCCGCGCACGACCCTGCGGCCGGCAAAGCTCTTTTCGACGCCGTGGACCGCAAGGTAATGGCGTGGCTGCTGGTAATATTCGCCGCCGCTGGGCGCGCGCGCGGTCTGAGCGGAGGGGGAGCGGGCCGATGCAAGCGATGCGTT